>JAFZWF010000024.1 GCA_017617435.1 Bacilli bacterium
AAATGTGATATAATACTAATGGCTTTTTTAAATTACACATTTATAGATTTATATGTCTAGTGCCTAATTGGTGATGTATAAAGATGAAGTAAATGGAAGACTAACGAAAGGGTGATATTATGACAGTTGTGTCAATGAATTATTTATTAGAAGCTGGAGTTCATTTTGGACATCAAACAAAAAGATGGAATCCAAAAATGAAAGAGTATATTTTTACATCTAGGGATGATATTTATATTATCGATTTACAAAAGACACAAGCTTTAATCGAAGAAGCTTATGCAGAAATTAAAAGTATTGCAGATAACGGAGGAAATTTCTTATTTGTTGGTACTAAAAAACAAGCTAGCGAAGTAGCTAAAGAAGAAGCAATAAGAAGTCAATCTTATTATGTAACTGAAAGATGGTTAGGTGGTACTCTTACAAACTTCAGAACTATCAGAAGTCGTGTAAAAAGATTAGAACAAATTGAAAAAATGGAAGAAGACGGAAAATTTGATTTACTTCCTAAAAAAGAAGTTATTGGTCTTAAAAAAGAACATGATAAACTTGAAAAAGTTTTAGGTGGTATCCGTGAAATGGTTAAACTTCCTCAAGCAATTATTATTGTTGATCCTAAGAAGGAAGCTAACGCTATCCATGAAGCAAGAAAACTTAATATACCTGTATTTGGTATTGTTGATACAAACTGTGATCCAGATGATGTAGACTTTGTTATTCCTGGTAACGATGATGCTGTTAGATCAGTAAAAGTTATTCTTGGAGTACTTGCAAATGCTATTTGTGAATCACGTGGCTTAGAAATTGTTGATTATGTAACTGAAGATGAAACTAAAGTTAAATCTCAAAAAGATGAACTTAAAGAAGAAGCTAAAGAAGAAAAAACTTCTAAAAAAGCTAAAAAAGAAGAAGTAGTTGAAGAAACTGCTAAAGAAGAAGTTAAAGAAGAAAAAGTTGCAAAAAAAGAAACTAAAAAAACTGAAGAAAAAGAAGAAGTAAAAGAAGAAAAGAAAGCTCCTGCTAAAAAAGAAGCTAAAGAAGATCTATCTTCTAAAACTTTAACTGAACTTAAAGCTATTGCTAAAGAAAAAGGTATTAAAGGTTACTCAACAATGAAAAAAGATGAACTTGTAAAAGTTCTTGGATAATAAAGAAAGGGATTTAATAATTATGGAAATAACTGCTAGTATGGTTAAAGAATTACGTGAAGCTACTGGAGCTGGAATGATGGATTGCAAAAAAGCTCTTAGCGAATGTAATGGAAATATGGATGAAGCTGCTAACTGGCTTCGTGAAAAAGGTATTTCTAAATCTGCTAAAAAGGAATCAAGAATTGCTGCAGAAGGTTTAGCAAATATCTATGTTGAAGGAAATAAAGCTGTTATTTTAGAAGTTAACTCTGAAACAGACTTCGTTTCTAAAAATGAAGAATTTAAAGCAATGATCGATGAAATTGGTAATGCTATTTTAAATAGTGATGCTAAAACTATGGACGATGCTTTAGCTCTTAAATCAAGTGAAGGAACTATTTCTGATTTAATCGTTGCAAAAGTTGCAAAGATTGGTGAAAAACTTTCATTCAGAAGATTTGAAGTAATTGAAAAAACAGATGCTGATTTCTTCGGAGCATATTTACATATGGGTGGAAAAATTGCTGTAGTAGTTGTTACTGAAGGAGCTTCAGAAGATGTTGCTAAAGACGTTGCAATGCAAGCTGCTGCTATGAAACCTAAATATGTATTTACAACTGATGTTCCAGAAGCTGAAGTTGAAGAAGAAAAGAAAATATTAAAAGAACAAGCTATGAATGAAGGAAAACCTGCTGATATAGCTGAAAAAATGGTTGCTGGTAGAATTAATAAATTTTACAAAGAAATTTGTTTAACTAAACAAGCATTCATCAAAGATGGTGACATCGATGTTGAAACTTATGTTAAAAATAACAAAGGTACAATTAAATCAATGGTACGTTATGAAGTAGGCGAAGGAATGCAAAAAAGAGAAGACAACTTTGCTGAAGAAGTAATGAATCAGGTTAATGGTACTAACTAATATTTTATAAATAAAATAGACACTTTATTAGTAAAGTGTCTTTTAATTTCTTTATTAAACACATGCACAAGTGTATAATAATTTGTATAGGTGGTTTATATGAAAAAAGTCATAAAAATTATAGTTTTCATTTTATGTATAGCTGGATTTGTTTATTTTGGTACATTAAATCAAAATAGTAGTAAATCTAAAAAGGGATCAAAAATTAGTAGTAATGATTCTTTCTTTGGAAGTGCCTATGTTTTTGAATCTATTAACCATTCAAAACTATTGTCAAAACTAAATTCAAGTAGTGACAGTTTCATTGTTTATGCATGCTTTGAAAAAAATGACTTATGTTCATCATATGGTGAATTGATAAATGAAATAGCAATTAATTATGAAATAGAAACTATATATTACTATGACTTTAAAACAGATAAAGAAACTAGCAATGCAACATACCAAAAGATTGTATCTAAACTTTCTGATTATTTAATAACAGATGACTTGGGCAATCAAGATTTATATGCGCCATCTTTAATTTTTATTAAAAATGGAGATTTATACGCAATTGATGATGATTTAGTTTTACAACATGGTAAAAAAACTAGTAGTGATATTTTAACAGATGAAAAGTTAAATGAAAAAAGAGAAGTATTAATTAACATAATAGAAGGGTATTTGACTAATGAATAGGAATTTAGAAAGAAGAAGAGATTTTGTAGGTAGTTTAATATTTGTCTTTTTTGTTCTTTTCTTAGTAGTAGGTGGTTATTTTGTAACTAAATACTTAACAAGTGAAGATCAAAAATCACAAATAAAAAAACAGGAAGCTAATAAAATTAAAGTAGATGCTGATAAAGATTTCATATATTTTGAAAACGAAACTCCAATTACTCAAGACCCTGAAATAGTTCATAAAGATATAGTTATAAATATAATTAATACTGATACACTTAATGAAATATTAAAAAAGGAAAATGATGAAATAAGAGCATCTGTTAAAAAAATAAGTGAAAGTGAAATTGATAAATCAAGAGAAATACTTTATGATGAAGATGATGTTTTCTACGCAAGAGAAAGAAATTATGCTTCTATCGAATCAAGTAAATATATAAGTATAATAGTAATAGATGGAGAATTTAACTGTTATACAGGAAGTACAATAACTGGTGTTAAAACATATAATTTTAGTTTATCAAATGGTAAACAATTATCTAATCAAACAGTTCTTGGTTACAATAATTTAACTATTGATGATGTAAAAAATAAAGTTGCTGAAAAACTTAATGCTGATCAAGCAGATTTTGGTGAAGAAAATACAATTAACATTGAAGAAACACTAAATAGTATTACAATTGATAATGCTGCTTTATACTATAATCGTACAGGAAAACTTTTAATAAGAGTTATTGTAAAAACTTCACAAGAAAGCTATAATGATACTATAGAACTTAATTAAAGGAGAGATGATTTATGGATATGAATGATATCGAACTTAAAATGATTAAAGCTATTGATACAATGGATTCAAGACTTTTAAATATTAGAGCTGGTAGAGCTAACCCTGCTATGCTTAATGGAATTCAAGCAGAATACTATGGAACACCAACTCCAATACAATCTCTTGCTAATATAACTGTACCAGAGGCAAGACAACTTTTTATTAAACCATTTGATAAATCAGCTTTAAAAGAAATTGAAAGAGCAATTAATGAAGCAAATTTAGGAATTACACCTACAAATAATGGTGAAATGATTATTTTAACTATTCCAGAACTTAATGAGGAAAGAAGAAGAGAATATGTTAAACAAGCTAAACAAATTGGTGAAGATGGAAAAGTTGCTGTTAGAAATGTAAGACAAGATGCTAATAATGATTTAAAGAAATTAGAACTTCCAGAAGATGAAGAAAAACTTTATTTAGAGGATATTCAAGAACTTACAAATAAATATAATAAGATTATTGAAGATAAGATTAAAGAAAAAGAAGAAGAACTAATGCAAGTTTAGTTCTTTTTTAATATTTTTATGTATATTGAAAAAAACGTAAAAATATGATATAGTAATGTCATATTAGAAATAAGGAGAGTGATTTTATGCCAACATGGGCATGGATAGTAATTGGTGTTGTAGGTTTCATCATTTTATGGTTAGTTGGAGCTTATAATGGCCTAGTAAGATTAAGAAATAGAGTTAGAGATCAATGGGCACAAATCGATGTACAACTTAAAAGAAGATTTGACTTAATTCCTAACTTAGTAGAAACTGTTAAAGGTTATACTAAACATGAAAGTGAGACTTTAGAAAACGTTGTTAAAGCACGTAATACTTATTTAAGTGCAACTACACCTGAGGCTCAAATGGAAGCTAATGGAGAACTTACTCAAGCAATATCTAAATTATTTGCTTTAACTGAAGCTTATCCAGATTTAAAAGCTAATACTAACTTCGTTAAAATGCAAGACGATCTAAAAGAAACTGAAGAAAAAATTGCTTATGCAAGACAATTTTATAATGACACAGTTCTTCAATACAATAACAAAGTTGAAACTATTCCAACTAATATTGTTGCTGGTTTATTCGGATTTAGAAAAGAAGCTTTCTTCCAAGCTACTGAAGCTGAAAGACAAAACGTTGAAGTTAAATTTTAAGCTTACTTAATAAAAAGTAAGCTTTTTTTAAAGAAGGAGGATATAATTATGAAACGAATTTTAATTGCAATTCTTTCTTTTTTTATTTTGCCTATAGTAGCTTTTTCTCAAAGTGCAGTAAATGACGTTGATTTTGATATTACACATGATTATTTTTTACTTAAAGTAAAAGAAAACGGCGATGTAGACGTTAAAGAATTAATTGTATATGATGGATCTTTTAACGGAATCAAAGTTAATTTAGCATTCCAAAATCCAAATTTATCACTTTCAAGTGATAATTACGAAAATAATGCTATATACAACTTTGATGGTATCAAAAATTTTAAAGTATCTGCAAAGAGATTAAACAGTATCTCATATGATAATTTTGATGATACAGATTTTACAGAGTTTGATGAAGTTTCATATGCTGAACTAGGTGATCAATTTAAATACACAGTTGATTATCAACCAAATCAAAATAAATATATGATTTATAATGCAACTCATAATCAAAGTGTTGGTTTCTTACTTGAGTATACACTTGATAATATAGTTGTAATGCATAATGATGTTGCCGAACTTTACTGGGAAATATTTTCATCAGATGATGATAGAGCAAACATGAAGGATGTAAGAATTAAAGTTTATCTACCAAGATCAGATACTAAAGAAACCTTTAGAATATGGACACACGATATACTTGATTCGAATATTTCATATATCAAAGAAAATGGTGAACTTGTTGGCTTTGAAGTAACTTCTTCGAAAGTAAACACTGACGATCTTCTAGATATTAGAGCTACATTTGATAAAGATATGATTACTGATGATTATGAACTAGATCATTTTTATAAAGATGGTTTAGATGGTATAGTTGAGGTTGAAGAGTATCGTGCTGAATTAGCAAATCAAAAAAGAGAAAAATTAAGAAAAATATATGAAGCATTTAAAACAGCATCATATATAATTTGTGGAGTAATAGCACTTGGTTTTATCTATATTTATTTTAAATATATTAAAAAGCCAAAAGTTGATTTTTATGCTAAATACTATCGTGAATTTATTGAAGACTATAATGTAGAAGTTATTGATTACTTATATAGTAAAAATTTAACACCAAATGCTTTAACTGCTGCTATTATGAATCTAATATACAAAAAGAAAATTGAAACTGAAGAAATATTAGATGCAAAAGATACTAAAGGTAAAAATAAAAATTATCGTTTCAAACTTTTATCTAAAGAAGAACTAAATGAATCAGATACTTTCTTAGTTGAATTCTTATTTGAAACAGTTGGTAAAGATGGAGAGTTTACAACAAAACAGTTAAAATCTTATGCATCAAGTTTATCAACAGGTTCAAAATTTAACGCATCATATAATAGATGGATGAACAAAGTTAAAAGTGAAGGTAATAAGCAAAAATTCTTTAAAGATAAAACAAAAGGATACCTTGTATCTGTAGGTATATTTATTATATCAATAATTATTGCCGTACTAGGTGGAAGTTATGGCGTTGATTATCCACTTGTTTATTTACAAATATTTATTGCTATTGCACTTTTATGTGTTACTGCAGGTGCTAAAGCATATAATGAAAAAGGTGCACTTCACGTAAAAAAATGGAATGCCTTTAAAAATTTCTTAAAAGATTTTGGAACGTTCGATGTAAAAGAATTACCAGAAATAAAACTTTGGGAAAGATATTTAGTATATGCAACTATATTTGGTATTGCTGATAAAGTACAAAAAGTAATGAATGTAAGAATAAAAGAATTAGATGAATATGAATCTATGAGCACAACAAATACCTTTACAAGATTATATTTATATGATTCAATTAATCATTCATTTACTAAAGCAGTTTCAGATGGAAAAAGAGCATATGCTGCATCAAGAGCTAATGCTTATTCATCAAGTTCTTCTGGTGGAGGATTTGGTGGAGGTGGCTCATTCGGCGGAGGCTTCGGTGGTGGAGGCGGAGGCCGAGGAGGTTTCTAATTTAATAGTTAAAAGTACAAGAAATTGTACTTTTTTCTTTACTAATATTTATAATATCTATATAATATTATTTAACTTTTAGGAGGTTTTATAAATGAAGTATGATCCTATTATGCAACTAAAATATTTAATTAATATAAATAAAGATACAGAAGTAATTTTACGTGATTTATTTGGAAATTTAAAATTTTCGGTTGGTTCCATGATGCATACTAGTATGATTACTCATACTAAATATGCTGAAAAAGTTGAAAATAATTTAATTTATGATGCCGTTTGTGTTATTGATGATGACAGATTAGTAGCCCCAATTTATTTATCTTTTGAACGTAAAGATTGTTATGACCAATATAGTTTAAGATATGTTTGTTTAAAAACTGAAAATGGTTTTTGTTATTTTGACAATTTAGTTTCAAGAACAGATGAAGATGGAGATACTGTTTTAGATTATCGTTTTAGTTTTTACGATAACACTGCTAAAGATGCTGCTAGAGATGTTGCTACTAAGTTATCAAAACAAAAACTTAATGTAATTCTTCTTCCTGTAAATTACGAAGAATATGGTATCATACCTGATCTATCTTATAGAACAGAGGGATTTTGGAATCCTGATTTAGATGAATCACCAATACTTGAAGGATATAAAGCAGTAAATGAAAATATAAATAATCAAAACAATTCAAGAAAAAGAAATAAATAATTACATAATATAAAAGGTATTTATATACCTTTTTTATTATGGTAAAATTATATTGGTGGTAATATATGAAAACTAAGAGAATCAAAACTAAGAAAGAAAAACTATTATTAGTGCTAGATATAGCAGTTGCAGCTTTATGTATTATAAGGTGCATCCCTTTTTATAACTTTTTTAGTGAAGGATTTCATGCTTTTAAAGCTATAGGTGGTAGTAAACTTATATCAATTTTATTATTCTTTTATTTAATATGGCTATTTATTTTATACATTATTGTTAAAAACTTTATCATTCTTGCTATATATCTTGCATATAGAATTCCAAGAAAAAGAATACTAAAACATAATACTAAATATGAAGTAATTGAAAACATTGAGTATTTTAGAGAAAGATTTGATGGTATAACTCCATCAGAAATTAGTTTACTTACAGATTTAGAAATTGAAACAAAAAAAGATTTAGCAGCATCTATTTTAAATTTATATAATAAAAAATTAATATCTTTTAATAATAAAAAAGAAATTGTTATTAATAAAGATGCGAGTATAGATAATTTAAAAGAAAGTGATAAACTTCTTTATAGTTATTTACTTAATAATAATTTAAACGTATTAAGTATAAAAGAGTGGAAAAAAGTATCAACTAATGAAGCTATAAGTGATGGATATATAGTTGAAAAAAGAAAAAAACATGGCTTTTTTTCAGGAGCTATTTTAACAATTTTTAAATGGGTTGGAGTTTTATTTCTATCAGCTATTATTGGTGGATGTTATTTAGTTACACCTGTTGGTCAAAAATTAATGGACAACATGGATAAATATGAAGTTATAACAAAAGATATTGAAGATCAACAAGTAATTATCGATATGATAAAAAATGATAAAGAATTTAAACAATTAACATACGATATGTATGTTGAATCAATTCCAGTTGCTATTGTTGGTACATTTGCTGTTGTTGCTTTATTTGCATTATTTTCTATGCCATTTTATTTAAGAGCTAGAGCAATAACATATTATTTTGTCGATGCTAATGATAAATATGATAGAACTAGTGAAGGTAAAGTTTTAGTAGAACAAATTGTTGGCATGAAAAACTTTATTCATGACTTTAGTAATTTATCACAAAGTGAAAAAGAAGAAGTTGTCTTGTGGAATGACTTTATTATTTACGCTATCTTATTAGAAGAAAATGAAAAGATAATAAATGAAATTCTTAAAGTTAAAAAAATGGATGTTAATATTTTAGATAATGTTAATAAACAAGTCGTTGATTTATCTAAGTAATATAAAATAAAAAGGTATGTTAATACCTTTTTTTATATGGTAAAATTATTTTTAGGGAGGTACAAATATGGAAATTGTGTTTAATGATATATCTGTTAATATTGAAGTAGAACGTAAACGTAATAAGAATATGTATTTTCGCTTTCCAGATGCAAATACACTTTTAGTTACATGCCCATACTTAACTTCCGATAAAACTATAATTAAATTTATTGAAAAGAATTATAGTTCACTTAACAAAATGCACTTAAAAACTATTAAAAATGAAGAATCAGATGAATATTTCTGTTTTAAAGGAAAAAGATATATTAGGGTATTTGATGATTCATATGAAAAAGTATCATTTGATGATGAGTTCGTTTATGCTAAGGATGAAAAATCTTTAGATAAATTTATCAAAAAATATACTAAAGAATATTTTGAACTTGAAGTTGATTATATTAAAGGTTTTTTTACAGAAATTCCAAATTTTAGTTTAAGAATTAGAAAGATGACAACTAGATGGGGAGTATGTAATCGAACTGATAAAATAGTTACTTTAAATAGTGAACTTGTTAAAAGAACCAAAGAAGAACTAGATTATGTTATAGTTCATGAACTATGCCATTTTTATGAAGGAAATCATAGTAAAAAATTTTGGGAACATGTTTCAAGATACATACCAAATTATAAAGAGTTAAGAAAAACGATGAAGGAGGCAATATAAAATGCTTATTACATCAATAAATAATGAAAGAATAAAAAATTTAACTAAACTTCATCTAAAAAAGTATCGAGATGAAGAACAAAAATTTTTAATTGAAGGTGATCACTTAATTAGTGAAGCAATTAAACATAATGCTTTACTTGAATTATATCTACTTGATGGAGAAACTAACATATTTAACTTTGATAATACAACTTTTGTAACAAAGGAAGTTTTGGATAAGTTATCTGAACAAGATTCATCAACTAAAATGATTGGTGTATGTAAATATTTAGATAATGAAATAACTTCAAATAGAATAATTCTTCTAGATAGTCTGCAAGATCCAGGAAACGTAGGAACTATAATAAGAAGCGCTGCAGCTTTTGGTTTCGATGTTATTTTAGGAGATAATACAGTAGATATATATAATAGTAAAACTATTAGATCAACAGAAGGCATGATATTTAGTGTTAAATTTAACAAAACTAATCTTATTAGTTTTATTAATAACCATAATGAGTATGCATACTTTATATCTGATATGAATAAAGGTGAAAATATAAAAAACTTTAATATAACTGGTAAAGTTGCTATTATTATGGGTAATGAAGGAAACGGAATAAGTGAAGAAATAAAAAGTTTAGATTTAAATTATTTACATATTGCACAAAATAGTGTTTGTGAGAGTTTAAATGTTGGTGTTGCAGCAAGCATTATGATGCATGAATTAGGTGATATTAATGAATAAATTATATATTGGAAAAGTAGTAGGAACTCATGGCATAAAAGGCGAGATAAAAATATCATCTGATATTGAAATAAAAGATAAAGTATTTGTAAAAAATACTAAACTTTATTTTGAAGATTTAAATGAAGAGTACATAATTGAAAGCGTTCGTTTTCATAAAGATAACTTTTTAGTTCTTTTAAAAGGTTTTTATAATATTAATGATGTACTATTTTTAAATAAGAAAAAAGTATATGTTAATAGAGAAGAAGTATTAAATAGTAACGAATATATAATTGATGATTTAATTGGTTTTGAAGTTATATGTGATGATAAAATATATGGAATAATAAAAGACTACGAATTTAATGGTAGTTATGCAACATTTTTAGTTGAAGGTGAAAAAAATTTCTATTTACCAAATGTTGATAGCTTTGTTCAAAATATTGATTTAGAAAGTAAAAGAGTTTATACTAAAAATGTAGGGGATTTGATTATATGAGAATTGATGTTTTAACTTTATTTCCTGATGCTATAGAAGGATTTATTAATGAATCAATTATTAAAAGAGCAATAGCATCTGGTAAAGTAGAAATTAACTTAATTAATTTTCGTAAGTACTCACCACTTAATAATAATCAAGTAGATGATACGCCTTATGGTGGTGGTGCTGGCATGGTACTTAGATGTGAACCAATATTTAATTGTTTAGATGAAATTAAAACTGATGATTCTTATGTAGTGCTTTTAACTCCTGAAGGATCTACCTATAATCAGGAAAAAGCCAAATCATTAACTTTAAAAAAACATTTAATTATTATTTGTGGTCATTATGAAGGTTTTGATGAAAGAATTAAAACTTTAGTAGATGAAGAAATATCAATTGGAGATTATATATTAACAGGCGGAGAAATAGCAGCAGCTGCAATTATTGATTCAACTGTAAGATTAATTGATGGCGTTATAACAAAGGATAGTTTAGAATCTGAAAGTTTTAATGATAACTTACTTGATTATCCAACTTATACAAAACCAGCAGAGTATCGTGGTTTAAAGGTTCCAGATGTTTTAATAAGTGGAAATCATGAACTTATTAATAAATGGAGAGAAGAAAAAAGAAAAGAAAAAACCATGGAAAAAAGACCTGATTTACTGAAGTAGAGGTGATAAATCATGAAATATAAAATATATCGTCGTAAGAAAAAAATGAATGGTAAAGTTTTCTATTCAAAACAAAAACCATATATTTTTAATCCAGCTTATCGAAGAAATAAAAATATTATAGATATTAATAGATTTGTTTTATATAATTCAAAAATGATAGATAATATTTTAGAGAAAAAATATATTCGTCGATATAAAAATTTACTTAAAATGGTATATTTATTATTTAATGATGCCTTTCCAGATGATACAGGTTACCCAGCAGTACTTGATGAATCAAGTAAACTTAGATCTATTCTTCTTGATAAATATAATCAATATTTAAGTTTAGCAAAGCAAAAAAAATTTTTAAAAGAGCTTGATTATATTGAATCAGAAGTTAAACTAAAATATCTTGAGCAAAAAATATTTGAAAGTCAAATGATGGAATTTAATGGGGTTAATAGATAGGAAAACACGTGTGTAATTATAAAAGAATAAATTAATAAAATTACATGAAAATAGGTGGAATAATATTAGATAAATTTGAAAAAGTTACTCATAATATTACAATGATGTCACTTATAGATGTATTTAATGAAGATGAAATTATTGCAATGAATCCAAATGGTGATGAGGAAATACATACTATTGAAGAATTATGCCCATATCGTTTAGTGAAGAAGATTTAAAATAAGTTCATAGAAAATATGAACTTTTTTTAATGTATATAGCTATATTCATAACCTTGACTATATTAAATGGTTCAAGGTATAATATTATATATAATAGATGAGTATGTATAAAGAAAAGAGTAAGCTTATGAACAAGAATAAAAATAGAGGTTTTACACTAGTTGAATTACTTGCAGTAATTGTAATTTTAGCAGTTGTTATATTAATAGCAGTTACAGCAGTAATACCAAGAATGAATAAAGCTAAGAAAAACGCTCTAGTTGATGAAGCTTTAGTATATTTAAATGCTGCAAAAGAAGCTTATATTTTTGATAGTGAAGATACAGGTTCAAGATGTATTAATATATCAGATTTAAATGGAGAATATGTAAGTAAGGATAGTAGTGACTATAATGGCGTTATAAAGGTAAGTATAAATAACGATGATATATCTTATATTATAAATTTAACAGATGGTAAATATTATTTAACTGGAACAGGTAATTTAACAAGTAATGACGTTAAAGATGCTAAACCTCAAGGTTTTGCTACAAGTTGTGGTGAGTATAATCCAGTAATAGCAGATGGTGCTGATACAAACACACTTGCATATAAACTTTTGATGAATGAAGGTGGCGCTACACTTGGTGAGAATTTATCAATAATTGATAATAGAACGTCTTCTGTTAATTTTAATAATGCTGAAACAAGTGCTGCAAATTCTGGCTTATATAAGTATGAAGATAATATTGGTGCAACATATTATTATAGAGGGGCTGTTAGTAATAACTGGGTTGAATTTGGTGGATTCTACTGGAGGATAATGAGAATCAATGGTGATGGATCTATAAGAATGATATATTCAGGATTGAAAAATTCATCACACACTGGTGATGAAGCAGCAATTAAAAATAGTAGTAATACTTATAATAGTCGTTATGGATATAACGTTAATAATAGCGTTAAAACAAACGATATATCTGGTTTAACAAATACACAAATTACAACTTATTATGGAAACGGAAGATATGGTAATACCTATGTTGGTTACATGTACAATCCATATAAAGAACTTCATACATATCCAACTAATGAGCTTAATACATCTACCAGACTAAATTATTTTCCAAATTATACTAACATTTATGACACTACAAATTATTATTTATTTAAAAGTTTTAATTTTAGTACAGATTGTATAACTGGAGATGCAACTAATGAAGAAGGTGCATGTACTTTAGTTTGTAGAAATTTGGGGGATGATTGCATATATACTAACTGGAATAACCATGCTTCTAATCCAGATAACTATTCAACCACATTACCTGGTGTTTATCCTACAACAAATCCAACTCAAACTGTTTATACAAGTGATTATAAATATACTTGTTGGGGTACATCAACAGCTGTAACTAAATCAAATAGTGATGGAACAACAAGTGTATATATTTCTTGTCCTATTGTATCTGAAATTCTTGGTACTATTCAAGGTAATGCAACAGCAGCAAGAGTAAGATATCATGGTTTCTTCTCCCAGGATGCTGCATCAGCACACTCAAATGTTTCTGATAGCGCACTTAAAAGGGAGGTTGATATTTGGTATGAGAATAATATATTGAATAAAAATGATGGTAAATCAACACCAAGCAGTCTTGAATCATATTTGGCTGATGAAATTTATTGTAATGATAGAACAAACAATTCAACATCATTCCCATTTAGTGGATCAAATTATGGTGGTATGAGTGCTTATGTTTACAGTGCGTATTCTAAATTTGTAAATGCATCAACTGTTATACCTGATGTTAAATGTAATAAAAATATTAACGATAGATTATCTTTAAGTTCAGGAAGTAGCAATGTTAGTCCAAATGGATATGGTAATGGAGCTCTTAAATATCCCGTTGGTGTAATATCACTTGATGATGTTGCTCTTGCTGGAGGTAAATATAACACGGATAACTCAAACTATTATTTATATACTGGAAAGATGTACTGGACAATGACTCCATGGACATTCGGTTCAACATCACTCATTGCATATACAGGTATAGTTGCTGCAAATGGAAGACTTCTGTATACTTACGGGGGAAACACTGCTGGAGTAAGACCTGTAATAAATCTATCTAAAGATGTTTTATATGATTCAGGATTAGGTACTGAAGCTAATCCATATAAAGTTAAATTAAGTAGTTAAATTTAATACTTTATATATTTAAAAAAGTGCTAAAAATTAGTGCTTTTTTTAACTGAAAATAAGTACTTGAACTATGTATTTACTTATGTTATAATCATTTTGACCCAAAAAATGTAATCCGCCTATTAATTATAATAATGATTGCAGGTTAATATATATTTATAGAAAGGAATTTTTTATGGCTAATTTAGTTGACAAGATTAATGAAAAGCACATTAAAAAAGACGTTCCTAAGTTTCAAGTTGGTGACACAGTTCGTGTTGATGTATGGGTTAAAGAAGGAAAGAAAGAAAGAATTCAAGCATTTGAAGGCCTAGTAATAGGTAAGAAAAATGGTGGAGTTTCTGAAACATTTACTGTTAGAAAAAAATCTGGTGGTGTTGGTGTTGAAAGAATTTTTCCTGTAAATTCACCTACAATTGACAAGATAACAGTTATCAAAAAAGGTAGCGTTCGTCGTGCTAAGTTAAACTTTATTAAGAAAATGAAAAAAGACTATAAAGTTAAAGAAAGAAATTAAGTTTAACCTTAATTTCTTTTTATTTTAAAAGGAGATTGATTACTAGTGGATAAATTTAAAAAAATATGTAAAGAATTACTTCCTTATATTATTATCATAACTGTTGTAGTTTTAATAAGAACATTTATTGTAACACCAATTAGAGTAAGTGGACCAAGCATGAATCCAACACTTAAAAATGGTGACATTATGATACTTAATAAGTTATCAAAAATTGATCGTTTTGATATTGTTGTAATTAAAAGTAAACATTTAAACGATGTTTTAATTAAAAGAGTTATTGCTCTTCCAGGTGAAACTATAGAAGTAGTTAATGGAGTTATTTATATTAATGGAAAAAAACTAGATGATAAATATGCATATGGTAAAACATCTGATGTTGGTAAAATGAAAATTCCTGAAGGTGAATACTTCGTTATGGGTGATAATAGAGAAGTATCTGCTGATAGTAGATTATTTGGAACATTTAAGAAAAGTGAAATTAAAGGAACTACAAGATTTACATTATTTCCTTTTAATAGATTTGGTTTTAAAAAGTAAAGTAGATGGACAACAATCTACTTTTTTATTTGTTAAAATGTTATAATATTGTCTGGTGATAAGTTCATGAAAATAGAAGATAGAATAAAAAATATTGAAGAAAGAAATAAAAGAGTAGAGAAAAATAAAGCTTGGGAAACGAGTAAAACAAGAAGAATAGTGATCATGATTTTAACTTATTTAGTGGTTTTATTATATTCTTATTTAGTAAGAAAGTATGATAATATTTTTGTTAGTTCTTTAGTTCCAGTTATAGGTTTTTTACTTTCTACATTATCTTTGGGTTTTATAAGAAAAGTTTGGGAGAAAAAAAATAATATATAAAAAAAAGGAGATAAAGGAGATAATAAAATAATGCTTACAGTTAGAGACATAAAAAAGAAATTTATAAAGTTAGAAAAAAATAATAAAAAAAGTGAAATCCTTGCAAATGATGGTATTAGTTTTACAGCTAAAGATGGGATGATTTTAGGAATCCTTGGACCTAATGGAGCGGGCAAAACAACTCTTCTTAGAATTACAGCTGGAATTATAGAACCAACTAGTGGAACTGTTAATTATGATGAGTTAGATTTTAAAAATAATGAAATAGAAATAAAAAAGAATTTTGCATATTTATCTGGTAATACAAAAATATATAATACAGTATCAGCTTATGAACTTTTAAAGATGTGTGCTGAAGTATATGGCGTTGAAAAAAATAAAATAGAAAAAAGAATCGAAGAAATATCAAAAAAGTTAAAAATGGATTCATTTTTATATAATCGTATTTCATCTTTATCAACTGGTCAAACACAAAGAGTAAATATTGCAAGATGCTTAATACATGATCCAAAATATTATATTTTAGATGAAGCAACAAGTGGTCTTGATATAATTTCAAGTCAAATTATCTTAGATTTTATTAAAGAAGAAAAAAATAGAGGTAAAACAATTCTTTATTCAACACATTACATGGAGGAAGCAGAAAATATTTGTGATTATGTTTTAATGATTAATAAAGGTAAAGTTGTAAAAGAAGGAACACCTGATAAAATTAAAAAAGATACGAAAACAACAAATCTAAGAGATGCTTTCTTTAGCGTTATTGGAGGTGTTAAAAATGAATAGCTTACTAATAATATTAAAAAAAGAATTAAAAGAAGTTTTTCGTGATAAAAAATCTTTATCAATGATGTTAATAATACCTTTTATGATACCTTTAATCATAATAGGTATGTCTGCTTTATTTAATATAGAAACAAATAAAAATATTAATGCATATAATAATATTGGTTTTAATTATGAACTTAGTTCTGAAGAACAAAAAATAGCTAAAGATTTAAATATTAATGTGACATATAAAACTGAAAAAGAATTAAAACAGGATTATGATGATGGATTTATAAATCTATATGTTACTAAAAACGAAAACACTTATATATTAAATGGTAAAACAGGAGATAACACATCTTATGCTATCGAACTTGTAAATACATATTTTTCTAAATATAAAGAGTATTTACAAGATAAGTATTTAACTGATAGTAATATTGATCCAGATGATGTAATTAACATTATTACAGTTGAAGAAAATATAAAAGAAAAAGATAATTATTTTCAAAATTATATTCTTACTTATGGCTTCTTATTTATAATTATGGCGATAACTGTTTCATCTACTTATCCAGCAACAGATGCAACAGCAGGTGAAAAAGAAAGAGGAACTTTAGAAACACTAATTACATTTCCTATTAAAAGTAAAGATATCATATTAGGTAAATTTTTAAGTGTATTTATATCTAATTTAATTACTGGATTATTAAGTTTTATTTTATATTATATTTCACTAATAATATCAGGAAATACATTTAAAATATATGAAGGCATTAGTTTAGTACTTCCTGCAAAAACAATTATATTTATCTTAATTGTAATAGTGTTATATTCACTATTAATTGCAGGAGTATGTATATCTGTTGCTAGTAAATGTAAAACATTTAAAGAAGCACAAAGTGCCTTAACACCATTTACATTCTTATCGCTATTTCCAGGAATGCTTGCATTCATGATAAATATTAAATCCTCATTAGTATTATCAATGGTTCCATGTTTAAACTTTGTTTTACTATTTGAAGATTTAATGGATGGAAGTTTAAATGTTTTATATCTAGTTATAATGATTGCATCAACAATTATTTTAATAGGTGTTTTATTAAGTGTGATTATTAAACAATATAAATCTGAAAAAATAATAATATAAAATAAAAGAAAAGTTTAACACTTTTCTTTTTTTTATTATAGATTTTTTTAATTATTATTGGTAAAGTAATAATAGGGTGAAAATAAAATGGAAGAAGTTAAGAAAAAATCACAAACAAAAAAAGTAGTAAAGAAAACAAACAGTGCTAAGGCTACTAAACCAAAAGTAACAACTAAAGCAACTGCTAAAAAAGCAGAAACATCTAAAGAAATAAAACCTAAAGCAACTGTAAAAAAAGTAACTAAAAAGGTTGAAGATACTAAGGCAGTTAATGAAGTTACAACAGAAACAAAAGCAAAAGTTAAAAAAACTTCTAAGGCAACTTCAAAAATAAATAAGGAAGTAAAAGATGAAGTTAAAGTGGTTGAGGAAACATTAAAAAAAGAAGAAGTAAAAAAACCTAAAGATGAAACAATTAAAGAAGAAAAAAAAGAAATAGTTAAAACTGAAAAACCTAAAAATAAGGGTAAAAAAGCATTAATTTTCATCATTATTTTATTAGTACTTATCATTGCAGGTTTACTTATGTATTTTCTTGCAATAAAGAAAGATAATGGTGGAAACAGTAATCCAAATAATAGCGATAAACCATTAAAACTTCCTAAACCTGAAGTAGATGATGGTGAAAGAGGTAAATTAGGTATTGATAAAAACGTTAATGAAAAATCTATAGATAAATATCTTGGAAGAAAAGATGCTGTATACCGTGACATGAGAATGCTAGAAGACCCAGCACTTTATGAAGAAATTGGTGGAGATAGATATTTATCCGGATATATAGATGGTTTTGAAGTAGTTCCACTTCCTTTTATAATACCTGTTAAAGAACTTCCAAAAGAAGTTGGTTACACATATAATGGAACAACACTTTTCTTTCAAACAAGTGATGGTAAATATCATCCAATGTTTGAAGAATCAATGGATATTATTGAAGAATTATTTCCAAAAGATAAGGTAATCTTTCTAATGTGTGGAGGCGGAAGATATGCCGGAATGATGAAAGAATTCTTAGTATCTCAAGGATGGAATAAAGATAAAATATATGTTGTAGGTGGTTATTGGTATTATAATGGTAAAAATAAAGTTGAAGTTCCAAAAACAGGTCGTGGAGATAATGTAACTTATGATTTTTCAAATGTTCCATATCATGATATAGATTTTAGTGAGCTTACACAAATAAAAACAGATCGTCATACTAAAAATAGTGAAAAATTTTATTTAGATGATGAATTCTATAATAGCAAAGATGAAAAATTTAAAAAATTAGTAGAAAAATATGAAACGTTCTTTTCAAGTGATTCATATACCGAAATGGATGATGATGAATACGATAAACTTTTAGAAGAATACGACAAACTTGAACAAGAAATTGTAGATTACGTTAATAATTTATTTAAAGATAAAAACAATTTTGTTATATCTGTATATAGTAGTAATGGTTGTGGAGATTTATCTGATAGTGTTGCATATAGATCTGATGACTACGCAAATGAAAAAAATATCTATTTTTACTTAGTTCCAAGTGATATCATTATGAATTCAGATGTATACAAAGATGTTCAAGAATTTCCAAATGTTATCATTGTGAAAAATAAAAAAGTATATACATATCTAGATTATAGTAGTGATGATGATACTGATATATTTGAATCTAATAAAGCACTTTATAATTGGATTAACAAGTATATTTATATCTCAAAATAATTTTTAAAATTAATAAAGGTAAATGTCTTTACCTTTATTTTTTTTATGTTATAATCTTTTTAGAATAGTAGTAAAGGCAGTAGTAGTAATGAAAAAGAAGTACCTATTAATTTCATTAATTTCTTTTATAATTATTTTACTTGGAGTAATTATTTTTTATGTTACTCAGATTAATCGTGCAAAATTATCTTTAGTTGGTAAAACTGAAACCATTTTAGAAGTTTATGATGAATATAAAGACGAAGGCATAGTTTTAAAAAGAGGTAAAAAAATTATAAAACCTTCAAAATATAAAGTTACAAAAAAAGGTAATGTAGATACATCAAACCTAGGTACATATAAAATAAAATATACAGTTAAATATTCATATAGAACTATTAATATTGAAAGAATTGTTAAAGTACTTGATCAAACAGGACCAGAATTAACAGTAAATTTTGATGAAGTAGATCGTGATTTTTGTTCTAAAAAAATAAAACAAAATGTAGCGTATAGTGCTCTTGATAATTATGATGGTGATATTACTAATAACGTTATAATAGAAGAAGGCGAAGATGTTTTAATTTATAAAGTTGAAGACTCAAGTGGTAATATATCAAGTAAAGAAGTAAAAATAAATTATGGTTCTAAACCTAGCAATAAGTTTTATTTAAATGGTAGTAATCCAACTCACGTTATCGTAAATAATGAGTATCAAGAAAAAGGTGCAAGTTTTACAGATGGTTGTGGAAATAAACTTAATAAAGAAATAAAAATATCTGGCGAAGTTGATACTTCTGTTGAAGGAACTTATTATGTAACTTATGAAACGGATGGTCAAAAAACATTAACAAGAAAAGTAATAGTTGAGCATTATACACCTAAAACTATATACTTAACTTTTGATGATGGACCAGGAGCAAATACTATAAAAGTATTAAATGCTCTTGATAAATATAATGTAAAAGCTACATTTTTTGTAACAAACCAATTTCCAAAATATCAATATTTAATTGCAGAAGAATACAACAAAGGACATGCTATTGGTGTTCACACGCTTACTCATAAATGGAATATATATAGTAGTTTAGAAGCTTATATATCAGATTTTGATCAAATGAATGAAATAATCAAGAATCAAACTGGAAGTTACACAAATATATTTAGATTTCCAGGTGGTTCTTCAAATACTGTAAGTCGAAGTTACAAAACAGGTGTTGTAACGGAAATAGCTCAGGAAATGACTAATCGTGGATACGTATACTTTGACTGGAATTTAAGTTCCGGAGATGCTGATGGTAAATCAGGAACACAGCAAATAATAAATAATGTTTTAAACAGGGTTAATAGTTGTTCAGCTCACTGCGTTATATTATTTCATGATTATAAAGCAACAACAGCAAATGCTATTGATCCAATACTAGCTGAACTTACAAAAAGAGGATATCGTTTTGAAACTTTAAATGCATCAAGCCCTACAGTTCATTCAAAAATAGCAAATTAAAATATGCATGCATAGCGTGCATATTTTTTATTTAATTAGAAATAGATATATATTTAATATTACATTTAGTTATGATATACTTATAAAGTAATAAAATAATAAGGAAGTGTATTAAAGTGGTAAAAAATACTGGTGAAGAAAAAAAGAAAAAGCAAGTAAAAAAAGTTGTTGCTCCAAAAGAAAACATAAAAGAAAAAGAAACTAAAAATTTTGGTTCACTATATAAAATAGTAATCAGCATTCTATCATTATTGTTAATTATTTGTTTAGTATATTTTATTTTTATTAGAGATGATAAAAAATCATCATCTAGTGAAAAAAATAAAAATAATAAACAATCTGAAACAAATAAAAAAAATGAAGTTGAAGATACTGTTAAAGAAGGAGTATTAACTCAATTTGTTGATGAAAATAATAATCCTGTTCAAACTGACTTTATAATAAACGGAATTTTACTTGTTGGAAAACACCATTCATATTTTGACACTAATGATGAGTACGTAATTTTAAATAATTATGCTAGTGCTGGTTATAAAAAAGAAGATATCAATTCTTCATTTTATCTAGACGAACTTATTGATTTATACATCGACACAAATTATGAAGGAGATGAAAGTGCTGTAAAAATCGTTATAGCACCCCATCAACCAATTCATTCACTAAAAAATCAATCAGGTAGTGAAATTATTGACTTTGCAATGGAGCGAGGCGGGGCCATAATTAATTATCAAAAACCTAATGAGTGGAATTATAAATATGTAGGATCTGGTTCTATATCATCTGAATATAGAAGTGGTATATATGATATTATTTTCATTTATCAAGACGCTCCAGCATACTATATAAATATTTCTTTAACAAAAGAATAAATGTATTAAAAAAGTAGGTATAAAAACCTACTTTTTATGTGTAAAACTTTTAACTATTTAATAGACATGTATATATTTAATTTTATATAATATTCATGAATAAAAAAAGAGAGGCATCATAATGACTACTAATAAATTATTTGAAATCTTATTAAGTGACAAACCAAGCATTTTAATTAAAGAAAACGAAGAAGAAATATTTAAAATGATTCCTGAACTTAAAGCAAGTAAAGGGTTTAAACAAAATAACATTTGGCATATATATGATGTTTATGAACATATACTTCATGTCATAGATGAAACAGATAAAGATTTATCACTTAGAGTATGTGCTTTATTTCATGATACAGGTAAACCATATACTTACCAAGAAGATGAAAATGGTGTAGGTCATTTTCCATTTCACTGGGTTGAATCACTAAAAATATTTGAAAGATTTGTTTTAAAATATGATTTAAAGGGTAGGTTAAATGTAGATGAAATTAAAAATTTAATTTATTTTCATGATATAAATATTCATAAACTTGAAGGAGCAAGAAAAGAAGAATTTTATAAAATATTTAATAATGAAGATATGATTAAAAAACTATTTAATATAAAAAAAGCGGATTTAAAATCACAAAATCCTGATTTCCATCATTATTTAGATGATTATAATAAAGATGAAGAATTAATGTTAAAAAGTATTTAAGAGAAAAAAATAAAGTAGGATATTAATCCTTCTTTTTTTGTGTTATAATCATGGTAATTATTTTTGTGAAAGAAGAATGTTGATGGAAAATTTATCTGAAAAAAAGTATAAATATGATGCCTTTATAAGCTATAGACATAGTGATCTTGATTCATTTGTTGCAGAAAATATACATAAATATCTAGAAACCTATAAACTTCCAAAAAATGTCCAAAATAAAATATCATCTGATGAAAAATCTATAAAAAGAATTTTCAGAGATCAAGATGAACTTCCGCTATCAAGTAACCTTGAAACACCAATTGTTGATGCTCTTAATAGTTCAAGGTACTTAATAGTAATTTGTTCTCCAAGATTAAAAGAATCAATGTGGTGTAAAAAAGAAATAGAAACATTTAAAAAAATTAGAGGAAGAGAAAATATATTTTGTGTTTTAATTGAGGGAGAACCAAGTGAATCCTTTCCTGAAGAAGTATTATATGATTTTAAAACTGATAAAGATTCTAAAGGAAAATCTAAAAAGGTTAAAGAATATTTTGAACCACTTGCAGCTGATGTAAGAGGAGAAAATAAAAAAGAAATAATTAAAAAAATAAAAACTGAAAGATTAAGACTTATTGCTCCAATGTTTAACTTAGATTATGATGATTTAAAACAAAGACATAGACAAAGAAAAATCAGAAAAACAATATTTACGTTATCTATAATAGCAATTGCATCTTTTGTTCTTGCTATTTATTCTGGAATTATGTTTTTAAAAATATTTAATCAACAAAAGACATTAAAAATACATCAAGCAAGTTCACTTACTAAAGAATCTATAGATTATTTAAGTATAGATGATAGATATAATGCTATTAAATCATCATATGAATCCTTAACTAAATTTAATGGTGTAAAAATGCCTTATACAACAGATGCAGAATATCAATTATGTGAAAGTTTAAATGTATATAATGCTGGACTATCTTATGTTGCAACTAATCAAATTAAAACTAAAGGCGTTATTGATTATGTAAAAACATCAAATGATTTTAAATATATACTTTCATATGATGAATCAGAAGAACTATCACTTTTTAATAGTTCTAACTTTAAATTATTAAAAACATTTAATGATATAAACGGATTTTTCTTTAATGAAAGTTTATTTACTTTTGTAGGTAATGATAAATTATCATACATAAATAAAGATGGAAATATAGTTATTTATGATATAAATAAAAATACAACTAATACTATAGAAAAAGAAAAATTATCATATCAATCACTTTCTGCAAGTAATAATGGAAAGTATATTGTATACCATGATGACAAATATATTTATTTATATGATGTTGAGAATAAAAATACAGTAAATAAAGTTAAAACTGAAAAAGAAATTCAAGATTTTATTAAATTTTCCGAAGATGATGAATATATTATTGCAGCATCTAACCATAGTGCAATGGATGTTTTTGATGGTAAATCAGAAAAAATCTATATTTTTAATCTTAAAGAATTTGAAAGTTATAAATCAGTTGATGTTAAGGCTGATTATTTAGAAAATGTCGTATTTAATAATAGTGTTGCATATGCACTTTTAAATAATTCTGATGGTATAGATAAAAATAGTATAGTTCTTATTGCTTTTAATTATAAAACTGGTGATGTTAAGTTTACTAAAGTTATCGATGATGCTTGGGGAAAATCAATAAGTAAAAAAATAGATGATAAATATCAAAGTATTGTTATATCACATGGAAATGAATTAATTGCATTTGATTCTAGTAATGGAAAAATTGTTAATACATTTCCGTTAAAAGATGATGTTATAGACATTTATAATGTTATGGATTCAAGTATATATTTAGTATTTCAAGAAAATGGACTTGTTAATTTTATTAATTTAAATGGAATGTCAAATATTATATATAATAATTTATTTATGTTTAATGCTGGTAATTATATTTTAGTAGATAAAACCAACAAGGGTTATATACTTGTTCCTAAAAACTCAAATAGAATTATTTTATATGAAAGAAATAAAAGTAGTGATATAAAAGAAGCCACTGGAAATTATGAAATATTAACAAATAAAAGTGAAAATGTTACTAAATATGAAGAAATTAAAAAGAAATTTAATATCGAAAAGAAAAATATGGTAAATAGCATAGTTTATAACACTGATAAAACTTTATTATTTGTAAGTTATGTTGATAGTACTATGAATATATATGATGTAAAAACTAAAAAACTAATTAATAGTGTTAAAGATATTACTACTGTTACAAATTATATTGGTAAAGATAAATATGGAAGAACTTATGTCGGTAATTTAAATGATTCATATATTCTTGATAAAGAATATAATAAAGTAGGTCATATAAGAAATCTAAATGCTATTGATAATAAAAATAATAGAGTAATTATATATGATAGTGATAAGTATTACTCACTTCCAATATATACACTTGAAGATATGTTAAAAATAGCAAAAGATTATTTAAAAAAATAACTTATATATTTAAAAAATGATTTTATTATATTATAATTTAATCATAGGAGGAATATATGAGTTTATATGATATCTTAATAGTACTTGCTATAGGTGCTGTTGCTGGATGGCTTGCAGGAATAGTTATGAATTCTAAAGGAAGTTTACTTAGAAATATCATTATCGGTATTGTAGGTGGCTTTGTTGGTGGATATCTATTTAGTTTACTTAAAATAGATGTTAACTTAACAGTTGGCTCTATAAACTTTGGAACTGTAATTGTATCTGCAATTGGTGCTTGTATCGTAATATTTGTTTTCAACAAGTTGTTTAAATAAGAACTTTTTATAAGTTCTTATTTTTATTTATGATATAATAAATTTACTTGGGAGGTTTTTATGAAAAATAACAAGATGATTAGTGAATTTAAATTTTTTGAATTATTTTTATCTTCTTACATACTAAATGGTAATGTACCAATAATTATTAGAGATGAGATTGAACATAAACTTGCAAAATATAAAGACAATGAAAAATATGCTTTTTTATATAATGACGTTATAAGGTATAAAGCAAATATTGATCCTGAGATGCCCGTGATTTTATCAGAATCTTTTCAACGTGGTCTTGCATTTGGTTTAGTAACTGTAATCCAAGATGGAAGTATTCACACAAAATATATCATTAACATGGATGATAAAGAAGCAAAAGGGATTTTAAAAGAATGCGATGCAGAAGAAATAAATGCCATGAATGAAATAGTTGCTGATGCCTTTAATAAAAATAGTTTAGGTAATTCAAAAAAGCGTGTTAGAATTTAAAATATGATAAATTTATATTTGTAGACTACTTGGGAGGTTTTTATGATTAACATATATTTTGCTGGTGCAATAAGAGGTGGAAGAGAAAAAGTTAATACATATATAAAAATAAATGATGTGTTAAAGCAATACGGAAAAATATTAGATGAACATGTAGCTAATCCAAATGTTGATAAACTTGAAAAAAATATTTCTTTAGAGGATATTTATACTAGAGATGTTAACTGGATAAAAGAAAGTGATCTTCTTGTTGCAGAAGTATCTACGCCATCTTTAGGTGTTGGTTATGAACTTTGTTATGCTGAAAAACTAGGAATACCTGTAATTGTTTTATATGATGAAAATATTAATGTAAGTGCAATGATTAAAGGTAACTCATATTTTGAAATAATTTCGTATAAAAATGACGAAGATTTAATAAATAAACTTAATTATAAACTTAATAAAATAATAACTGATAATGCTAATAATAAAGCTAAAGATTTTCCTAGGCAGCATGCATTAGGTAAGGCAGAATTAGTATATTGTGAAGAAAAAATTATTCCTTGGAGAAAAGGATATTCTCTTGGTGTGGTTTATGACTTTGATATCAAAAATTTACATCATTTTAAGCTATACAATTTTGGTTATTGTCCTTCATATGATGAATTTTATATAAATGAATGTGTTCGTTTACCAAAAAAATTAATAGAGCATTTTGAATCAACAAATATCCCTCAAGACCAGTTAGAAAAAGAAATGAATGAAATGGGAATTCCTTACCTTAAAAGTTTTTGGATGTTAATACAGGATTATAATGATACAACAAAAGATAAATCAGTATATTTCGAAAGAATAAAAAAAAGATTTTGGGATTCTAAAAATTATTAGAAAAATAAGTTAGGTTAAAAGTCTGATTTATTTTGATACATTGTATTTGTATTGAAGATTTCTTGCTGATGATATCGTGAAGTATTTAAAAAAACATAATCCTATTAGATATAAAAATAGATTATTAAAAGTAATGAAAGAAAGTCGTGATTAACATGCTTCATAAAATGAAATTAAGAGAAAAACCATTTGAAGATATAAAAAACGGATCTAAAACTGTTGAGTTTAGATTATATGATGAAAAAAGACAACTAATTAATATTGGTGATCAAATAGAGTTTTCAAAACTTCCTGAATTAGATGAAAAAATCTTAGTTGATGTTCTTGATTTATATAGGGAAGAATCATTTGAAAAATTATTTCGCAAGCTTATAGATGATGAAGAAGAAATAATAAGAAAAACAAATGCAATGAAAGAGTATTACTCTGATGAAGAAGAAAAGAAATATGGTGTACTAGGTATAAAAATATCATTAATTAAATAATAAGTTAGTTTATTAGGTGATATATTATGGAATTTATAAAAACAAAAACTATTCTTACAAAAGTAAAATATGGAGTTAGCTGGTATGGTGTTGATTATAATATGAACTTATACCGAGGATGCTCTCACGGATGTATCTACTGTGATAGTAGAAGTAACTGTTACCATATAGATAATTTTGACGTTCCAAAAGGAAAAGAAAAAGCTCTTTTAATTTTAGAAAAAGAGTTATCTAAAAAAAGTGATCATGGTGTTATAGGAATAGGTTCTATGTCTGATACTTATAATCCTTTAGAAAAACAATATGAACAAACTAAAGGAGCCTTAAAACTTATTTCTAAATATAACTTTGGTGTATCAATTGATACAAAAAGTGATTTAATATTAAGAGATATAGATTTATTAAAAGAAATAAATAGTAAGAATAATGTAATAATTAAATTTACAATAACAACACCAAATGATGAACTATCAAAAATAATTGAACCAAATGTGTGTGTATCTTCAAAAAGATTTGCTGCAATTAAAAAGTTATCAGATAATGGTATATATACAGGTATAATGTTAAATCCTATATTACCATTTATTACTGATAGTGAAGATGATATTAAAAAAATAGTAAAATTAGCTTATGAGTCAGGTGCTAAATTTATACATACATTTATGGGTATGACCTTAAGAGATAATCAAAGAGATTATTACTATGAAAAACTTGATATATATTTTAAAGGAATAAAAGATAAATATATTAAGTATTATAAAAGTAGTTATAACTGTCCTGTACCAAACTATAAAAAGTTATATAAGGTATTTACTGATGAATGTGATAAATATAGAATTTTATATAATATGAAAGATATTATTAAAGCATATAAAAAGGATATTAAAGATGATGAACAAATATCTTTGTTTTAAGTAAATATCGAAAGTATTTATAATATATAAAATAATGATAAAAATAACTAAAAAAGTATCAAAAATGGCATAGTATTTTATACTTGGTATTGATAGATAAATTTTTATAAAAGAGGTGATACTATGGAAGTAAAAAGATTTGATTTAAAAACTGATTTACAAAAACTTGAGGATTATTTAAGGAATCAATATTTAGAAAATAAGAATATGACTTCATGGCTTCCAGAAAGATTACATGATTTAATTTTTAGAATGGATACGCAATACACTGATGAAGGTAATTTAAAATCAAGTGATTATATTTTTATATGGGAAGATAATAACGAAATAGTTGGTTGTATCTTACCAGATGGTGATGCTATTTATATGAGTGTAAAAAAAGGTTATGAAGATTTATATAAATCAATAGTTAAATATGCTGAAGAATATTGTAGACCATTATTTAAAAAAGAAGATGATGGTTCAATAGACTTTTTAGTTATTGCAAATGATAGTTTAGAATATAGAAGAAAATACTTAGAACAAAATGGTTATATAAGACAAAAAGAAGAAGACTATGATAACTATGTATATCCGCAAGAAGTAGATGTTAAAGTTGATTTGCCAGAAGGATTTAAATTAGTATATGGTGATGAATATACTGATGAAGAAAATAAATGGAGTGCTTGCAATTTAGGTTTTCATCCGGATTTAGAAAATCCAAATTATAAAAATGGTATGAATGCATACAATACAAGAAAAAATTCACCAATGTATAAAGACAGCTTTGAGTGTATGATTATTGATGAAAATGCACAAGAGAAAAATGATGTTTGTTCTTACTGTTTTGTGTATGTTGATAAAGAATCAAAAACAGCTTTCATTGAACCTGTAAGTACAAGAGAAAAGTATAGACATAGAGGTATTGGAACTGCTATGATGCATGGTGTTATGTTAAGATGTAAAGAATTAGGTATTGAGAAATGCTATGTTAATTCCTATGATTGGAGAAGAAAATTCTATAATGCATCAGGTTTTATTACTGAAGATACGATAGGTTACTATCATAAGAAAATATGAAAAGGTGTATTCTAATGGGTAAAGAATTAATTTATGAATACTTTAAAGTGTTATCTCCAGATTATCCAAAATGGTTAGATGAATATATAAAAACAGAAAGAATGCAAAAACAAAAAAGTATTAGTGTTACATGCGGAAAGGTATATTCGAAACTATTTAATTATAATGATTATAGTTCTCTTGACCATTCAATTGGTGTAGCTTTAATAATCTGGAATTTTACGCACGATAAAAAACAAACTTTATCTGGATTGTTTCATGATATTGCAACGCCTGCTTTTAAACATTGTGTGGATTTTTTAAATGGTGATTATATGAACCAAGAATCAACAGAGGAATTAACTAAAAAATTAATTAGTGATTCAAAAGATATAATGAAGTTACTTGAAAGGGATAATATTGATATAGATGAAGTGTGTGATTATCATATATATCCAATTGCTGATAATGATACTCCAATGCTTTCAGCAGATAGATTAGAATATTCATTATCAAATGATTTAATCGTTTTCAAAACAAATACATTAGAAGAAATTAGAAATATATATAATGATATAGAAATACAAACAAACGAAAATGGAATTGTAGAACTTGGATTTAAAACTAAAAAGATAGCAAGACAATTTGTGAAAAACACTTCTAGATTATCTGTTTGTTATCGTGATGATGCAACTAGATTTTTTATGCAAGCAATTGCTGATATATTGAAAAAAATTAACAAAGATGGTTTAATATCTAAACAGGATTTATATGAGTTAAGTGAACAAGAAGTAATTGAAATTGTTAAAAAATCTAAATATAGCTATGCTTATGATACATTAATTAATTCAAAAAAAGTTAATACTTCTAAGAAAGAACCACTTAATATTTACTATGTAAAACATGGTGCAAAAATTAGATATATTGATCCATTATTTAAAGGTAAAAGGATTTCTTGTGAGTGTAAAATAGCTAAGAAAATGATTGATAATAATTTATCATATGATATGGATAACTATGTTTATATAAATGATAAATTAAATATTTTAATAGATTAATAGAAGGAGTTGATCCAAATGAATGAAAATAAAACTAATATAAATTGGTATCCAGGGCATATGCAAAAAACTAAAAGATTAATATCTGAAATGAAAGATATGATTGATGTAGTTATAGAGCTAATTGATGCAAGATGTCCATACTCATCTAAAATGAGAGATATAGATGATTTAATTAAAAATAAACCTAGACTTTTAGTTTTAACTAAAAAAGATTTATGTGATATTAATGAAACTAATAAATGGGTTAAATATTATGAAGAAGAAGGATATAATACTTGCTTAATTAGTGGCATTAAT
>JAFZWF010000005.1 GCA_017617435.1 Bacilli bacterium
AATGAAAGGATATTTAGCCATGGAAAATCATAACAAAGATCGACTTTATAGGATAATTATAATTTTATTAATCATTATTATCTTAATTCTTTTATATTTAAATAAAGTCGGTAAGGTAACAGATAAATCGTACAAACCAACAGGTAATGTTGATGTTTTTGACATTGATATTGATTGCGTTTGTAAAAATAAAGATGATTGTTCCAAAAATGATAAAGGGAGCCGCAATAATGGTAATGTAACTCCAAGTGATAATGGTGAAGTAATACCTGAAAGTAACGGTGAAGAATTACCAGTATATCATGAAGAAGAAGACGAAGAAGTTTTTGGAGTTGTATTTGTTGATGATAAAAATGGTGATTATATATATCAACAAAATTTAAGAATATTTACTAATTCAGCTTTCGAAATTGAAGATTTAATTGCACCTGGCGTATCAAATACATACAATTTTGTGGTTCACAACAGTACAAATGCAAATTTAAAATATAATTTAAATATGTATGATACATCAGAATATAAAATAAATATGAAATATCGATTAAAAAGAAATAATGAATATGTTATAGGATCAGCAGACAAATGGGTAGATGTATCCGAAATAGATTTAAAAGATTTGAGTGTTAATGCAGGTTCATCTGATAGTTATTCTCTTGATTGGAATTGGCCATATAATGGAGGAAAAGATAAAGATGATACAATTGCTGGAGAGAAAATGACATCAAAATATAAACTAAATATTAAATTTAATTTTAGACAGGCATAAAATATGAAAAAAGTAATATATGGAATATTATTCTTCTTAATCAGCTTATGTATATTAATTAATATTTCATCAATGTCTAATATGTCATTTTTTGGATATAGAACATTTAAAATAGCATCAGGAAGTATGAAACCACTTTATGATATTGATGATGTAATATTTGTTAAAAGTAAAGAAAGCTATTATGTAAATGATGTTGTTACTTACATAAATGATTCTGGAGAATATGTAACTCATAGAATTATTAATAAAGAAGGAAGCATATTTACATTAAAAGGCGATGCTAATAACACTATAGATAAGAAAATAGAAGAAAAAAATATTGTTGGTAAAGTAGTTTATAAGTTAAGGGTTTTAAAACTGATTTATATAATACTTACTAGTGTTTACTTTTGGCTAGTCGTTCCAATAATATTTTTATTAATTATATTTATACCAAAAAGAAAGGAAAAGAGTAGTAAATAAAAAATGAAAGAAAGGAGCTAAGAAAAATGAAATTAAGTTACAATAATCGACGAAAAAGGAAATTTTTCTTATTTTTGCTCATCTATCTTTTTTTCATAACTACTTATGTATCATTAAATACATTTTCTAAGTATGTATCTGTTGCAAATAACAAAAATGCAACTAAAAGTGTAGCAAAGTGGGATGTATCTTTAAATACATCATCATCTGGTAATACTATAAATTTAATAAACGGTAATACATCAACATCTCAAGATTATTTACTATCTGTAACTAGTCAGTCAGAAGTTGGTGTAAATTGTGATTTAAATATATCTAATGTGCCAAATGGTTTAAAACTAGTAATTGATGGAACAGATGAATATACAGCATCTAATACAGAGATTAACGTAAGTGATTTTTGTTTATTTAATGCAAATGATGCAAATGATACACAAAACTTTGTATTAACATTTGTAGCACCACTTGATTTAGCAACTGTATCAAATAGACAAATAGATATAAATGTAACATGTATCCAAAGGGGTAGTTAAGGGAAGTGAGGAACATGAATAAAAGAAATTATAAACTTGTAGTTTTACTGATATTATTTGTAATATCAGTTCTTTTAGTTCCTCTAACTTTTGGTAAATATACATCAACATATTCAAGAACAATTACTTTAAATATAAGTAAACCAACATACACAGTTGTTTTTCATAGTAATACTGAACCAGATCAAACAGTAACTCAAAACTTTACTTATGGAACAGCTCAAAACTTGAATTCTAATTCTTTTACTAATGGAAGTAAAACATTCTTATCATGGAATACATCAGCTGATGGTTCAGGAACTGAGTATCAAAATGGTGAAGAAGTAAATAATTTAACTTCTGTTAATAATGCTACTATTGATTTATATGCTCAGTGGTTAGGTAATGTAGCTGAAATAAATGGTGTTGAATATCCAACCATTCATGATGCAGTTGCAGCTGTTTTAGCAAATGATGTACAAACAGAAATTAAATTACTAGCAGACATAGAACTGTCTTCAACACAAAGAATAAGTGTTCCTAATCACAAAAATATTGTTTTTAATTTAAATGGCCATACTATATCAAATGTTCAAGGCGCAGACCTACCTCTTTTTGAAACTGAAGGAACTATAAGAATTACAAATGGTACATTAACATCAACTGCTATACAAGGTGTCATAAATGTTAATACATCAACAGCAAAACTATATGTTGATAATGTTACTGTTTCAGCTACCGGAAAACAAGCTATATTTAACGATGGTGGATATGTTGAAATAAACGATGGAGCAATTCTAACAACAACATCTAATCAAAGAGCTGCTGTTCAAAACCAAGCGGGAGCTACATTAAAAATATTAGGTGGAACAATTAAAGCAACAAGATTTACTGGTGTTGTCAATTATGGAACTTTAATTATAGGTAATAATGATGGAACTGTATCAAGAACTTCTCCATCTATTCAGGGTACAACAGGTGTTAATTCAACTGTTAATTATAAGCTATTTGATGGTATCATAAAAGGCAGTACAGCTGCTGTTAATGATGTAACTAAGATTAACGAAGTTGAAACAGGATACGAAGTAATAACTTCTAATGAAACTATAGGTGGTGCAAACTATCACACTTTATATTTAGTAAATCAAACTATATTAATTAACTTTAATGGTAACGGTGGTACATCTAGCGAAGCATCAAGAAGAATAGAAATTGGAACAGCAATAGGACCTCTACCTACAGCAACAAACACAGGAAAAATATTTGAAGGATGGTTTGATGATCCAACCTCTGGAAACTTAATAAATGCATCAACAGTATTTAATACAAACACAGATTTATATGCTCACTGGGTTGATGGAGCAGCAGAAGTAAATGGTGTATTCTATCAAACTATTCAAGAAGCATTTGCAGCAATAACTACAAATAATGAAACCACATTAACTTTATACACTGATACATCTGCTAACTTCACAATTGCTAGCGGACGAAAAATAATTATTGATTTAAATGGTCACACATTATCAAAAAATACAAACGCTCCTGTATTTGAAAATAGAGGAAAACTAAAGATAATGAATGGAACTATTACATCAAATGCAACTCAAGGTGCTATAAATAATAATGCTGGTGCAACACTTGAAATAAATAATGCTAGCATTATTGCAACTCATACAAGACAAGCATTATATAATAATGGTGGAACAGCTCTTATTACAAATAATTCTGTATTATCAGCTACGTCTACTGAAAGAGCCGCTTTGCATAACTTAAATAATGGTACAGTAACAATATTAAGCGGAACTATTATATCTACAGGTCAAAACGGAATAGAAAACGTTGGAACAATTAATATAGGTAGCAAAGATGGAAATATAAGTCAAACAGATCCAATAATTATGGGTGTTGTAAGTGGTATTAAAACAACTGGAACATTAAATTTCTATGATGGTATTATTAAAGGTATTACATCAACAGTAAATGGAACTATATCAGATCATGAAACAGGTTCTTCATATGTTGATTCTACTGAAGTAATTGATGGAAATACATATAATACAAAAACACAAAGTTAATAAAAGATTTAAACAAATAAGTTTAAATCTTTTTTTATTAAAAATGTTATAATATATCTAATTGGAGGTTATTTTATGAAATTAAATGATGGCTGGTTAAGTATCATTAAAAATGATGAAAAACTATACAAAAAGTTTAGTAAAATTACAACTTATATTAATAGTAATAAAGACATAATATATCCTTCAAAAGAAAATATATTTAAGGCATTTAATTTAACTGATTTTAATAATGTTAAGGTAGTAATTATTGGTCAAGATCCATACCATGGTGAAGGAGAAGCTAATGGACTTGCTTTTTCTTTAAATGAAGAAGTTAATATAACTCCTTCACTTAGAAATATATTTAAAGAACTTAAAGATGATTTAAATATTGATAGGAAAAGTAAAGATTTATCGGGTTGGGCAAAACAGGGTGTTTTACTTATAAATAGTATTTTAACAGTTGAAAAAGATAAACCTATGTCACATAAGAATTTAGGATGGCAAGAAATAACAGATTATATTATTAAGTATATAAGTGATAATAAGAGTAATGTTGTATTTATTTTATGGGGTAGGGAATCAGAAGAAAAGAAAAAATTCATTGATGAAAATAAGCATTATGTAATTATTTCTTCTCATCCATCACCATTTTCTGCAAGAAAAGGATTTTTTGGAAGTAAACCATTTTCTAAAACAAATAATTACTTACAAAAAAATAACCAATCAGCTATTGATTGGTCACTATAATTCTTCACTTAATTTACTGATTGTATCATTAGTTTGATACAATTTTTTAATTTTAACTTTACTTACCTTTGCAACAAAATTTGTAGGAAATTTAACATAATTAGAAGAGAGTTCCATCATATATTTATTAAAATATGTTTTGTATGCATCAAGTTTTTCATCTATCTCATTTAAATCATTTATTTGTGCTTTAATATTTTTATTTGTTGCTAACTTAGTATAATCACTAATTAAATTTTTAACAGTAATAACATAATCGCTAAGTTTTTCATCTTTTTCTTCACTAGAAATATCTAAATCTTTCATTTTGTTAATATCAGTTAAATAATCTTTTTTTGCATGAAGTGTTTTTTTAATAGAATTATTAAGTTTTATTAATAATTTATATTTCTCTTCTAAACACTTATCAATTAATTCATCAGAATATTTAGTTTTACTAAATAAATAACTAATTTTGTTATAAATAGCAAAAAACAATAAACTAATTACTCCAACTAAAATAATGATTAATAAAAATATTGTTAATTTCATATATCTTCACCATAAAGTTATTATAACAATATTTTATTTTTTTTAATAGAGAAAATTTTAATATTTGATATTTTCTTGGTAAGGATTTACATAAATTATTTTTTCTTCAAATTCAACATAATTTAAATATATTAATCTTATTAAGTACCATGAACTTGTTGATACGTCTTTAATAATTAAGTGATCCCTTCCAGCTTCTTCAATGATGCCATCATACACCTTATTTTGCCATGCAGATGAATCAGGATAAGATACATATGCTTTTACTTTTTTACCTTTATTAAGCCTTAAGATATTTTCAATTAGACTTTGCTCCATACTAAGGGTATTTTCAATAGAAACATTACCTGGAGGACTTACCTCAAAGTTATTTTTATTAGATGGAAAAGTTGGATTTTGAAAGAAACTTCCATTCATATATTTTCACCTCTATAAAATATATGAATATAATCAATAAAAATTGATTAAATTACAAAAATTAAGTATACTTATATATAGTAGGTGATAAGCCAATTATGAAAAATAAAAAGAATCATGTATATCGTAGATTATTTGAAATTGCTCTATTTCTATTAGGAATTTTCATTGTAGCTTTAGCATACAATACATTTGTTATACCAAATGATATTGTTATTGGTGGTACAACTGGTATTGCTATTATTTTTAATAAATTATTTGGATGGAATATTAAATTATTTGTATTAATATCTGGTTTAGTATTACTACTTATTAGTTTAATATTTATTGGTTATAAAAAAACAAGAAGAACAGCAATTGGAACTATTTTATATCCATTAATGTTATCTATAACACTTCCACTTGCAGAAATAATTGCCCCATATTTTAAATTTGATGATTTTATTGTATTAATAATTTTAAGTGGAACATTTTTAGGTTTAGGTTTTGGTTTAATATATAAAGCTGGTTTTACAACTGGTGGAATAGATGTTATTATGCAACTTTTAAATAAGTATATGAAAATACCAGAAGGAAAAGCATCAAAAATAGCAAATATGGTCGTAGTTCTTGCAGCTCTTCCTATAATTGGTTTAACATCTGTTGTGTATTCTGCAATAACTTTATTATATGAAGAACTTGTAACAAGTAAGATTACTATAGGTATATCTGATAGTAAAGTATTCTTTGTTTACACAAGAAGAATTGAAGATGTAAGAGATGCACTTGTTAGAAATGGTAGAATAGGTTTTACTATAATACCTACTATAGGTGGTTATTCACACTATAGAGGTGAAATGCTTATGTGTGTTATCAAAACTAACGATTACTATCGATTTAGAGAAATAGTTCTTGATATAGATCCTAATGCATTCTTCGTTATAAACGATGTGTATGAAGTAAATGGTGGTTATAAGAGACAACATTTACCATTTTTATAAAACTAGAAAAATGATATAATTTTATAGTAGTAAGGTGATAAATTAAATGAAATTAATAGAACTTAAAAATATATATAAAACATATCCTAATGGCGTTACAGCTCTTGCTGATGTTAACTTACAAATAGCAAAAGGTGAATTTGTTTTCGTTATCGGACCTACAGGTTGTGGTAAATCAACTTTAATGAAGTTACTTTATAGAGAAGAAAAACCAACAAAAGGAAATGTTTTGGTTGGTGGAATTAAAGTTGAAAGATTAAGAAATAGAAAAGTTTATAAATTACGTAAAAAAATTGGTGTTATATTTCAAAATTATCGTTTACTTCCTAAAAAAACAGTATACGAAAACGTAGCTTTTCCTCTTAGTTCAGATGGTATTAAAGATAGTGAAATTAGGCCTAAAGTTTTAAAGGCACTTGAAAGAGTTGGCTTAAAAGAAAAAATTAAGTCATTTCCTGATGAACTATCTGGTGGTGAGCAACAAAGAGTTTGTATTGCAAGAGCTATAGTAAATGAACCAAAATTACTTCTTTGTGATGAACCAACAGGTAACTTAGATCCTAAAGTATCTCGCGAAATAATGGATTTAATTGAATCCATTAACAAAAAGTTAGGAACAACAATAATTATGGTTACTCATGATGCTCAAATTGTTAATCGTATGAAAAAAAGAGTTATTTCTATTGATAATGGTGTAATTACAAAAGACATTATGAAAGGAAAATATAAAGAAAATGAGAGCAATTAGAGTATTTTTAAGAAGTTTTAAAGAAGCATTTAAAAGTGTATTTAGAAACTTTAGTTTAAGTATTGCATCAGTAACATGTACAACTATTACATTAATTCTAGTATCAATAGCTATTTTATTTTCTTATAATGTTAATAATGTTACAAAAAAACTTGAAAATGAATTAACTATTATTGTATATCTCGAAAAAGATGCAACTAAAGAACAAGCTGATGAGCTTGAAAGTAAAATCATTTCTATAAAAAATGTTGAAGAAGTTAAATTTAAAAGTAAAGATGAGTGGAAGTTTGAAATGATGAACTATTCAACCACTTTAAACACAACACTATCTTACTTAAAAGAAAACCCATTACTTGATTCATTCGTTGTTAAAGTAAAAAATGTTCGTGATTTAAGAAAAACATCTGAAAAAATTCAAGAATACGAAATTGTAAGATCTGCAGAATATGGTGAAGGCATGGTTGAACAATTAGTATCAATATTCGATATTATTGAAAAAGTAACTATTATAATTGTTATTGCATTAGTACTTGTTACAGCGTTCTTAATTAATAACACAATAAAGTTAACAATATTCTCAAGAAGAAGTGAAATAGAAATAATGCGTTTAGTTGGAACAAGTAACTACGCTATAAAATTGCCATTTATATTTGAAGGCTTATTCCTTGGAATAATTGGTTCAATTATTCCAATTATATTAACCATATATGGTTATATAATTGCATACACAAGATTAGATGGTCACCTATTTAGTAATATGCTTTCTTTAGTAAAACCATTTAATTTCGTTTTATATGTTTCTTTAGTTTTAGTTGCTATAGGTGGCATAGTTGGTGTTTTAGCAAGTTATAGAGCGGTTAGAAAGTATTTAAAAGTATAATGAAAAAAATCTTTGATGGAGTAAATCGAATATTTTTAGCAGTAGTAATTTCTATATCATATGTTATTTTTCCCTTAACTCCTCAAGCCAAGACCGCAAATACACTTAGGGAGTTAAGGCAAGAACTTGCCAACTTACAAGCTCAGAAGAAAAATAATGAGAACGCTAAGAAAATGTCTATTCAAGAACAAAAAGAAAAACAACAAGCAATTTATAATGCTTATAATGAAATAGAAGTAGCTAAAGGAAAAATAGAAGAAGCTACTATAAAAATAGAAGAATCTGAAAGAGAAATTGAAAGAGTAACTGCTGAAACTGAAGAATTAATCAGATACATGCAAGTTATGAACGGAGAAAATGCATATCTTGAATATATTGCAGATTCAGGTTCCTTAACTGATATGATGATGCGTATGTCAGCTATAGACCAAATATCAGATTATAACCGTGAACAGCTAACTAACCTAGAAAATTTAATAAAAGAAAATGAACAATTAAAAATAGATATGGCTAACTATCAAAATCAACTTAATGACAACATCACTTCATATGAAAACAGAATTAAGAGTTTAGATGCTAAACTTGTTGATTTAGCTGAAATAACAGATGATATTAACGACCAAATTAAAAACCAAAAAGCTTTAATTGATTATTATGAATCATATGGATGTAAAGAAGATGAAGATTTAGTTAAGTGTGTATCGGTTGCAAATAACTCAGGCTGGCTAAAACCACTTGCCAAAGCAAAAGTTACAAGTGGATTTGGTTATAGAACTGATCCATTAGGAAGAGGATATAAATTCCATAATGGTATTGATTTAGGTGGAAATTCCCTTGGAACACCTATATATGCAGTTGCAAGTGGTACAGTTGCTGGTATAACAAGAAAATCTAGTTGTGGTGGAAATATTATATATATTCACAGTTATATAAATGGACAAGCATACACTCATTACTATGCACACTTAAAAGATGTGTATGTAAAAGTTGGTGATGCTGTTACAGCTGATACAGTAATTGCAACTTTAGGTGGTGGAGGATCAACACTTAAGAAAAATGGTGGTTGGGACACATGCTCAACTGGAGCACATTTACACTTTGGTGTTGCAAAAGGTTTCTACCTAGGTGGTGGAAAAGATGGATATTCTTCTTATTCAACTTTTGTTGCAAAAGGAATAAATCCTCCAGGATTCCCATCTGTAGGTAGTTGGTACTATAATCGTACACAGTGGTTTAAATAATAAATTGGTGCTAATGCACCAATTTTTTTGTAAACATTTATTCTATTTTAAAATATAACATGATAAAATATAAGTAGTGATATATATGAAGAAAGTTGTTATTTTTGGTGGAGGTAGTGGACTATCTCAACTACTTAAAGGTTTAAGATTATTTCCAATTGATGTAACTGCAGTTGTTAGTATGTCTGATAATGGTGGTTCAACTGGAAAGTTAAGAGAGGAATTTTCAATTCCTGCAGTTGGAGACATAACAAAAGTATTAACTGCTATGTCAACAGAATCAGAAGATGTAAAAAAATTATTTAATTATCGTTTTAGTAAAGACTCAAGTATTGGTGGCCATTCAATAAAAAACTTAATTATTACTGCTTTGTTAGAAATGAAAGGTGATTTTGCTCACTCACTTCCAATTCTATGTGATTTACTAGATGTAAAAGGTCATTTATATCCTTTAACAGAAGATAATGTTAACCTAATTGGTATAACAAATGATGGTGAAGAGATTTTTGGTGAAGAGCAAATAACTGAAGCCAAAAAGGTTATTAAAGAATTAAAATATGATAATACACCTAAAGTAACTTCTAAAGTTATTGATGCAATTAACAAAGCTGATTTAATTGTATTTTCATCTGGTTCACTTCTAACAAGTATAATGCCACATATTATTGTTCCAGAAATACAAAATGCAATAAATAATTCTAAAGCTAAATGTATGTACATTTGTAATATGATTACACAACCAGGTGAAACTGATAATTTTAAAGTAAGTGATCACATTAAAGTAATCGAAAAATATTTAGGTAAAGGTTCTGTAGATGTTGTTATAGCAAATACATCACCAATAACTCGTGATATGAAACTTCTTGCTAAATCAGAAGGCAAGGAAGCCGTTTTAATAGATGAAGAAGAACTAAAAAATATGAATATCCAATTAATTGCTGATAAATTATTCAAGGTTGAAGAAGGATATATCAGACATGATTCTTTAAAAGTAGGTTACTTATTATTTTCATACTTAATGAATGAAGAAAATTAATAGATTAGTTTTAAAACTAATCTTTTTTTTGTTATAATAATTAAAGTTAAAAAAGAAACGGAGGTTATATTATGTCTTTTACACAAAAAATAAAAGAGGAAATAGTTAATTCAGATATAGATTTAAATGAAACTAAATATTTATTAACAGCTTTTATAAAATACGGTAATAAATCATCTAATAATATAACTCTTGTTTTAGAAAACCCTCTAATAGCTCGTAAAATATATAGCTTTATTAACGATATATTTCAAACTAAAGCAGGTATTACAATCCGTATTCAAAAAAGATTTAAAACTAAAAGAATATATATACTAACAATTAATAACAACGTTGAGAAAATATGTCAAAAATGCAATATTGAAATGAAAAATAATGTTTTAAAAAATGATATTTTTGATTTAAAAACATTAACTGAAAAAAAGTCATATTTAAAAGGTACATTTCTAACATGTGGTTCAGTAAGTGATCCAAATAGTGGTGGTTACCATTTTGAACTTGTATTTAATGCAAAAAAAGATGCTGACTTTATATCAAATTTATTAAAGGAATTTAATGTTAACGCTAAAATATTAAAAAGAACTAAAAAATATATGGTATACATAAAAGTATCTGAAGAAATTAGTGATATATTAAAAATACTTGATGCAAATACTGCACTATTTTATTTTGAAGATATAAGAACAAAAAAAGATCATATAAATATGGTTAATCGAATTAATAACTGTGAACAAGCAAACCAAGATAAAACTATTCAAACAGGTATGAAACAAATAGATGATATAAGATATTTAAAAGAAAATGATCTAATAACACTACTTGATGAAAAAACTCAAATAGTTATGAACTACCGTGAAAAATATCCAGAGTTATCTTATCAAGAACTATCTGAAGTAGTATCTTTAGAAAGTGGATATAAAATTACAAAATCCGGAATAAATCATCATTTTATTAAAATGAGAGAACTAGTTAATAGACACAAGAAAAAAAGTATGACTAAATAATTTCATCAATTATGCCATACTTTTTTGCTTCTTTAGCTGATAGATAATAATCTCTATCAGTATCTATTACTACTTTCTCATATTTTTGCTTTGTTAATTGAGAAAGTATTTTATTTAATTTACATTTTGTGTTTTCAATATGTTCTGCAACTATTTTAATTTCTGATGCTTGACCTTCAACACCTCCAAGAGGTTGATGAATCATTATTTCAGAATTAGGAAGTGACTGTCTTTTTCCTTTAGTTCCAGATGCAAGTATTATAGCTGCCATGCTGGCAGCTAAACCGACACATATAGTTCTAACATCGCTTTTTATAAAGTTTATAGTGTCATATATTGCCATTCCAGATGTAACTGATCCACCTGGTGAGTTTATATATATATTTATTTCATCATGGGAAATATTATCTAGATATAGTAATTCACTTACAACTAGATTAGCAACTGCATCATTAATATCTCCACTTAAAAATATAACTCTATTATTAAGTAAGTGCGAATATATATCATATGCGTATTCTTTATGTGGGAGCTGCTCAATAATTGTTGGAATCATTCTATTCACCTATATTATTATATCCACGAGATAAAACATTTATACTTTATTTATATTATATTTAAAAAAATAAAGGCAACTGATATAATATTATAAATAGTAGGATTTGATAATTATGAAATACAGATTATTTATAGCTACAATTGTTGCAATGTTTGTAACATCAACCTGGCTTTTACTTGCTTTTTTATACTATAAACAATTTACTGATGTAAAAGTAATAACTAAAACAAAAGTAATAAAAAGAGAAAGAGTTACAGAAATATATGAAAATATTGAAGAACATATAGTTTATCATGACCCCACTTTAAATGGTGCAGATCCAGAATTAACAGATCAAATGATTCCTGTTATATATGATGGAGTGTACTGGGTTAAGGCAAACATGCAAAACAAATGGTACGACTATGAGAAGTTAATGTGGGCTAATGTTGTTATTCCAAAACCAGAATTTCTAAAAAAATATCAAAATGCAGAGCCTGGAGTTGTTATCCCTGAAGAGAATATATATGCTTATTTTGTATGGGTACCAAGATATGAGTATGAACTATTTAATGTTGATAACAAGCCTGTAAAAGAACAAATGATTAGAGTAAAATTTGTTAATAAAGATACTGAAAAGAAAACAAGCCTTATAAATGGTGCTTATTACACTCATCCAGCATTTACTGCAAACTACAGTGATAAATCATATGAATTAAATGGCTTTTGGATTGCCAAGTTTGAGCCATCTTTAAATAATTCTGATGTTGTAGAAATAAAACCCGGAAAGAAAACTTTAGTTAATTTAAATTATGCTGACATGTGGAACTATGTTGTTAAAATGAGAGCAGATTATAATCTTGATTATGAACCCAGAATTATAACAAATATGGAGTGGGGTGCTATTGCATATCTTTCTTACTCTCAATATAGTAAGTTAAATAATGATGATTATAATGCTAAAAATAAAAGAATATTTTCAAATACAGCTAGAGGAAATTATACAACTTATGACAAAATGACAACAGGTTGTTCTGGAGCAAAATTCTATGGTATGGGAGATAGCACATGTTTATATTCATATGATATTCCATACTATGGTCAAGGAGCATCATCTACTGGAACCATATATGGTATATATGATTTATCAGGTGGAGCGTGGGAATGTACTTGGTCTATAGTTGGTACATATCCACTTAAGAAGAATATAGGTGGATATAAAGGTGAACTTCCAGATAACACTAGATATTATACTTTATATAAACCATCAAATAATATGTATGACTATTCAAGAGGTCAAATAGGAGATGCAACGGTAGAAACTAGATCTAAAACTATTGAAAATAGTAGCTGGCAAGGAAACCTTGCTTATTTAGCAACAACACAATTTCCTTGGATTAAAAGAGGAGGCACTCCAAAAGGTGGAGGTTACTCTGGAATATTTGATTATGGTATAACTGATGCAAAAGCAAGAAATGATAAAACATTTAGAGTTATAATTTCTTCTAAATAAATTTATAAAAAACATATGATAAAGATAAATTATGTGATAAAATAATTAAGAATAGGGGACAAGGCCATGAGTGATATTACTGTAACATTTACCAATGGAACTAAAAAAGTATATCCAAAAGGTACAACTTTCGAAGAAGTTGCAAAAGACTTTCCTGGAAAATATCCATACGTTGGAGTTAAAGTTAACAACGTAATTTTTTCGCTTGCTGATCAAATTGATGATAGCGTTACAGTAGATTTTATCGATTTTATAGATTCAAACGGAGCCAAAATGTATAAGTGTGGCGTTGAATTTATCTTAGAAGTAGCTCTTAAAACCTTATATAAAGATGCTGATATTTCTTTTTTACATTCTCATCCAAAAGGAGTTTATGCAGAAATAATATCAGATCGTATATTTACGATGGATGATATACAAAAAATTAAAAGTAAGATGTCTGAAATTGTTAGTAGTGATTTACCAATTAAAAAATATAATGTAACTAAAAGAGATGCTATAAAGTTTTATAAAGAACATGGTTATAGTGAAAAATCAGATAACATACAAAACTTTGCAGAAGATATTGTAACATTTTATTTAATAGACAATTTTGTTAATTATTTCTATTCAGAAATGCCAAGTAGAACATCAATTATGAAAACTTATGATATTAAATATATAGGTAACAATAAACTAGTTATTTTACTTCCTAACAAATTAACTCAAGGAAGAGTTCCTGATTATGTTAAATATGATGGTATTATAAGTTCATTTGAAAACACACAAAACTGGCTTAATGCTTTAGGAAAAAGATATTTAAATAGCATTAATAATGATATATCTAATGGTCGTATAAAAGATTTTATAGATGTTAGTGAAATAAGATTTAATGATGAAATAAGAAATATCGTTAAGGAAGTTGCCGATAATGGCAAAATAAAATTTGTAATGATTGCTGGTCCATCATCATCAGGTAAAACAACAACAACTAAAAGATTAAAAACATATTTTGATTGTTGTGGTTATGAATCAATTGTAATATCAACTGATGATTATTTCGTTGATCGAGATAAAACACCAAAGGACGAAAATGGCAACTATGACTTTGAGTGTTTACATGCTGTTGATATTGATTTATTAAATAGAGATATTAAAAAATTACTTAGCGGTGAAACTGTTGATTTACCAAACTTTAATTTTGTATCTGGTTTAAGCGGAAAAAGTGGTAAATCAATTAAATTAACGGATAAATCAATTGTATTAATCGAAGGATTGCATTCACTAAATGATGATTTAGTTCCTGTTATTCCTGAAGACATGAAGTATAAAATTTATATAAGTCCATTTATTGGAGTTAATATAGATAGACATAATTATATTTCAACAACTGATTTAAGATTAATTAGAAGACTTGTACGAGATTATCACTCAAGAGGAAGAAAAGTAGAAGATACTATTAGTTACTGGCAAAATGTAAGAAGTGGTGAAGTAAAAAATATATTCCCATTTATACATCAAGCTGATACAGTTTTAAATACAGCACTTAATTTTGAAATAGGTGTTTTAGAAGTATATGCTATTCCACTTCTTCTTTCTGTAGGTATTGAGTCGCAGTATTATGAAGAAGCAAGAAGACTTATAAACTTCTTAAAAGAATTTTGTCCAATACCAAGTGAATACGTAAGTAAAGATTCAATAATAAGAGAATTTATAGGAGGAGAATAAAAATGATAAAAGTAGCAATTAATGGATTTGGAAGAATAGGAAGACTTGCATTTAGACAAATGATTGTTGATGCTGATTTTGATATCGTTGCAATCAATGATTTAACAAGTGCAGAAGATTTAGCTTATTTACTTAAATATGATACAAATCATAGAGCATTTCATGAAGATGAAATTTCATTTGATAATGATGAAATAGTAATTTGTGGAAAGAAAAGAATTAAAGTATATTCTGAAAAGGAGCCAGAAAATCTTCCGTGGGGAGAACTTGGTGTAGACTTAGTACTTGAATGTACTGGATTATTTACAAGTTATGAAAAGGCTGAAGCTCATATTAAAGCTGGAGCTAAAAAAGTTTTAATATCTGCTCCTGCAAAGGGAGATTTAAAAACAGTTGTTTATAATGTTAATCATGATGTGTTAACAAATGATGATATTATCGTTTCAGGAGCATCATGTACTACTAACTGTTTAGCACCTGTACTTAAATTGTTAAATGATAAATTTGGAATTGAAAAAGGATTTATGACAACTGTTCATGCATATACAAACGATCAAGCAACACTTGATATAGCTCATAAAAAAGGTATCATGGCTCGTCGTGGTAGAGCATGTGCACAAAATATTGTACCTGCATCAACTGGTGCAGCATCTGCAATTGGTTTAGTTATTCCAGATTTACTTGGTAAGATGGATGGAAACGCTGTTAGAGTACCTGTTAGTGATGGTTCTTTAATAGATGTTACTCTAGAACTTAAAACAAACACTAGTGAAGATGAAATAAACGAATTATTTAAAAATAATCGTTCTGAAACTATAGATATAACTTTTGATCCTATTGTATCTTCTGATATTTTAGGAAAAAAATTAGGTGCTCTAGTTGATGGTTTATCAACTAAAGTAATAACTGTTAATGAAAAACAATTAGTAAAAATTATTGCGTGGTATGATAATGAATATGGTTATACCGCTCAAATGTTAAGAACATCTAAAGTAATGTTTAGATAAAGAAAGGATAGAGGAATATGAAAACTATTGAAGAAATGAATATAAGTGGAAAAACTGTCATCCTTAGATCAGATTTAAATGTTCCTCTTAAAGATGGACAAGTAGATGATGACTCTAAAATAGTTAAATCTATTAAAACGATTAAATATATAATTGAACATAATGCAAGAGTTGTTATTTTATCTCATCTAGGAAGGGTAAAAGAAGAAGCAGATAAGGTAACTAATTCGTTATATATTGTTGCAGAATATCTTCAAAATAAAATGCAAACAGAAGTACATTTTATTAAAAAAACAAAAGATGCAAATTTAAAAAGCGAAATAGATAGTTATCCACTTGGATCCATAATCATGTTAGAAAATACTAGATTTGAAGATGTACCGAATAAACTTGAAAGTTCAAATAATCAAGAACTTGCAAAATATTGGGCTTCACTTGGTGATGTTTTTTGCCTTGATGGTTTTGGTAGTGCACATAGAGCACATGCATCAACTGCAGGAATTGGTTCATATATTCCGTACTGTTTGGGTTTACTAGTTAAAGAAGAGTTAAGTAATTTATCATATTTAGCTACGGGACCAAATAGACCATTTACCATTCTTATGGGTGGTGCTAAAGTTGATGATAAACTAAAACTAATAGAAAGTTTACTTCCAAAATGTGATTATTTTCTAGCAACAGGTGGAATAGCTAATTCATTTTTAAAAGCTTTAGGATTTCCAGTAGGTTCATCATTAGCAACAGGAGATATGGAAGTTATTTTAAATCTAAGAAAGCTAATGTTAAATTACAGAGATAAAATACTACTTCCACTTGATGCAACTGTTGGAAGTACATATGATGAAAACTATGTTAAATATAGACCTACTTCTCAAATAGGTACAAATGAAATAATTTATGATATTGGTATTAAAACAATAAACAAGTATAAAATAGCAATAGATAGAAGTAAAACTATTTTTGTTAATGGTACCTGTGGAAAATATGAAGATCCTAAATATGCTAACGGTACAAATCAATGTTTTACTAACCTTTCACTAAGTAGCGCAGATATTTACGTTGGAGGTGGAGATTCTGTTGCTGCTGCTAAAAAATTAGGTTTTGAAAGTAAATTTAAATACCTTTCATCTGGTGGTGGAGCAACACTTGAATATCTAGCAGACGGTAAGCTACAAGCCTTAGAATATTTAAAGGAGAATGGTTACGTTGAAAACGTTAATGCTTAATCAAAAATCAGGTTTGTTTTTTGATGATATAGAAACATATGTTACCAACCTTAAAACGTATCAAAACGACTTTGTAATATTCCCTTCAAGTATTTATTCTAAGTACTTTATTGAAAATGGTTTTAACGTAGGTATTCAGAATATCGCAGAAAATAACAAAAATAATCAAACTGGAGAAATAACTGCAAAACAAGCAAATCAAATAGGTATTAAATATACTATTATTGGTCATAGTGAAAGAAGAATAAATCAAAAAGAAAATAAAAATATATTAATAAATAAATTTAATGAAGCAATAAGTAATAATTTAAATATTATTTATTGCGTTGGTGAGAGTTTAGTTGATTACAAACTTAAAAATACAGAAAATTTTATATTAAATGAATTAAATGAAGTTTTAAGTGATATAAAACTAGATAAGAACATCAAATTATTTATTGCATATGAACCAATATGGGCTATTGGAACAGGTTTAACACCAAGTTCATTTGAAATATCAAAAGTAGCAAAAAGAATTAAAAAATATTTAAATGATAACGGTTTTGAAAATGTTTTAGTTCTTTATGGTGGTTCCGTTAGTGATGAAAACATCGAAACTTTATTAAATATAAATGAAATTGATGGTTTTTTAGTTGGTGCAGCTTCAAATGATTACAAAAAAACCATAAATATGTGTGAAAAAATAATAAATTCGACACAATCATAAAATAGTTGACACTTTTCTACATAAGGTGTCAATTTTTTATCTTTTTATATGTCAAATTATTATATATAATGATATTGCGTGCAGTAAAAATGGTAAGGAGAGAAAAAATGAAAAACGCATATCGATTACTTGTTATTGATAACGATCAATCAACAACTAATCAGTTAGTAAACTATTTTAGCAGTCACGCAGTAATGAACGTAGTAAAAGTATTTAATAGTGGTAAGGATGGTCTTAACTACATTATTAATTGTCAAGGTTCATACGATTGTATTATCCTTGATCTTATTCTTCCAGAACTTGATGGAATAACAATTCTAGAAGAAATGAAAAGACTACATATCAAAAAGAAAGTAATGGTTTTATCTGCATATAAAGATAATAATATTTTAAAAAATCTAACCAACTACAATATTAATTATTATATGTTAAAACCATTTAGTCTTGAAAGCCTAGAAATGAGAGTAAAAGATATTATTTTAAGTGGAGATGAAAAATATGTTCCTGATTCACAAAAGAAAATATCTAAAATGCTTCATACTCTAGGTGTTCCTTCACATATAAAAGGGTATACTTATATAAGAGAAGGAATAAACATTATGATAGAATCAGAAGAATTAATTGGTGGAATAACTAAGGAAATATATCCGGAAATAGCAAAAAAATATAATACAACATCATCAAGAGTAGAAAGAGCTATAAGACATGCAATTGAAATAAGTTGGAATCGTGGGGATTATGAAAGCATGGAAGAGATTTTTGGACATAGTGTTGATTATGATAAAGCTAAACCAACAAATTCAGAATTTATAGCAACAATTGCTGACCATTTACGTTTGGAAATGGTCGGTGCTTGATGCTTTTTTAATATATAAATAACTAATGCTTATTTGTTTTTTTAAAACATGTATGTTATTATGTTTTCGAAGGTGAATCTATGAAAAAAATTCTAACTATTATATTAGATGGTTTTGGTTATAGAGAAGAAGAAGAGGGTAATGCTATAAAAGCTGCCAGAATGAAAAATTATGATAAAATCTGGAATACATATCCTCACACAACAATTTACGCATCAGAAGAACCCATAGGTTTAAGAAAAGGACAATTTGGAAATAGTGAAATAGGTCATACAACTATTGGGGCTGGAAGGATTGTTTTACAAAACGAATCACTTGTTGATAACTTACTTTTAAATGCTGATGATAATTTAACATTCCAAATGTTAATAGATTACACAAGAAGTAATCCTAATCAAGCAGTTCATTTAATGGGACTTTGCTCAAACGGATTAGTTCACTCAGATATAGATCATTTTAAAAAGTTATATAACAGATTAGTAGATAATGGAGTTCATAATATATATTTTCATCTAATAACTGATGGAAGAGATACAGGAACTAATTCAGCTTATGAATTTATAAGCCAAATTGAAAATGAAATTAAAGATAGAGAAGTTGGTTCCATTGCATCTTTATGTGGTCGTTACTATGCCATGGATAGAGATAAAAAATGGGAAAGAACTAAATTATATTATGATTTAATTACTAAAGCTCAGGGATATGAGTTTAATAGTCCTAAAGAAGCACTTGATGTATCATATAATGAAAAGATTACCGATGAGTTTATAAAACCTATTATATTAGATAAAAAAGGTGTAATAAAAGATAACGATAGTGTCATATGGTTAAACTATCGTTCTGATAGAGGTAAACAAATAATATCAACCTTAACAGATATTAATTTTGAAGAATTTAATACTATTAAGTTCTCTAACTTAAATGTTTATACTTTCTTTCCGCTTGATAAAACAATTAAAACAAAAAACTTTTTACCAACTAACCAAGTGGAAAATCCATTAGGTATATATCTATCGAAATTAGGTTTATCTCAAGCTAGAGTTGCTGAAACAGAAAAGTATGCTCACGTTACATATTTCTTTGATGGAGCATATAATGGGAAGATTGAAAACTGTGACAAGTATTTAATACCTTCTCCTAAAGTTGCAACTTATGATTTAAAACCTGAAATGAGTGCTGTAGAAGTTACTAAAAAAACAATTGATTGTATGCAGAAAGACTATGATTTCATTTTAGTAAATTTTGCTAATCCAGATATGGTAGGTCATACAGGAAATTGGAATGCTGCTGTAAAAGCTTGCATAACTATGGATATTTGTTTAGGCAAACTACTAGAAGTTGCAGATGAGAACTTCTATAAGATTATTATTCTTGCAGACCATGGTAACGTAGATATTATGTATGATGAGAATAAAGTTCCTGTAACAACTCATACACTAAGCAAAGTTCCATTTATTATTTTAGATAACAAAGTTAAGTTAGCTGATGATGGAAGCTTAGTTAATGTAGCTCCTACAATTCTTGAATATATGGACATTGCTGTTCCAAAAGAAATGGCTGATACACCTAGTTTAATTACTGGTTATGATGAATAGAAACAAAATGTGTAAACATTTTGTTTTTTTATGTAAAAAAATTGCTTAAATTTCGCTTGATTTTCATAAAATATATTGTTATAATTGATTTTGTATGACTGCTTAGATGTGCAAGGTTGCTGATACACTAGGGTATGTTGTTCGATACTCAAATAAAAATCAGGTTAATTTGCTACGGAGCGAGCCTATACTAGATATAGACGAAAGGAGAACAAGAAAATGGCTAATACTAAAGTTCGTATTAATTTAAAAGCATATGACCACAGACTACTTGATATAGCTGCTGGTAAAATTGT
>JAFZWF010000006.1 GCA_017617435.1 Bacilli bacterium
AATCTTCTGTAGCAATCCCATGCCCATCTAGCATTACCTGATTTTTCAGCTAAAGTATTAACTACTTCTTCATTTAAACCTAAGTTTAAAATAGTATCCATCATACCAGGCATTGATGCTCTTGCTCCAGATCTAACTGAAACTAATAATGGATTTTCTTTATCACCGAATTTTTTTCCAGTGATTCCTTCCATTTTTTCAATATATTCATTAATTTGTGCTTGTATTTCTTCATTAATTTCTCTACCATCTTCATAGTATTTTGTACAAGCTTCTGTTGTGATAGTAAAACCTTGAGGTACTGGTAAACCTATATTTGTCATTTCAGCAAGGTTAGCACCTTTACCACCAAGAAGGTTTCTCATATCAGCATTACCTTCACTAAAAAGGTATACATATTTAGTCATTTCTATTCCTCCTATTTTTTCACAAAAATTATTATAGCAAAGCCCCTATTTTAAGGCAATAAAATATAATTAATTTTACATAGATTTACATTATAAAAATGTAAAGAATTTAAAAAGATATATATGAAATATGTCGTATATATAGAACTTATGATATCTTTTGTCAATCATATTGAATCCTATATAAATACATATATAATAGTTCAACGTTATCTGAGTTGGTGGTGCCTACTTTATTTTATTTACTTAAAGTTCGTAGTCCTGAGTGACCAGGGGGTTTTGGGTAAAGGAGGTAGAGCTTATGAACAAAGACTTTTGTTTTTTAGTAATAATAATTATGTTAATTCTTGTTATCCTAAGATTAATATAAAAAAGACACCAGCTTAACAGCAGGTGCCTACCACGGTAGGTGCCTCCAATAAGGATAACACTTACATATTTATTATATCATTATAATTTAAATATATTCAACAAAAAAAGCATCAATTATTGATGCTTTTTTACTCATTATAATCGCATGATGAACAAATTATTTTTTTACCCTTCTCTGTTAATATAGATCCACACTCAGGGCATTTTCTATCAATAGGTTTATTCCATAGAGCAAAATCACATTTAGGATAATTTGAACATCCATAAAAGATTTTACCTCTTCTTGTTCTTTTTTCAACAATGTCACTACCACACTTAGGACATTTACATACTGTTTTAACTTCTCTTTCTTCTTGTTTAATATATTTACAAGTTGGATAGTTAGAACAAGCTACAAATTCACCAAATCTACCATTTCTAATAACTAGTGGAGATCCACAATTAGGACAATCTTCTCCAGTTTCTTCAGCTTGCTTCTTTTCCATTTCATTAAATGCTTTATCAAGTAGTGGTTCAAAACCTTTATAGAAATCTTTAAGTACTTTTACAGAATCTTTTTTATCTTCAGCTATTTCATCTAGATCTTTTTCCATATTAGCTGTATATTCAACATTTATAATTGAATTAAAGAATTCTTGTAACTTATCATTAGTTTCAATTCCTATTTTAGTTGGAACAAATTTCTTTTCAACTAATGTTACATAACCTCTAGCTTTAATGGTTTGCATTATAGTTGCGTATGTAGATGGTCTACCAATACCTAGTGCTTCTAGTTCTTTAATTAAAGAACTTTCAGTAAATCTTGCAGGAGCTTTAGTAAAGTGTTGTTCTTTATTTATTTCATCACATGCAATAGTTTTACTCTTATAAGATTTAACATCAGGCAAGATAACATCTTCTTTATCTTCATAATCACTATAAACTTTTAAATAACCATCAAAAGTCATAACTGATCCATTTGCTTTAAATAAATATCCATTGTTATCTAAATTAATAGTTGTAGATAGATATTTAGAGTCAGCCATAAGTGATGCTAGTGCTCTATAGTAAATCATTTTATAAACTTTATATTCATCAGGTGTTAAATACTCTTTAATATCTTCTGGTTTACGATTTATTGATGTAGGTCTAATACCTTCATGAGCATCTTGAATATTTTCTGTTTGTTTTCCAAACTTAACAGAACCAACATATTCATCTCCATATTTTCCTTTAATAAAACCAAATGTTTCTTTAACAAATTCTGGAGAAAGTCTAACTGAATCTGTTCTCATGTATGTAATTAAACCGACAGTTTCATCACCTAAATCAATACCTTCATAAAGTTTTTGTGCTATACGCATTGTTTTAGATGAATCAAAACCATGTTTATTATAAAGTGCTTGCTGCATTGTAGAAGTTTTAAATACTTCTTTACTCTTTTTATTTTTCTCTGTTTCATCAACCGATTCAATATCAAAAGAATTTGATAACTTATCTAAAATGTCATTTGCTTCAACTTCGTTTTTAATTTCTATATTTTTTCCATGATATTTTTCTAAGGAAGCTTCAAAAGAACCAAAATTAGCAGATATTGTCCAGTACTCTTCTGGATTAAATGCTTCTATTTCTCTTTCTCTATCAACAATTATTTTAAGAGCAACGCTTTGAACACGGCCTGCACTTTTTCCTCCAGTTTTAGATTGCATTAATTTTGATAGTCTAAAACCAATAATTCTATCTAATATTCTTCTAGTTTCTTGACTATGAACTAGATCCATATCTATTTTTCTTGGATTATTAATTGCATCTTTAACAACATTTTTAGTTATTTCGTTAAATACTACTCTTTCATATTTTGAATCAGGAATATTAAGTTCATCAAAAAGATGCCAACTGATGGCTTCTCCTTCACGGTCTGGATCTGTTGCAAGATAGACCATATCAGCTTTATCAGTTAGCTTCTTTAATTCTTTAACATCTTTATTTTTACCTTTAATAATAATATATTTAGGTTCAAAGTTATTATCGATATCTACACCTAAACCATATTTACCAGATGTTGCTAAATCTCTAATATGACCTTTACTAGATACAACTTTGTAATCTGATCCTAAATATTTTTCAATTGTTTTACTTTTTGCAGGGGATTCAACGATAACAACTTTATTCATAAATAGTTATTCCTTTCCTAAATAATACTTAAGCATTTGTTTCAACCATAGATGATGCTTCATCAGCTTTTCTTTGGTTAATTTCATTTTGATATTTTTCTAATTTTTCACCTAGATATTTAAAATAATTATTTTTAATAGCTAAACTACTCATTTTCATTTTATATGATACAGATTCATTTATAGCTTTAATCTCTTCATTAGTATATGCATCATCTGTATAATTTTTGATAGATCCATTAGCAGCATTATAATATGCTTTTTCATTTTTCCAAGATCCATCAGCAAAAACAACTAAAGATTCATAATCATCAGAAAGTAAATCAGTTCCCATATAAAGTCTTGGATCATAATCTAAATCAAATAGATTAGCAATTGTTGGAACAATATTTATATATGAAGTATAATCACTAAATGTTTTTGCTTCCATTTGGCTATTATATATTACAAAAGGAACTCTTTCAACCTCATAATCATTTAAATCATAAGTTAAGATGTTTTTAATAAGTGATTTATTCATACCATATGGATAGTGATCTCCATACATAATAATTACAGTATCATCTAAAATACCTTTTTCTTCTAGACCTTTTAATAAAACTCCTAAGCCATCATCAGTAACTTTAATTTTAGATAAATATCTTTTTAGTTCTTTAGGATAGTTATAACTTGATAAATCATTTAAGTATTTATCACCTAATATACTAGATGATGAATATGGTTGATGACCTGATACAGTAGTAAGCCATGTCATAAATGGTCTTTCATCATCTGTATTAGTTAATATATCTAATGCTTTATACATAAAGTCTTCATCAGATGCCCAGTTAACATATTCTGTTTGGTATGGTATTCCAAGTCTTTGAACACCATAGTATTCATTTGCCCCCATATTTTTATGAATAGTAGATCTATAATAATATGCTTCAGTATAATCATGCATACTAGATGTTCTATAACCAGCATCATTAAAAATACCAAATATAGATTCATAATATGTATTATATTTGTATTGATTAGCTGTACAGTTATTATTTATTGAGTATAGTGATAACATTCCACTCATTTCATTATTTCCTGTTGCACAAGAATTTCTTGGAGAATAGTTATTTTCCCAGTGCCATCCTTCAGAATACATTTTATAAAAATTAGGATATAAATCAGGATTAATCATTATATCTGATACTGATTCCATCATAATAACAATAACATTTTTACCTTTAAACATTCCTGTATAATCATTCTTACTTGTAATTTTTTGACTTATAAAGTAATTATTTAAAGTATTATAAGTACTATTACTTTCATTTTTAATTAATTCTTCCCATGCTTCATCATCAATTTTTCTTTGATAATCAGGTTCTACAGATTCATTTTTCTTTTCTTCTTTTTTATATTCATAGGTTAACTGTTCATCCATAGGAAATAAAGTTACTCTTATATCACCTAACGCAAAAACTGTTGTGCCAAATTCTTGAATTGCAGTTGATGGAACAGATGGATTTACAATTAGATCTTTATTTTTAGTAAGTTGTAAATCATTTTGCATAAATTTAAATGTTAGTGTTAACCAGTATGTTGAAATAAGTACTAGTGCTATACCTAACATATTTATAGATTTAATATAGAATTTATATTTTCTTTGTTCATTATCTATATTAGTTCTATCATTATTATATATTTTCTTTTCAAATAAAATTAAATATACTAATACAAATATAAAAGGAATATAAACAGTATAATAAATAAGTTTGATACTATGTAAAAAGTCTTTGATATAATCTACTACTGCACCAAGTTGACTTGATGTACCAAAAGACATATATACACCTAAAAAGTTATTAAAACCTAGTTGTAAATAGGCATAAAAGTTTGTTAAAAAAATAATTAAACCAATAATAATTCTTGCAACAATTTTGTTTGTAAATGATGCAAGATATCCAATTAAAGTACTTAAAAATAAAGTTGATATAAATACTCTTAAAGTTGGATAAGATAAAATTGGCATGTGAGCGCATAGTCTAAAAATCATTTCACCAGAAAAAATACCGCAAAATAAAATAACGATATATCTAAACCATGTCGTTTTAACAAATTCTTTTAGTCTATTTATCATCTTTTAATCACAACTTTCTTTTTTAATTAAATCACGAACTGGGCCATATGTAAATCTATAATTTTCTAGTGGTCCATATTTTTTAAGTGCCTCTATATGAGCTTTAGTTGGATAACCTTTATGTTTTTTAAATCCATATTCTGGATGAACTTTATCAAGTTCAATCATCATTTTATCCCTAGTAACTTTAGCAATTACGCTTGCTGCAGCAATTGATAAACTAAGGGCATCGCCATGAATTATAGCACTATGAGGAGTGTCTGTAAATAGTGGCATTGCATCAACTAAGATATACTCTGGCTTTACACTTAAATTTTCAAGTGCACGCATCATAGCTTTTCTTGATGCCTCATATATATTTATTTCATCAATTTCTTTTGGTGAGCATTCACCAACACCCACACTTATAGCATCTTTCATTATAATAGGATATAACTCTTCTCTTTTTTTCTCAGATAATTTTTTAGAATCATTTAAACCTTCTAATTTATAATTTTTAGGAAGTATTACTGCAGCAGCAACAACAGGACCAACTAGTGGTCCTCTTCCTACTTCATCAACTCCTGCAATTAGAGTTATTTTATCTTTATATAATTTTTTTTCATACGCTAGTAAGTCTAGTTTTTCCATCTATCAAATGTTACTCCTTTGATGTATTCATCTTTTATATCATTTATTATTTTATTACTAACTCTATTAAAGTCAGCTTCTCCATTTTTATAAGCACCTATTTGCTTACCTATATTATTATATACTTCAAGCATATCTTCTGTGTTAGAAATTTTATATCTAGACTGTAAAATATCTGGATAGTATTTTTCTAAAAATGATAGCACATGACATGCAACCGAATCTATATCAATTACTTCTGTTCTAATTGATGATATTGAAGCTAAGTTTAGTGCAACTTCTTCTTCATCAAACCTTGGCCATAAAATACCTGGTGAATCAAGAAGAAGTACTCCAGCATTTGTTTTAAGCCAGTTTAAAGAAGTTGTAACTCCAGGTCTATTACCAATGTTTGCAACTCTTTTCCCAACCATTTTATTAATTAATGTTGATTTACCTACATTTGGTATACCAATTACCAAACATCTAATTTCTTTTTCTTTTAAACCTTTAGATAATCTTTTTTCTTGAATACTTTTAGATATATCTGAAAGTTTATCATATATAATTTTATAATCTTTATCATTAATACCACTAATTAAGCAAGTATTATATCCTTCTTCTTCATAATATTTAACCCATTTATTAGTTTCATTAATATCACATAAATCTTTTTTAGTTAAAACTAAAAGTCTAGGTTTATTTTTAAT
>JAFZWF010000007.1 GCA_017617435.1 Bacilli bacterium
CCGACAAACCAGATAACCCTGATAAACCTGTAGAAGTTGATGATAAATATAGTATTTCACCAGACACAATTATTTCATCTGATACTTTATCTATTAGTAATTTAAATTTAATTGATAGCGTTTTAACTCTTACAATTAAATCTAGTGAAAAGACGAGTTTAGATCAGTATTATTTTGAATTGTTTGATGAAAATAATACACTATTAAAAAGAATAAAAGTTTCTAGTGATACTATAGATGCAAACACTCCATCAAATTATTCTTATAAAGCAGTATCTACTGCAACAAAAATTTCTGTAGTTAAAAAAACTGCAAATGATTATCCAGCAGTTAGTATTTCATATGATGATGCTGGTGAAGGAAGAATGGTTTGTAAAAATGAAAGTAGTGAACATTACACTTATGTATTTTCAAACGATGAACTTTTAAAAATAGTTTATACTTATAATAAATCATCAAGCGCATCTGATTATGAAAATGTTTTAGAAACATATAGTAATTTAGATACATTTTATAAATCAATTAGTGGTTTAATATCAACTCTAATTAATAACGAAAATGGATTTGATTATTCACTTACTATTAATTTAAATACAATTTCAATATATGATTTAGAAAAAGTTAATTTAAATGGTAAATTTAAGGTTAAAACTTCTCCTAAAGAAATAAAATTTAAATTAGAAGCAAGTAATTTTACATGTACATTATAGAAATGAGGTAGAAGATCTATGAATAACATCATGATAAATGATTTTGAAGGTCCATTAGATCTTCTTTTACATTTAGTTAAAACTTCAAAAATGGATATTTATGAAGTTAATATGTCTTGTATTATTGAAGAATATTTAAAATATATTAATGCAATGCAAGATTTAAATATCGATGTTGCAAGTGAATATTTAGTTATGGCAGCTGAACTTATTCACTTAAAAAGCAAAATGTTAATAAATCTTGATGACGAAGAATCTAATGATGAAGATGAATATTCAATTTCATCTGAAGAAGATTTAAAAGAAAAATTAATAAATTATGAAAAATATAAAAATTCCACTGATGAATTTAGAAAGCTTGAAGAAAATAGGAAAGAATATTTAACTAGATCACCAGAAAACATAATGGAATATGCTAAAGATAATTCCTACAATATGGAGTTATCATTAGATGATTTGATAGCAGCTTTTTTAGAATATAAAAAAAGATTGGAAAATGAAAAACCTATAGAAACTAAAATAACTAAAAAAGAACTAAGTGTTAAAGAAAGAATAAGTTATATTAGAAATATTTTAAAAACAAGAAAGAAAGTAGAGTTTACAGAACTGTTTGAATCATTTAATAAAGAATATGTTGTAGTAACATTTTTATCAATATTAAACATGAGTAAAAATAATGAAATTAAATTATCTCAAGAAGATAATTTTAGTCCTATCTTAATTGAAATGAGGTAAGTATTATGAATTTAACAGGTGTGGTTGAGGGTATTTTATTTGTTGTAGGTGATGAAGGAATAACACTTCAAGATCTATCTGATACTATAGGTGTTAGTATGGATGAAACCAAAAAACTATTAAAAGAACTTCAAAGTGAATATGAAAAAGATTCAAGAGGAATCAGAATAAGTTTCTTAGGTGATGCTTTTAAATTAACAACTAAGAAAGAACATAAAGAATATTATGAAAAATTAGTTGATCAAGGAGAATTAACACCACTATCTCAAGCATCTTTAGAAACGCTTGCTATTATTGCATATAATCAACCAATTACAAGAGCTGAAATAGATGAAATGAGAGGTGTTTCATCAGCTCATATAATAAGAAGATTAGTGGCAAGAAATTTAGTAAAAGCATCAGGCAAATCAACACTTCCTGGAAGACCTAATCTTTATGCAACAACATCTGATTTTTTAGATTATTTTGGTTTATCAACTATAAAAGATTTACCTACTCTTGATGATAATATTACAACTAATAAAAGTGAAGAGAAAGATTTATTTACTTCAATATATAAAGAAGATGTAGAAAAATAAAGTATTATTGGTTATAATACTTTTTACATGCCTGCGTGGTGAAATGGTAGACGCGCTGGACTCAAAATCCAGTGGTAGCAATACCGTGTCGGTTCAAGTCCGACCGCAGGCACCAAATAATGTATATTTGACTAGTCATAAAGTGACTGGTTTTTTATTGCACTTAAGAATTTTTTGTAATATAATAAGTCTCACTTATATGGAGGCTTTATGAAAAATCTTGAATTACAAAATATTATAGAAAAAATTAATTTAGGTTTAAATTTTTTAGGATATCATGTTGTTATTAATGGTGAAAATTCTAGCCAAATTGATATATATAATAAAGATAATGAGTTTGTTTGCTCAAAAATTATAGAACTTAAAGAGCATGGATTTGTTATGCTTTTTTGTGATAATAAAGGCTGCAATATTAAATATGAGTTACGTACTGATGATAATTTTAAGCATTATTTTACATCATATAATAAATTAGAAAATTCTATAGATTATTCTCACTTTTATAATATAGTTTTAACTTATGATTCTGAAAATAAAGATTTAGTATCAATAAATGTTGAAACTGCAAAAGATGATGTTATTAGAAGAATGGAAGTGTCTGATAGTTATTTCAACTTAGATTTATGTTACTTATATAATTATCATGTTCTTTGTGGACGTAGATTCTTGGAATATAAATTCCCAAAAACACATAGAGAAAATTCACGATTTATAATGCTTGAAAGTGCATCTGGTGAATTATATTGTAAGCAACGTATATTAAATGGTAATCCATCTTGGTACTTTAAAGATTCAAGCAACAGAATTCTTAGTCTTGAAGAAATTGATCAGTTTAATATGCTTTCAGTTAATATATTAAGACATCCAAGAAATAAAGAATTATTTAATAAAATTTTAGACGACTATAACAGTCAAATGCCAGGTCTTAAAAATTTTATAACAGATAATTGTGGTATTTATGATTATATAACATTATTTAAATACATACCATTTGGAACAATTGATAAAATGATTAAAGGAACAATTGTTAAAAAATGTGATCTTGAAAACTTGGATGCATTGTTAACAAAAGCAAAAAAGTATGATTCAAAACAAGAAACTCGAACAAGATAATAGTTTGAGTTTTTTTTATAAAATATGTTAAAATTAATTGTGTAATATAACTCAACCATCAGTATGTGTAATTTTTATAAAATTTGAAGTATATTTATAGTCATGAAAGGAGATGAAAGTTCATGAATTTAGATAAGATTGGTAAATTTATTGCAAGTTTAAGAAAAGAGAAAAATATAACGCAAGAAGAACTTGCTGAAAAACTTTATGTTACTGATAGAGCTGTTTCTAAATGGGAAAGAGGTTTATCAATGCCTGATGCTAGTAAGTTAATAGATTTATGTAATATCTTAGGTATAAGTGTTAATGAACTTTTAATTGGTGAAAGAGTAGATATGAAAGAAAATAATAAGAAAACAGAAGAATTACTTATTGAAATGGCTAAGCAAGAAGAATTAATGAATAAAAAATTAATGAATAATATGTGGGTTATAACAATTTCTTCATTTATATTTTATATTGCCTTAATTCTTCTTGCATGTATAACTTTAGAAGAAGGTTTTATATTAGGTGTTATAATATTTACAGCAACATTATTCTTACTTATTGTTGTTTCCTATGGATTTAAAATAGAAGTAGATACAGGTTATTATGAATGTAAAAAATGTCATCATAAGTTTAAAACAACGTATTTTAAAGCTTTAATGGCGCCACATATGGCAACTACTAGACATCTAAGATGTCCAAAATGTAATCAAAAGTCATGGGCTAAAAAAGTTATGAGTAAATAAAATGATCTAGTAATAGATCATTTTTATTTACATTTAGCATACACAAAATTACGCCTATATTTACATTGATTTATGTATTTAATGTATAATATAAATGTATTAATATGGTGATTTATATGGAAAACAAAAAATATGGTATGAATTTATATCCACATAATGCTAAAGCATATGAACTTGTTAATGAAGCACTTAACAAGCAAGATGTTGCTGCAATTGTTCATGCAACTGGAACAGGTAAAAGTTATGTTGCATTAGAATACGCTTTAGATCATCCAGAAAAAAATATACTTTATGTTGTTCCATATAATGGAATTATTGAGCATATTAAAGAAACTATTAAAGCTAATGGTTTAAGTTTAGATAAAGATTTTAAAAATGTTACATTTAAAACTTATATGGGTCTTTGTAAATTAACAGATGAAGAATTAAAAAATATAAATACCGATATGTTAATTTTAGATGAGTTTCATCATATAGGAGCTCCTATTTGGGGAGGATCTGTTGAAAAGATTATAAAGTCTCATAAAGGTATTAAAGTATTAGGTATGAGTGCATATACAAAAAGAAATCGTGGAAAAACACCAGAAAGAGATATGGTTAGTCCTGAAGCTGATGAACTGTTTTCAAATAGAGTTGTAAGTAGATATGATTTATCAGATGCTATTATGGATGGTGTTTTACCTAAACCTATTTATAAAAGTGGTTATATGTATTTAGAAAAGACATTAGATAAATTAAATGAATTACTTAATAATGAAAAATGTCCTATAAGTTTAAAAGATGAAATTAGGAATATTGTTTATGATATAAAATTAAAATTAAATAAAGCACCTAAAGTAGAAGATATATTTAAAAGTAATATAAAGAAAAATGGAAAATATATTTATTTTTGCCCACTAAACGCTGATTTAGATTCAGTAATAAAAGAAGTTAAAGCATGGGTTAAAGAAATGGGTTTAACTGAAAATGATTATGTATTTTATTCAACAAGAGCTGATATGTATGAAGAGGGTAAAATAAATCGTAATGCATTTTATAATGATATTAGTACTGATGGAAAAAATGCAAGTGATAAACTTAGAATAATGTTTGCAATTAATCAATATAATGAAGGATCACATGTTCCTGGTATTGATGGAGTTATTATGGGTAGAGAAACTTCATCATATATTGTTTATTATGAACAGCTTGGAAGAGGTTTATCAACTAAAGGTAATATCGAATTTAAATATAATTATTATAATACTAAGTCTTTTGAAGAATTAAAAGAAGAGTGCAAGAAAAATCATATAAACATAGAAAATAAATCTAAAGAAGAATTAGTTGAATCTTTAATATGTCCTGTTATTATCGATTTAGCAAATAATATTGATTATATTAAGGGCTTAGAGTCTGAAATAAGAGAAAAGAAAGAAATATCAATTAGTGAAAAGAAAAAGAATTTTGTAACTGATAAAGATATTAATCCAACATTTGATACAGAAATGTTAAATGAAAATATATTTAGACTTATTAATTATGCTAAAACAAGATTACTTGATTCATGGAGTGATTATTATATGCTTGCTGAAGCATATTATGATAAGTGGGGTAATTTAAATATACCTAAGAGATTTAAAACTATTGATGGAATTGAATATGATGAAAATGGTTTTGATTTAGGTAGATGGATTGCTAAACAAAAAAATGATTATGACCAAGGGTTACTTACTCAAGATAGAATAGAAATGCTTGAACTACTTAATATCAACTGGGACTTAGACAATGATATTTTTATTAATAAATTTTATAGTAATAAGTTAAAAGTAGCAGAATTTGAAGGCAAAAATGTTAATGATATTGACGATGAACAAATACTAAAAAATTATACCGGTGTTGAAACAAGAGATGCATATAATATTATTAATGCAAAAAGTTTTGAAACTTTAGATGAAGATGAAATTGTTGATGATACTTTAGAAGAAGCAACTATTAAAATTAATGCAGACAGAAATATAGATGATGCAATTGCTAAATTAACATCTAGAGAGCAAAAAGTAGTAAATATGAGATATGGTTTAGAAACAGGAAATCGAGAAACTCTCGAAGAAGTGGGAAAAGAATTAGGTGTAACAAGAGAACGAGTTCGTCAAATAGAAGCAAAAGCATTAAGAAAACTTCGTCATCCTGATAATAGTGGTAATTATAAATATATTTATGATGATGATGGGATACACGGAGTATCTGGGTACAATTTTCTACTTGACTCATTAAAATTATTTGATATTAGTGATGATTTTTTAGTTGCTGAATTATATAATTATTTTAATTCTTCACAAAGTGATCGTAAAAAGATTTTGAAATCTTTATGTTATTTTACATTAAAAATTAAAGTTAATGATTTTAAGCATATTTTATATTCTATGGAAAAAGAATTATACTGTGATCCGAGTAGTTATTATTATAGTTATCGTTATGATTATAATTACGCGTATTCATTTTATAAAATAATTAAGGAAATATATAGATATAGAAAAGAATATAAAAGTGCTAATGAATACCTTGAAGAATCATATTTTATAGATAAAGATAAAAAAGTAGAAAGATAAAAAATACCTCTAACATATAAAGTGTTAGAGGTTTTAATTTATCTACTTAATCTTTGTTTTTGCTTGTTTAGTTCAGCTGTAAAGATTTCACGACAATTTGTACAGTATTCGTTCCATCCTTGTCTTGTTTCAAGAGGAAATTTTCTATCATTTATTCCTTCTACTTTAGGTAGTAAATCACTTAAAAATGGAATAGGTTTATCCAGACTTAAGTTTTCAGTTACATCTTCTTTTGTAAATACACCTTGCTGAAATAAATACAGAGTTATTTGAAAATTATAGTCATTATTTTTACAACAATCACTATATAGTAAACATAGTTTTGAACCTCTAATATCTAAATCATCACATACTGTAATGTATTCAGCTAGGTTTTCATCATTTAACATTTTTTCAACTATGATTTTAGCGCCAGGATTATTTTGTGAAAGTACATTAATAGCTTTTTGTTCTGCTAAATCATAATTATTAAATCTATTATTCATAGCTATCACCTTCTAATTAAATGATAACATAGGTTTACTTTTATTTACAAATAAAATTGTAAATTATACATTTATTTTTCTTTTCACTAAAAAGTGTAATATTGGTGAAAACTACTTTACAGATTATAATAATTAAAGATAAAATATTAGTAGATAATAATATATAAGTGGGAGGTTTTAATTATGGATAAAGGTAAATTAATTGTTATTGAAGGATCATGTGATGGAATAGGTAAGTCAACTCAAAAAGAATTAATAGAACAAAAATTTAAAGATGCTAATTATGAAATACATTCACATCATTTTCCAACATATGGTTCACCACAAGCTAAATTAGTGGAAATGTATTTACATGGTGATTTCGGTGCTGTTGAAGATTTATCACCATATTTTGTTACTTTTTTATTTGCTATGGATAGATCTGTTACGTGGCTTACTGATCTTAAGAAATATTATGAAGATGGAAAGATAATACTTCTTGATAGATATACAACATCAAGTTTAATATATCAATCTGCAATGATTGATGATATTAATAAAAAGAAAGAATTTATTGATTATGTTACTAATTATGAATATAACATTTTACAAACTAAAGAACCTGATATGGTTATCTTTTTAAGAGCACCTTATGATGTTGTTGAAGGTTTTAGAAATAAAAGAAATGAAGAGTTATCAGTTGAAAAAGACATTCATGAACAAGATACAGTATTTATGAAAAAAGTATATGATAATGCTAATTTTATAGCTGAATATCTTAATTGGACAATTATAGATTATGTTGATGATAAACAAGGAAGAATCAAAACGATAGAAGAAATTAATGAAGAAATAACTGACCAAATAAACAATAAATTGAAAATAAATTTAAAAAGAGTACTTAAATAGAATTTAAGTACTTTTTAATTTATAATTTTTTAAAAAATTCAAATAATATAGTTGTGATAACTATGGTAAAAAATAAATTTAATAAAAATTTAATAAATATGATTGAAAATTCAACTTCATCTTATAAAACTATCTGCTATTTAAAAGAGCAACTATTAAATAGCGGTTATAGTGAAATTTATGAAAATGATAAATGGAATATAAGTAGTGGAAAATATTTTGTGATTAGAAATGATGCAAGCATCATTTCTTTTGAAATACCTAAAAACTATAAAGATGTTTTTCATATTATAACTACACACTCTGATACACCATCACTTCTTTTAAAACCAAGTGGTGAATATACAAAAAGTGGTTATCTAAAATTTAATGTGATGCCTTATGGAGGACTTCTTAATTATGGATGGCTTGATCATCCACTTTCAGTATCTGGAAGAATTATATATAAAGATAAAAATGTTTTAAAAAAGAAAATTATTGATTTAAAAGATACACTATTTGTTATTCCTAGTGTTGCAATTCATCAAAATGATAAAGCTAATTCAAATTTAGATTTAAATATGCAAGTTGATCTTCAACCTATATATGGACTTGAAGAAAATAATGTAAATTTTATTAAATATATTTCTAATAAGTATAATATAAAAAATATTATTGATTATGATTTATATTTATATAATAATTCTAAACCTCAAGTACTTGATATAAGTAATGATTTACTTTTATCACCACGAATAGATAATCTTACAAGTGTTTATGCAGCCTTGGAAAGTTTTTTAGAATCCAAAAGTAATAATATTAAAGTGTTTTGTTCTTTTAATAATGAAGAAATAGGTAGTTTAACAGAGGAAGGTGCGGATAGTAATTTTTTAATTGATGTTTTAAAAAGGATATGTTCATCTATTAGTATTGATATTTCCATATCTCTTTATAAATCAATAATTGTATCATCTGATAATACACACGCAGTTCATCCAAATCATGATGAATATACTGATGATACAGGTAAAGTATATTTAGGTAAAGGTGTCGCTATTATTAAAGAAACTACGTCAACAACTAATGCTTTATCTTCATCTATTATAAAAACAATATGTAATTTAAATAATGTTAAATATCAAGATTCAACAACTAAAAATGATTTAACTGGAGGATCTACTTTAAGTGGTATAAGTTTAAGACATTTAAGTGCACTATCAATTGATATAGGTGCACCACAACTTGCCATGCACTCATCAACTGAGCTTTGTTCTTTATCTGATATATATGAACTATATAAATTAATGAAATCATTTTATGAATCAAGTGTAGTAATAAAAAATGATGAAATTATCATTTATAATAGAAAGAATAATAAATATGATTAATAAAAGTGAAGTCAAATTATTGGAAGAGTTATTTTTATCAAATTACTTTTCCTATAATAATTTAAAAAATATTAAAACTAACAGTATAGATAATAATTTAAAAAAAATATATTCTGATGCTTTAGATGTTTTATATGATGGAATGGATACTGTCCTTGAAATACTTGATATGTGTGGTGTTAATAAATGAAGAATAAAAAATTAGTCCATGACATAGTTATCAATTTAGAAAATAACGAAAAAATACTATTAAATTTAATGTCATGTGTATGTAATGAAAAAATATATGATAAATTATTATTATATTTAAAAGATATTTTGTCTATTAAAAATAAAATTATAAATTATATTAGTAATGACTTACCGGAAGAACATGTAAATATACATAAACTAAAAGATAAATATGATGAATATAAAAACATGATGAGTTTTTTATAAAAAACTAAAATAACATTTAAAAATGTTATTTTTTTTGCTATACTATTAAGGAAATTTATTGCCCAGTAGCCAAGCGGTAAGGCATCAGGCTCTGACCCTGACATTCCATAGGTTCGAATCCTATCTGGGCAACCATTAATTTTAGTAATGAAATGAGTGATATAAATGACAAATAAAGATCTTGCTAATGCTATATTTCCAGATATAACAAAAACTATAGCGGATTATGAAAATATGTATCCTGAAAGAAATTTACCTGAAGGAGCAAAAGTTACTAGATTTGCACCATCACCTACAGGTTATATGCATTTGGGTGGTTTTTATCAAGCAATAATTGATTATGTTTTAGCTAAAAATAGTAATGGTTTATTTTATCTAAGGATAGAAGATACAGATACTAAACGTGAAGTAAAAGAAGCTGTTGATTTAATTTATGAATCACTTAATCACTATAATATTATACCTGATGAAAGTGAGTATAACGGTGAAATAAAAGGTAGTTATGGACCATACTTTCAAAGCGAAAGAAAAGAAATATATCACACATTTATAAAATATTTAATAGAAATTGGAAGAGCATATCCATGTTTTTGTACTAAAGAAGAATTAGATGAACTTAGAAAACATCAAGAAGAAAGAAAATTCAGAACAGGATATTATGGAAGATATGCTAAATGTAGAGTTTTACCAATAGATGAACAAATTAAAAAAATTCAAAATGGTGAAGAATATGTTATTAGATTTAAATCAGAAGGTAATTTTGATCTGAAATTTAAAACTGAAGATTTAGTAAAAGGAACACTAGAACTTTCACAGAATGATGAAGACTTTGTTATTATGAAATCATCTGATAAACTTCCAACGTATCACTTTGCTCATATTGTAGATGATTATTTAATGCATACGACTCATGTTGTAAGAGGTGAAGAATGGCTTTCTAGTTTGCCAAAACACTTAGAGTTATTTAAAGCATTTGGTTTTAAAGCTCCAAAATATGTTCACACACCACTTCTTGTTAAAAAAGATGGTAATAGTGTAAGAAAGATATCTAAGCGAAAAGATCCTGAAGCTTCAATGGCATATTACAAAGATAAAGGATATCCAACAGAAGCTGTTATAGAAGCTTTAATGACAATTATTAATAGTAACTATGAAGAGTGGCATACACAAAACCCAGATAAAAAATTCTATGAGTTTGTATATAGCCCAAAAAAAATGTCATCATCTGGAGCTTTCTTTGATCTTGATAAACTTGATAATATTTCAAGAAATATTATTTCAAAGATGACTAAAGATGAAGTATATGATAATTTATTAAACTGGGCTAATGAATATAACAAAGAATTTGCAGATATTATTTCTGAAGATATTGATTATACAAAATCTATACTAAATATCGAAAGAGAACAAAAAAAACCAAGAAAAGATTATGCATATTATTCTGATATTGAAAATCAAATATGGTATATGTTCCCAGAACTTTTTGATAAACATGAATTATCTTATGAGTGGGGTAAAATAAATGATTTAAATGATATTAAAAATATCGTTAATACATATTTTAATGATTACTATAGTAGTAGTGATGATAAAGATACTTGGTTTAATAAAGTTAAAGAGTTATCTGAAAAGTTAGGTTATTGTACTGATATGAAAGCATATAAAGAAAACCCTGATAATTATAAAGGTAGCGTTGCTGATGTATCTACTGTAATTAGAGTAGCAATAACTACTAAGTCAATGACTCCAGATTTATATGAAATACTAAAATTACTTAGTACTAATGAATTAAATAAAAGAATTAATTTAATAAAATAATGTAATAAATGTACATTATTTTTTTAAATAATATATATATTAATAAATATAAAGAAGGTGATTACATGAAAGATATGTTAAATATTTTTGAAGTAGCAAAAAAAATTAATATAGAGGATAATATAGAACCTTATGGTAATTATAAAGCTAAGATTAGTAATTACAAATGTGATAATAAAAAAGCTAAGTTAATCTTAGTTACATCTATTAATCCAACACCTCAGGGTGAAGGTAAGACAACACTTAGTATTGGTCTTAATGATTCACTTAATAAATTGGGTGAAAAATCAATTGTTGTTTTACGAGAACCTTCTTTAGGCCCTGTTTTTGGAACTAAAGGTGGAGCTGCTGGTGGAGGAAAAGCAGTTGTTGAACCTGTTAATGATATTAATCTTCATTTTAACGGAGATTTTCATGCTATAACAAGTGCTAATAATTTACTTTCTGCGGTTATTGATAACCATATATTTCAAGGTAATGAGTTAAAAATAAAAGATGTAATTTTTAAAAGATGTTTGGACGTTAATGATAGAGCACTAAGAAGTGTTAAACTTGATAATAGAGGTGATACTTTTGTTATAACTCCAGCAAGTGAGATTATGGCAATTCTTTGTCTTTCAAAAGATATTGATGATTTAAAAAATAAACTTGATAATATAATTGTTGGTTATAACGAAAGTGATGAACCTGTATTTGCAAAGGATTTAAAATGTACTGATGCATTAACAATTCTTTTAAAAGATGCTATAAAACCTAATTTAGTTCAAACTGGATATAATAATCCAGCCATAATTCATGGTGGACCATTTGCAAATATTGCACATGGTTGCAATAGTATAATTGCAACTAATTATGCTCTTGGTGTTTGTGATTATGTTATTACTGAAGCAGGTTTTGGTAGTGACATGGGTGCTTTAAAATTTTTCGATATTAAATGTCGACTTAATAAAATATATCCAGATGCTGTTGTTATAAATGCAACAATTAAGGCTCTTAAATATAATGGTGAAGGTAGTTTAGAAAAAGGTATTTGTAATCTTGGTTTTCATATAAATTTAATGAAGAAATTTAATTCTAATATTATTGTTTCACTTAACAAGTTTAATGATGATACTGATGAAGATATTAAATATTTAAAAGATTATGTTGATAGTTTTAACGTTGATTTTGTAATATCAACAATGTATCAAGATGGTGAAGATGGATGTTTAGAACTTGCTTCAAAAATCAAGAATTTAGAAGATAATAATATCAAATATGAAGTATATTCAACAGATGAAGATATTTACATAAAAATTGAGAAAGTTTGTAACTTATATGGTGCAAATAGAATAGAATATACTGATCTTGCAAAAGAAAAAATAGCAAAAATAAAAGATACTATGTATGAAAAATTACCTATATGTATTGCAAAAACCCCAGCATCTATTACTGATAATAAAGATGTTCTTGGATGGCCTAAAGATTTTACTATGACAGTAACAGATATTCTTGTTCAAAATGGTGCAGGCTTTATAGTTATATATATGGGAGACATTATGACAATGCCTGGACTAGGTAAAAAAAGCAAATATTTAGGTATGGATTATAAAAATTTTTTAAATTAAATATAATATGTTTACAAACGAAAAAATATTTAGTAAAATTTATATAGGAAGGAGTAAGGTAAAAGTGAAAAAAGTTGCAGTTCTAGGACTAGCTAGTTTATTTTTATTAACTGGTTGTGGTTCTAATAAAGTTACTTGTAAAAGTGATGAAGGAAAAGTAACAGCTACAATTAAAAATGATAAAGTTACTAATATTTCTATGGAAATGACAGCATCTAGTAAGGAAGAAGCTCAAATGGTTTGTGCTTTATACAAAGAAGCTAAATGTAGTGGAAAAACAGTTAAAATTTCTGATGCTGCTAGCCTAATGGGATATAGTAAATCTGATCTTTCTAAACTTTCTAAAGATGATTTCAAGAAAGCTATGGAAGCAAGCGATTTCAAATGCTAAAAATAAGCGAAAGCTTATTTTTTTCATTTACAATTATAAAATAATTTAGTAAAATCTTTTTATATGTGATGGCCTGTTGGTGAAGTGGTTTAACACATAACCCTCTCAAGGTTACATACATGGGTCCGAATCCCATACAGGTCACCAAATGTAAAGTAAAAAAGCCATAATACATGGCTTTTTTTGTTTAATTAATATTTTTGACTTTACATTCATAAAGTGTATTAGGTATCTGTGTAATTTGATTTTTTTACTAAATATGATATAATTTTAATGCACGGAAGGAAATGTGTATGAAAGAATATTATGATATTGTTTCAAATATTATTACTGACGATAAATTCAAAAGTTTAAAAGAAGATACTCATCATAATACTAATAAATATGATCATTTAATAAGAGTATCTAAACTTTCATATAAAATTGCAAAACATACCAAAGCTAATGTTGTTGAAACAACAAGAGCTGGTGTATTGCATGATTTTTTCTTTGGTGGAAGAAAAGAAAGTCAAGCTAATAGTTATTTAAACCATCCATATACAAGTGCAATTAACGCAAAAGAGTGCTTTAATATATCTGATAAAGAAGCAGACATTATTAAAACGCATATGTTTCACCATACATTCTTTAGATCAATTATTCCATTTATTAATCCTGATGAAAAGGTAAAGATTAAAGATGGTAAACCAAAAAGTAAAGAGGCATGGATTGTGTGCGTTTCTGATTTAATTATTTCTGCTTATGAAGGTTTAAGATTTAATATTGGTGGAAAAATGGCTCTTTATATATTGTTTTTATGTAATTTTATAAATATAAGATAGAATTTTAATTCTATCTTTTTTTATGATGTGTTAAAATATTGTTGTGTCCCCGTAGCTCAGCTGGATAGAGCAACCCCCTCCTAAGGGGTAGGTCGGAGGTTCGAATCCTCTTGGGGACGCCACTTTGTTAATATAGCGATACTGTAAAAGTATCGCTTTTTGATATATAAATAAGAAAGTAATTATATATAGTATGTTATAATAAATTATATAGAGGTGAGTAGATAATGCTAAGAACAGATTCAAGAAAAGTTGAAAAAGGGGATACTTTTATAGCTATAAAAAATGTTAATACAGATGGTCATGACTTTATTGAAAGTGCAATAAATAATGGAGCAACAAAAATTATATGTGAACATGGAAGTTATAGTGTTGAAACACAAATAGTTCCAGATACAAGAAAATATTTAGAAGATTATTTATATAATAATTACTATCCAAAATTTAAAGATATGAAGTTAATTGGAGTTACAGGAACTAATGGTAAAACAACTATTTGTTATCTTGTATATCAACTTTTAAATAAACTTGGTAAAAAATGTGCTTATATTGGTACTATTGGTTTTTATTATGAAGGTCATAAAGAAGAACTTAATAATACAACACCTGATGTAGATCTCTTATATAAAATGTTTTTGGAAGCTAAAGAAAATAATTGCGAAGCTCTTGTAATGGAAGTTAGTTCTCATGCTCTTGACATGAATAGAATTCATGGACTTGAATTTGATGAAGTAGCATTTACAAATTTAACACAAGATCATTTAGATTATCATAAAACTTTTGAAAATTATATTGCTGCTAAAAGAAAACTATTTTATAAAACTAGGGGAGATAAAATTGCAGTTATAAATGGTGATGACTCAACATATAAGGAATTTATTAATCCTGATAATAACAATGTTATTATTAGTAAAGATAATGGTGATGTAAATATACTTGATGTAAAGTTATCTCATCTTGGTACTAATATTAAATTTTCATATTTAAATAAAGAATATGAAGTAAATATAAATATGGTTGGTTCATATAATGTATATAATTATTTAACGGCTTTAGTGCTAGTTAATAAAATGGGTTATAATATCGAAGATATTATAACTATAACAAATGAAATTTCTGCTCCTTCTGGTCGTATGGAATTAATTAAATATAAAACAAATAGTATTTTTATCGATTATGCTCATACACCTGATGCTGTAACTAACGTTTTAAAAAATGTTACAAAATTTAAAAAAGGTAAAATAATAACTATTATTGGTTGTGGTGGAGATCGAGATAGAACAAAAAGACCTATTATGGCTGATGAAACATTAAAGTATTCTGACTATGCTATTTTTACAAATGATAATCCAAGAACTGAAGATGAAAAGCAAATTATGAATGATATTACAGGTCATTTGACTGGAAATAACTATGAGGTAATTTATGATAGAGGAGAGGCAATAAAAAAAGCATTTAGTATGCTTGGTGAAAATGATATTTTAATGGTTCTTGGTAAAGGTCATGAAAACTATCAAATAATTGGAACTGAAAAAGTCCATTTTAGCGATAAAGAAGAAGTACTTAAATGTATTAATGAAAATTAAAAAAGAAGGTTAAAACCTTCTTTTTATTTTATTTCATTAAATATATTAATAAATTTCATTCCATTAGATGCTTTAATTAATACAACATCATCTTTTTCTAAAATTTCTTTTAACTTATTTATGGCATCTTCATTGTTATCAAAAGAATATATTTCTTTTGAAGAACTTGTTTTTGCAATATACTTAGCATCACTACCAACTGTTATTAATATATCTAAACCATTTGTGTATGTTCCAACTTCTTCATGAAGCTCTTTAGAATAGTTATCAAGTTCAAGCATATTTCCAAGCACAGCTATTTTTTTGTTTCCTTTGGTATTTTTTAATATTTCTAGTGATGATTTCATTGAATCAACACTAGCATTATAGCAACCATTTATAATTTTATAGCCTTTATCTGAATCAACAAAATCAATTCTATTTTCTGTTAATTCAAAAGAACTTATTCCATCTAGAATTTTTTCTACTTCAATATTTGTAAGCACTCCAACTGCAAATGCTATTAAACTATTATATATAAATGCAACACTTAAAATAGGTACATTTGCATGGTAAATATTATCTTGATATGTTATATCAAAATAATATTTACTATCTTTTATTTCTAAGTTGCTGGCCATAATGTCACTTGGGTTTTCAATACCTATAGTTATTGTATTTTCTTTATTTTCTAAATAATAATTATGAAGCATATCATTATCGTTATTAATAATTAGTTTTCCACCTTCAACTAGACCGTTTTTAATTTCTAGTTTAGCTTTTAAAATATTTTCTCTTGAACCAAGGTTACCAATATGCGCTGTTGTAACATTAGTAATTACAGCTATATGAGGTTTAGTAATCTTGGATAAATAGTCAATTTCTCCTAAATTATTCATTCCCATTTCAATAACTGCAAATTTTTCATCTGTAAGTCTTGTTAATGTTAAGGGAAGACCAATATTATTATTAAAGTTACCTAACGTTTTTAGTGATTTATCTTTTTTAGAAACAACGCTGTAAATCATATCTCTAGTTGAAGTTTTTCCAACACTTCCTGTAACGGCAATAAATGTTGCGTTTGAATTATTTCTATAATACTCTCCAATATTTTTAAGTGCTTCTAAAGAACTATCTACTAAAATTATAGGTTTATCAACTTCTTTATAATCAAATGATGCTTTTTCTAAGATACATAATATAGCACCTTTTTCAAAAGCTTCATTATATAAAGTATTACCATCAAAATTTTCACCCTTAATACCTATATATACATCACCATTATTAATTGTTCTTGTATCTTTAGAAAAAGAGTGTATATTTATGTCAAGTACAGGGCCATAAATTTCACCATTAATAATATTTGATAAATTACTTATATTTAATTTCATAATAGACCTCCAGTTAATTATATAGTTTACATATATATTATATAAAAGAGATTTTTAATTGTCGATTTTTTTCTTGATTTGTTGATATAATACTGTATAATACTATTAAATGAATTTGGTGATAATATGGAGACTCAAGGTTATGATTATAGTGATATAAATAATGTTAATCATCAGCATCCAATAGTAGGTTATAAACTATTTTTAGATGTAGATGGTAAATTTTTATCATTAGTTGCAGATAATCCAATGGAATTTAAAGAAAACGTAGAATATTTTGAACACGGTGATATGGCTGTTGGTCAAAATAGTTTTTGTTTTGGAACGAGTGCTAATCTTGATATTTTAGCATTTGCAGGATATGATGCTCCAATTGCTGTTGGTGTTATAACAGTATTTCCACCATATTTTTTATATAATGATGATCAAAGAGATTGCTGTAAAATAGGTTATTCACAACACATCGTTATAAATAAAATTATGAAATTTGATGAAGTATGTAAATTTTTATCAAAATCATCACATAATGCAGCACATTTAATTAACATGCACTCAATAAGTAAAGAATTACTTAAAGAACTTATTGATAAATATGCATCAGATAGCTTTTTTGTTTATGATATAAAGTTTTCAAAGGCTATATATAAAAATCCAGAAATGACTGAATATTTAAATAAAAAAGTAGAAGAAAGTAAAAATAAATATAGAGGAAGATCTTAAAACACAAATGCCAAGCATTTGTGTTTTTTATATAAATATATATTATATATGCTATAATTATTTTAGAAAAAGATGATTTTTATGAAAAAGAAGAGTAAATATATTCTTTTTATCTTAATTCTATTAATTATTACTATTGCAGGAATTTGCGCTCTTTATATTAAAAATAATGAGAAAGATAAAAAGAACGAAAAAGATTATGGTGATTTAGTAGAAGTAACATATTCATGTAGTGGTGATATGCTTGGAAATACTCATAGTATAAAGTTAGATATAAAAAAAAGAACAGTTACTTTATCTGATGCAGAAATGCATAGTGATCCAATTATAAAAACTATTTACAAAGTTGATAGAAATAAAATTAATATAATTAAAGATTTAATTGATAGGTACAAAGTTGCATCATATGATGATTTAGAAATTGATGATACACTTTTTGTATATGACGCATGCTCTCCTAGTTTAAAACTAGAGTATATTACAGGTCCTAAAAATTATAATCGAGAATATTATAATATTAGTTATTACTATAATTTACCAGATATTAGCAGACTTGTTATTAACACAGTTAGAGATGATCTTTATGATTTATTAATTGATGAAAATATTATAAGTGCAACAGTAGTAGAAGCAGATTAATTGGAGGATATATGAATACATTTTCTAATTATTTTTTATACTTTATTATTTATTCATTTATTGGATGGGTTTTGGAAGTAGTTTGTAAATATATTGATGATAAAAAATTTGTAAATAGAGGTTTTTTACTTGGACCTATTTGTCCAATATATGGTTATGGTGTTGTTTTAATAATTCTTCTTATTGGTTGTGATGATAATGATTTGCTTAGTATCTTTTTAAAATCAATTTTCGTCTGTTCAGTGCTTGAATATTTAACATCATTTGTTATGGAAAAGTTATTTAAAGCTAGATGGTGGGACTATTCAACAAAAAGGTTTAATATTAACGGAAGAATATGTCTTGAAACAATGCTTCCATTTGGTATGGGTGCAACAATTATTTTATATAGTGTACATCCAAAAATAATATATTTAGTTGGTCTTTTAAATCCAAAACTAAAATATATAATTGCAGTTACTTTACTTGTTTTATATTTAGTTGATAATTTTATATCAATGAAAGTAATGACAAAAATAAAATCACAAATTAAGAAAGAAAAAGCTGATAATACAGCTGCAATTAAATCTAAAGTAATAGAGTGGATTGATAATAATACATTTTGGTATAAACATATAAAAAATGCGTTCCCTAAATTTAGGATTATGGAACGAGTAAAAAAACTAAAAAAAGTTATTATTAAAGATAATAAAGACGAATAAAGTTAATGTCAATTATTCATAAAGGTGGTGTAAACCATCTTTTTTTATATTATAATGTTTGTAGAGGAGTGATTTCATATGAAAAAATGTCCTAAGTGTAAAAAAGAAGTTACAGCAAAAGCAAAATTTTGTAGTAACTGTGGTGAAGAATTAAAAACTGAAAAGAAATCAGAGAAAAAAACAAATGAACCAAAAAAAGAAAAGAAAACAAAAAAGGGGAAAGATTTCTTTAACAGAGTAGGAGACAATATTGAAAAGATACTTGAAACAGAAGATACAAGTAGTGATTATAAAGATGAAGAAATAGAAAGCTATCGTGGACTTGCAATGCTTTCTTATCTTGGACCTTTTGCATTAATTCCTTATTTTAAAGGTAAAGAACATAAATATGCATATTATCATGCAGTTCAAGGGATGAACTTACTATTAGTATGGGTATTTTATACTATTGCTGCAATTATGTTTTATCAGATAAAGGTAAAAGAAAGTTGTACTTACGTACTTGGAAGAAAAGTTGGAAGCTGCGTTTCAACTACACCATGGTGGATAAGATTTCCTTTTGGTGTAATTGGGTTTATGTTATTTATTCTTAGTATTATTGGAATCATCTATGCTCTTTGGGGAAAAGCAAAAAAACTTCCTTTAATAGATAAAGTAAATATTATTAAGTAGGTTTTTATATGAAAATTATTGAGAATTTTGATGAATATAAACTTCTTGACATGGCTGATGGAATGAAACTTGAAGTATGGAATGGTTTTAAACTTTTAAGACCAGATCCACAAATTTTATGGCCTAATAAAACTTATCCAGAACTATGGAATGATATTGATGCAATTTATCACAGAAGTAAATCCGGTGGTGGAAACTGGGAAATAATAAATAATAAACTTAATGATAAATGGGATATACATTATAAAGATTTAACATTTAACTTAAAACTAATGGGTTTTAAACATACAGGTTTATTTCCAGAACAAGCTTATAACTGGGACTTAATTAGAGAAAAAATTAGAAAGAGTGGAAGAAAAGATGTTAAAGTCCTAAATTTATTTGCATATACTGGTGGAGCATCAATTGCTGCTCTTTCTGCTGGAGCTAGTGTTGTTCATGTTGATTCTTCTCGTGGAATGGTAGAATGGGCAAAAACAAATGCTGAAGCTTCAGGTTTATCAGATAAACCTATTAGATATATAGTAGATGATGTAAGAAAGTTTGTTAAAAGAGAAATTAATAGAGGTAATAAATACGATATTATTTTAATGGATCCTCCTTCTTTTGGTAGAGGAAGTAAAAGTGAAGTTTGGAATATCGAAACTGATTTATATAAACTTGTAGAAATGTGCTCTGAAATATTATCTGATGATCCACTTTTATTTATTATTAATTCATACACAACAGGTTTATCTAAAACAATTTTAGAAAGTGTATTAAAATTTACTATTAAGAAAAAGGGTATAATATCAAGCGATGAGTTATGTATACCTATGGAAAATTCTAGTTTAGTACTTCCATGTGGAAGTTATACAAGATGGGAAAAAGAATAATATTTCTTTTCCTTTTTTCATATATATTATTGTGGAAGGAGAAATTATGGAAATATTAAAAGTATCATCAAAATCTAATCCAAGTAAAGTTGCAGGTGCGATTGCTAATATCTTTCGTGAAAAAAAATGTTTAGAAATTCAAACAATTGGAGCAGGATCTTTAAATCAAGCAATTAAAGCAATTGCTATTGCTAGAGGATTTGTAACTCCAAGTGGAGATGATATTGTTGTAACACCGGCTTTTAGTGATGTAATCATAAATAATGAACAAAAAACAGCAATTAAATTAATTTTAGAAAGTAAATAATAAAAAAACTCTCAGTATTACTACTGAGAGTTTAATTTTTATAAGAATAAAAGTGTTAGAACGATTGCAACAGTAATTATGATTAAGAATATAATCATGATAAGATTTGTAAATGCGAGTTTTGAATCATTAAATTCATTAAAGAATGAATCACTTGATTGCTGTGGAATAAAATTGGTATTTCTTGGAACACTTCCAATTCTTGTTCTTGCAATAACATTTGAGTTACCTTGAGTAGTATTTGTTTGTTCTTCATTATTTTTAACTTCTTCAAATAAACCATTATATAACTGCTTATAACCTGATGTATTTTTACCAGAACTTAATTCTTTGTTAAGCCATTTACTAATAGTATCAAAGTTATCAAGAAGTCCACCACGTAAATATTTTTCATATTTTTTTAAAGTTTTATAATAATCTGTAAATGCCATAATAAGTTTTGTTTCTTCAGTTGTTAATATGCTTTTATTAAGCAATCCCTCTAGTATTTCAAAATATTTTGGTAAGTTATCTGAGGTATTTTGAATGTTAATATATTCTTTTATTAAAAAGAAAAGTACGTGTGGTTCAAGTTTCCATACAGGATTATCTATTGTACCTATTCGAAAACTACCAAGGTTTATGCATTCACCTTTTTGAACTCCACATCTTCCTACTATAAAAGAACTAGGTCCTTCGTAATATAGAATATTGTTCTGACATCTTAAAGAATTATCACCTTGGTGATAAGTAAAATATGAATTACCAAAATCAATGTCATTGTAATATCCCATTTGATTCATTTTTATTACCCTTTACTATAAATATTATACATATTTATATTGACTTTGCCAAATGTTTTATCTTTATTTGTATTTAATAATGTAGTATCATAGTCAAGAAAGAGGTATAGTTATGCAAACTGATCTTAAAGATTTTATTATAGATTTATCAAATAAAAAAGGTGAACCTAAATGGATGCTTGATTTTAGATTAAAATCATATGAAGCATATTTAAATTTAGAAGAACCTGATTTTGGTCCAAAACTTAATATAAATTATGATGATATAAATTATTATAGGGATAACAAATCTAAAAATACTGATAACTGGGATAATGTAGAAAAAGATATTAAAAATACATTTAATGAACTTGGCGTTATTGATGCTGAATGTAAATACCTTGGTGGTGTTACAAATCAATTTGAAAGTGAAGTTGTTTATCATAACACAAGTTTAAGTAATGAGGGTTTAATATTTTGTAGTACAGATGATGCTCTTAAAAATCACGAAGACTTATTTAAAAAATATTTTAATAGTCTAGTAAATTATAACGAAAATAAATTTACAGCTTTAAATGGAGCTTTTTGGAGTGGTGGCAGTTTTATATATGTTCCACCATATACAAAACTTGATAGACCGCTTCAAAGTTATTTTCGTATTGAATCCGAAAGTTTAGGTCAGTTTGAAAGAACAATTATTATTGTAGATGAAGGAGCTGAACTTGAATATATTGAAGGGTGCACAGCGCTTTCTCATGCTAAAGCATCACTTCATGCAGGTGTCGTAGAAATATTTGTTCATCCTAAAGCTAAGTGTAGGTATTCAACAATTCAAAACTGGAGTAATGATGTTTATAATTTAGTTACTAAAAGAGCTATTGTTGATGAATATGGTAAGATGGAATGGATAGATGGAAATATTGGTAGTAAGGTAACTATGAAATATCCATCATGTATTTTAAAAGGTGATTATTCATCAGGTAATTCTATAAGTATTGCTTATGCTAAAGAAGGACAAGTTTTAGATGCTGGAGCTAAAATGATTCATTTAGGGAAAAATACTAAAAGTAGTATTATAAGTAAATCCATCGCAAAAGATGGTGGAGTTGCTAACTATAGAGGAACAACAAAAATTAGTAAAAACGCAGTAAATAGTAGAGCTAATATAAAATGTGATACGATTCTTTTAGATAATTTATCTAAAAGCGATACTTATCCAAAAAATATACTAGATAATAATAGTAGTATTTTAGAGCATGAAGCAACAATATCAAAGGTAAGTGAAGAAGAACTATTATATTTAAAAGAAAAAGGTATTGCAGAAGATGCTGCTAAAAATTTACTTGTTTTAGGTTTTGTTGATGAGTTTAAAAAAGAACTTCCAATGGAGTATGCTGTTGAATTAAATAGATTGTTGAAAAATTAATTTTTTGTAATCAAAAAGTGGTCTAGAAGACCACTTTTTTAATTTAATTTATTTTTTTGAACTATTTGTTGCACAAAAATCCTTTTTTTGACTTTTGATATTTTATTTTTTAAATGATATTTTCTTTTTGTATGAAAGGAGAATTAATATGTTAAATCAAGTAGTACTAGTTGGAAGACTTACTTCTGATCCTGAGGCAGTTTCAATTGAAGGAGGTCATAAGAAGTCTGTTTTTAATGTTGCAGTTCCAAGAAGTTATAAAAATCAAAATGGAGAATATGATACTGATTTTATAAGATGTGTTTTGTGGGATGCAATAGCAACATCAACTTCAGAATATTGTAAGAAAGGAGATATAGTTGGTATTAAAGGGAGAATACAAGTCTCTTCTTATGAAAAAAATGATAAAAAAGAGTATATTACAGAAGTTGTGGCAGAGAAGGTAACTTTCCTATCTAGTAAAAAACAAGATGACGCTTCTGAATAATAAATTACAAAATTTTAATAAAAGCTTCAATTAATTATATAAAATATAAGTAAATCGACCAGGAAACATTATAGTTCCTGGTTATTTTATGTTATTATATTTATAGGTGGTTTTTATGCTTGAAAAAGAGCTTTTAGATTTTGGATTTACACAAGAAGAAATAGATAAATTTTTAAATTCACATTTTTGTAGTACTCATAATCACAGGTATTTATTAATCAAATTTAAAATTTTATCAAAGTGGTTATCCGATTTAAATTTCTCTATAGATAATATAAAATACGTAATGTTATCCGTTCCGAGAACTCTTGGATACAATATTGAGATTTTAAACAAAAAAATTAACTATTTCGTTGATTATGGAATAGATAGACAAAGTGTTTTAAATTCAATTAAAAAACAGCCATCATTATTAGGTGTATCAATGGAATCTCTACCAGAAAAAATAAGTTTTTTTGAATCTTATGGATTTACAAAAACAAATATAATTTATATGCTTAAGAAGGCTCCTTCAATATTTACTTATAGTACTGATGGTTTTTCAGAACGTTTGGAAAAGTTAACACTATATGGCTTTGATAAAAAAGATATTATTAAAATGATTCGGACTGAACCACGAGTTTTTTGTGCTTCTGGTGAAAAACTATATGAAAAAATGGAAAATTATTTAGTATACGGCTACACCAAAGAAGAAATTAAAAAAATGGTATCTATATTTCCACAGATGCTATACTACTCTAGTGATTATATAGAAATGAAAATTAATACGTACATTTCTTTAGGATATAAGAAAGCAGACTTGCTTAAAATGATAAAAAGATTTCCTGGAATATTATCTTTTAAAGAGGATTTTGTTAGAGATAAAATATCATACTATATGTCTTTGGGTTACAAAAAGGAAGATGTTATTAAAATAACTTCTGTTCATACTCGTTTATTATATTATAGTCCTGATTATTATAATAAAAGAATCAATTTTTTAATTTCTCTTGGTTACAAGAGAGAAGAAGTCATTTCTATGACTGTTTCTATGCCGTCTATAATTGAGTTTAGTTTTGAAACTATGAAAGAAAAAATTGATTTTTATAACTCTATTGGATTTCATGATGTTTTTGTTAATTATCCAAAAAATTTGATGCAAAGTATTAGTTTATCCTATGCGAGGTATATGTTTTATACCGAAAACAATGTCGAAATCGATGCAAATAATTTTAGAAAGTTATTTATAGGAAGCAAACGAATATTTGATATTTATGGAGTGACAAATAATGACTTATTAAAAAAATATCCATATATAAGAGAAAAAGGTATTGAAAGATGAATGAATTATATAGTTTAGGTATAAGTGAAGAAACAATTAAATGTATGTTAGAAGTAAATCCAAAGATAAATGATTTATCAGTGCAAGAAATTGTTTTTAAAGAAAATATGTTAAAAGAACTTGATTGTACTGATAATCAAGTAAGAAACATAATTAGTAGTAATCCTATGTTTCTAAGTAATACCACAGAAGAGATTGTTGATGTTGTAATGACTTTAACTAATTATGGTTTTACAACTTTAAATATTTTATTTGATGCAAATCCGTATATTTTTAATTTGGATTCAGATGAAATAAAAGAATATATTGAAAGCAGAAAAAATAATGGTGAGAGTTTAGATGATATTGTTGATGATTTAGATTCAAATCCATATTTATTTAATGAAATATAAAGGAACAGGTGAAAAAGAAATGGATGCAAGTGTAAAAAATAGTATTGATGCAAGAAAAAGCTCATTCAGTATGTCATATGAAATTACTGATGAAGTTCAAAAAGATATTGATGAATTATTTTCACGTATTGAAGAATTTGGTAAAACATGTAAAGATGCAATGGACTTTGAAACAAAGTTTGCAAGTAGTCCTTTAAATCAAGAATATATTGATATGTTTACTAAGGTAGCAAAAAAATGTAAAGTTAAAGGCCTTGAGGATGATGGTGAATCAAAAGGTAAAAGAGTACTTAATGAAATGGGCTCTGATGCGAAATATTTGGCTAAAGATTTATCAATGCCTGCAAGAAGAAAAGCAAGAGAAGAAATGGATCGTAAAATGAGAAGTACACCTCTTGGAAAAGTGGAGCAAGCTCATAATATGTTTTGGCTTGCTAAGAGATTTACAAAAAGAAAATCTAAAACAGATGAACTTAACATTGAAAATGATGAATCTAATAATTAGAATTAATCATAAAAGACTAACATAAAAGCTAGTGCTATATACTACAAATATAAAGTGAGGTATAAAATATGTTTAAAGGTGATAGATTAAGGACATTAAGAATAAATAAGGGATTAAACCAACATACTCTTGCAGATATGCTTGGTGTTAGTAAATCGCTTATCTCTTGTTACGAAAATGGTAAAAGGAAACCAACAATTGAAAATATAATAGCTTTTATGGAAATATTCGGTGTATCATCTGATTATTTGCTTGGCTCTGATAATTTAGTTAAAACGGTTGAAAATTGTGTAGATAAATTTAAATCTATTACTAATGAAGAAATTCTTTTTATTGAACAATTAAGAAAAAATAAACTTGTATATGAATCTTTATTTACGGAACCAAAAAAAGGTGCAGAAATAATTATAAAGAAATTAAGTTAAATCTTAATTTCTTTTTTTAATAAAAATTATTTTATTTCATAAAATCTTATAAGGAGATTTTATGAAAAAATATTTCAAAAGTTTTGTAATTATTATTTTTATGATTTTTAGTTTTTATTACACTGAAAAAATAGCAGTAATAGCCCAAAATAATACTCCACTAAAAAAAGAAATTGTAACATTTAAAGAAGACAATATAATTTCATCTATTAATGCAAAAATAGATGGGAACGAAATAACTCCTGGACTTAATGGACTAGTTGTTAATGTCGAAAAAAGCTATAATAATATGAAAAGTCAGAATGTATTTAATTTAAATAGTTTGGTATATGACGAGGTAAAACCAATTATTTCTATAAATGATTATCCTGAAAAAATAATAACTCAAGGAAATATTCAAAGGAAGGCTGTGTCAATAATTATTAATTTCACTAATAAAAGTATTGATTATTTAAAAAATAATAATATAAAATATACTTATTTTAATAATCCAAATTACTGCATTATTTTAAGTGAAAGTGATTGTTTAAGTTATAAAAGAAGAGTTAAACCTACTTATTTATTTAATAATACTAATTTTATTAAGCATATTAGTAATGTTAAAAACGGATCAATTATTTATTTAGATGATAATTTAGATGAAATGTTTATTGATATTCTAGTCAAACATATAAAATTTTATAACTTAAAAGTTCTTCCTTTGGAGGAACATTTAAGTGAGAATAATTCTATCTAATTTGCAATTAAATCATTTTTTTGATATAATACCTTTACTGAAAAGAACTTTATAAATTAATAGAAAAGGTGATTATATATGAGTAAAATAAAGATTTTTAGTATGGGTGGATTAGATGAAAACGGTAAAAACTTATATGTTATAGATGTTGATGATGACATATTTGTTTTCGACTGCGGTTTAAAATATGCATCAGGAAACCTTTTTGGAATTGATTATATTATTCCTGATTTTTCATATTTGGTTGAGAATAAAAATAGAATAAAAGGTGTATTTTTAACTCATAGTCATTATGAAAATTTTGGAGGAGTTGCGGATTTAGTTCGTGAAATACCTGATATTAAAATATATGCAACAAAGTTTACTAAATATAATTTATTAGAAGATGGAGTGCCAGAAACTAATATCATTGATGTTAATCCACATAAAAAAATTGATTTTGGTGAAAATAGTGTTTTCCCAATATCTGTATCTCATAGTTGTCCAGATGCTGTTATGTATTGTTTAAATACAAAAGATGGATCTATTTGTTATACAGGAGATTTTATTATAGATCCAACTATGGAAGGCGCTTATGGAATGGATCTTGGAAAAATAGCATATGTTGGTAAACAAAATGTGCTTTGTTTATTAAGTGAATCTGTTTTTTCAGAAAAGCCTGGTCATACTTCTCCAAATCATCGTTTAAAATCATTTTTTAAAGATACATTATCACATTATCCTGATCGTTTACTTTTTTCAGTATTTCCAACACATTTATATACTATTCAGGAAATATTTGATAGTGCAGCTAATTCACACCGTAAAATAGTTATTATGGGTAAGAAACTACAGAATGTTGTAAATTTTGGACTTGAAAATAATTATTTAAATATTAGTGAAGGTTTACTTGGAGATCTATCTAATATTGATGATAGTAATGCAATACTATTAATTAGTGATGATAGAGCATATCCTTTTTCAGCAATAAGTAAGATAATAAATGGTTATGATAAATATATTAAATTAAAACCAAATGACTCATTTGTATTTGCTGAACCTAGATATGATTCAACAGAAAAACAGTTGGTTAAAATAGAAAATGATTTAGCAATGCTTGGTTGTAACATTATATCTATTCCAAAAGATAAAAGTATATTACACCATGCATCAAGTGAAGATTTAATGTTAATGATTAGACTTTTACAACCTAAATACTATATGCCTGCTGAAGGTGAATATAGATACATGGTAGGTAATGCTAATTTAGCATCATCACTTGGAGTTCCAAACGAAAATATCTTCTTAAAACAAAATGGTGATGTTGTTTTAATTGAAAATGGTAATTATGTTGATCAATTTGAACACATAAACATTGATGATGTTTTAATAGATGGTAAAAGTTCTGATGATGTTGGTGAACTTGTAATTAAAGATAGAGAAATGTTAAGTGAAAGTGGAATTGTTTTAATAAGTGCAACTGTAAGTAAGCAAGATAAAGTACTTTTAGTTGGTCCTGAGATTACAACGCGTGGATTTATATATGTAAAAGATTCTGCAGAAATTATTAGTAAAATGAAGGAGATATCTCAAGTTGTAATTGAAAGAAATATCACTCCAACTTATGTTGATTATAATAAAATAAAAACTGAAATTAGAGACGAACTTAGTAAGTATTTATATGAAGAAACTGAGTGTAAACCAATGATCATCGCAGTTGTTCAAGAAGTATAAAACATATGAATTAAAAATTCATATGTTTTTTTATTTCTTTAATTGTTTTCTATATTTTCTTTTGATATAATTTTTTTTAGGTACGGGAGTTGGTAATAATGAGTAGATTTGATTTAGCATTACTTGAAAAAAGCCGAAACACAAAAAGAATCATCATTATTTTATCAACTTCAATTTTATTTTTAGTAGCATCTTTATTTATCCTTAATAAATTTATATTTAAAAATGATTTTTTTCATAAAAAAAATAATGGTGTACTTGTAAGTGATAGTACTTCATTAAAACCGGTTTTATATTTATATCCAAAAAAAGAAACTAAAGTTACAGTTACTTTTGAGAATCCTGATAAACTTATTTTTACATATCCTAACTATAAAGATAAATGGAAATTAACTGCTAAACCTAAAGGAGATTTAGTTGATACTGATAAAAATTCATATTACGCTTTATACTGGGAAGAAAATTTAAACAATAATGTTGATTTTAAAAAAGGTTATTATGTAACTAGTAAAGAAGCAAAACAATTTTTGGAAGATAAACTTAAATATATAGGTCTTAATGATAAAGAAAGAAATGAGTTTATTATTTCTTGGCTTCCAGTTTTAATAAAAAATGAAAAATCTATTGTTTATTTTGAATTAACTGAAGAAAGAAATGTTGATAATAAAATAAATATATCTCCTAAACCAGACTCTATTTTAAGAGTTTCTATGCATGTTAAAAAAGTAGATGGTAAACCAGATAATTTTGAACAACAAAAGGTAAGTCATTTTAATAGAAAAGGATTTTCTGTTATTGAGTGTAGCGGTATACTTCATGCTTAAAAATTAATAATTATTTAAATGATTAATATAATATAACGGAAATAACATTTACATATTTTATATGTTAATGTTATTTTCCCAAATATATTAACAAAATAATTGACAAAAGAAAAATTATTGTTATATAATGTATTAGAAATGCCTGATTAGCTCAGTC
>JAFZWF010000008.1 GCA_017617435.1 Bacilli bacterium
TGGAACCCGAAGGAACAGATTTACAGTCTGCCGCGTTTGACCACTTCGCTAACCCTCCAAAAAGTGGTGCCGACTGAGGGAATCGAACCCCCAACCTACTGATTACAAGTCAGTTGCGCTACCAATTACGCTAAGTCGGCATTATGGTGGGCGTTATAGGACTCGAACCTATGACCCCTTGCTTGTAAGGCAAGTGCTCTAACCAACTGAGCTAAACGCCCGACATCGCCCAATCTCTGGACGTTATTAACTATAACATTTATATTTAGATAAGTCAATACTTCAATTGAATTTTTTATAAGAATATTGTAAATATTTATAGAATGATAAAATCTAGTATTTTACCTCATAAGTATTTTCATTATATATATAGCTGATGGGTACTCTATTTGAAAATAATGTAAGCGTTTTATGTTCAACCATATTTAGTCGACTACTTAAGATATTTATAGTTTGATTTTCACCAACAATTTCTACTTTATCACCTATTTTAACTGTCTCATCAACACTTACCATTATCATATCCATACATTCAGCAACAATTTTATACTTGTTGTCATTTATATAAATATATTTAAATTTTTTTAAGACTCCATCTGCATAGCCGCATGGAATTGTAGCTATATATTCTAGACCATTTGTGTGGTAACCTGCATTATATCCAACAAATTCGCCTTTATTTGGCTTTCTCAACTGAATTACTTCCGAATAAAAGCTTAGAACTGGTTCAAGAAATATTTCTTTGTTCTTATTTTCTTTTTTTGCAAAACATGATATTATCTTTTTTTTAATAGAAGGATTATTTCCAGTTTCAATGCCATACATGCATATTCCTAAACGTGCTCCGTTTACGAAATCTAATTTATCATGAAGTAATAATGTATTTGATCTATCAATATGTATTATTTTTATTTCCTTGTATGGTATTGCAGAAATTATGTCTTTAAATTTATTAACTTGATTTTTATATACATTATCATATATTCCATCAGTGGCAAGATGAGTATATAAACCTTCAATATTTATTTTTTTGTGTTCACTTAGCTTTTTATAAGCATTTTTTAACTCTTTCTTATCTTTAAAACCTAACCTATTCATTCCAGAATCTATTTTTAAATGAATTTTTACTTCTTCAAATATATCTGCATCTAATAAACTTAAAGCTTCATCTTCCGAACTGATTGTTAATGTGATGTTATTGTTTATAACATCACATATGTAATCTTTTTTTATGGGTTCTAAACATAGTATAGATATTTCGTTATTGTACTTTCTAACTTGTATTGCTTCTTCAAGTGATGATACTGCAAGATAGTTGATGCCTGCATCTATCATGTGATTTACAACATAAATTCCATGATGATAGGCATTATTTTTAACAATGCCAAAAAAATAATCATATTTACTATGATTTGAAATAATTTTCTTAATATTATTTTCAAGTTTGTTACAATCAACATTAATATATGTAGGTCTATACATATTCTACACCTCTAATTAATTATATCATAAATGAATCGTTATATGACAAGAAAGGACTTAATATGACACTAGACACTGAACAAGAATTAGCATCAAAATATTTAACCAATCACTCTATTATAATAGCAGGAGCTGGCAGCGGCAAGACAACTACCCTGTTAAATAAAGTAGAAAATCTTATTAAATCAGGAATAAATCCAACGGAAATTTTAGTATTATCATTTACAAACGAAACCGTAAACAACTTTATAAAAAAGTGTAAATATAACATTGATGTGTTTACGTTTCATAAAGCGGCGATGATGTTTCTTAATAGAAACATTGATATAGTAGATGAAAATATATTGGATGACACAATTAGTAATTTTTTAATAAAAGTTCCAGATAATTTAAAAAGAAAAATATTTCATGTTTATATGGGTTATTTTTCTGTGTACTCTGCTAAAAGATATAATAAGTTAGTTAAAGATATGAACTCGCAGTCTTTGTTTAATTTGCTAAAAAATTTATGCAAAATTATCAAAACAAATAATGTAGAAATAAGTAAACTAAATAGCTGCAAGTTTTCCAATAATGAAAAATTAATTATTTACTGCGTTAATATAATTCAAAATATGTATAATAAATTTTTGGCTGATGAAAATTTCGTTGATTTTGATGACATAATAATTCAAGCCACAGAAAACATAAAAAATTGTGAAAATAATTATATTCGTGTATACAAACATATTCTAGTTGATGAATATCAAGATATATCACAAATTAGATTTAACTTTCTCTATGAACTTGTTAATTCAAATAACGCAATACTTACAGTTGTTGGTGATGATTGGCAATCAATTTATAGGTTTAGCGGATCAAATCTTTCATTATTCTATGATTTTCAAAAATATTTTCCTACGGCTCGTGCATTCTTTTTAAATAACACTTACAGATGTCCCAAAAAAGTTATTGATATATCTTCAAAATTTATTCAAAAAAATAATATTCAAATCAAAAAAAATATTAATTCTAATAAAACTGTATACAATTCTATAAAAAAAATATTTGTTAAAAACAAAAGTGAGTCATTATATGCTATATTAAAAAAAATTCCAACAAATAAATCTGTACTAATATTATCAAGAAACAATTACGATATTTATGCCTATATAAATAGTAAATTAAAGTTTAAAAATGAAAAATTTTATATAAATAGTAATTTACTTAATAATGTTCGCTACATGAGTATTCACAAGTCTAAAGGTCTTGAAGCAGATTGTGTTATTATTTTAAATTTGGAAAATTCTTACGATGGTTTACCTTCCAAGAAGTGTTTTAGTATCGTTGAAAAGATTATTGATATTCACGAACCAATAAAATATGCTGAGGAACGACGATTATTCTATGTTGCAATGACTAGATGTAAAGAAAAACTATATCTTATAATTAATAAAAATAATCCATCAAAATTTATTAGTGAAATTTAAAAACGAGTCATATTGACTCGTTATTTATCTAAAAATGGTGGCTCCAGCGGGAATTGAACCAGCGACACAAGGATTTTCAGTCCTCTGCTCTACCGACTGAGCTATGAAGCCAAAATGGCGGTTCCGACGAGAATCGAACTCGCGATCTTCTGCGTGACAGGCAGACGTGATAACCGCTACACCACGGAACCATTTGGTTGCGGGAGAAGGATTTGAACCTACGACCTTCGGGTTATGAGCCCGACGAGCTACCAGACTGCTCCATCCCGCGATAAATAAGTGGCGGAGGAAAAGGGATTCGAACCCCTGCGCCGATTACTCGACCTCCTGGTTTTCAAGACCAGTCCCTTCAACCGGACTTGGGTATTCCTCCAGACACAAAAAGATTATAACATATATTTGAAAACCATGTCAATTAATTTTTATGATAAATCCTTAGAAAATATAAGTGATTTTTAACAAAAAGTACTTGAAAAAAAATTAAATACATATTATACTAAAGAAGTCTTAATGATTAAGACAGTGCCTGCCCAAGTGGCGGAATAGGTAGACGCACAGGACTTAAAATCCTGCGGGTGTTAAAGCTCGTGCCGGTTCAAGTCCGGCCTTGGGCACCAACTTGAAAATATCCACTTTTAAGTGGTTTTTTTATTGTATAAAAAAAGATTATTCCCTTTCAGAATAATCTTCTCTTTTTTCCTTAATCCATTCAGGAAGTTTTTGTTTTAAAGTATCAAAACCGGTATTTAATTTTGAAATTTCTTCACGATGATAACCTTCTTTAAAATTCAAATATTTTATAGTCAGCTTTAATTGTTTTAAATCATTGTTTACATCTAATATTTGGCACTTAATTTTTTCACCAATTTTTACATAATCATTAACATTTCTAACAAAATCACTTGATATTTCGGATATATGTATTAATCCAGTGTAGTCATCACTTGTTCGTATAAAAATACCATAATTCTCGATACCACATACAGTACAATTAATTATGTCATTTACTTTATACATTATTCTACTCCTCTTCAAAAATAATAATAGCATAATAAGTTTACATTAACAAGTTAAAGCTATATAATTTAATTAGAGGTTATTTAGAGGGATTATTATGGAAGAGAAAATTAAAGAGATTATTGAAAATATTAGACCGTACCTAAACATGGATGGTGGAGATATTGAATTTATTAAATATGAAGATGGTTATGTATATGTAAAACTTTCCGGAGCTTGCCAACATTGTTTATACCAAGATTCAACAATTAGTGATGGAATTGAAGAAATGATTAAAAATGAGATTCCTGAAATTAAAGGTGTAATAAACATTGAATTATAACCACACAATTTTATCTATACTTACATATGAATTTATTAATTCATATGTTTTTTTTATGAAATTTTCATATGATTCAGGGTTAAAGGAAAACACATTTAATTCAGTTTGTTCATGGTTTTCATAATAATCTAAAAAATGACTTGGGTATACAATTCTTGCATATAGTAAAGACGCTTCATATGCGCTTAGATTATTCGTTTTTAAATAGTAATCTAGATCGTTTAAATAATCATCATTCTTATAAAATAATGTTTTAATGTATGATGCTACATCTCTTTCTTTAATATCTATAAGAAAATTTAGTGGATTTAAAAATGATATTTTAAAGTTTTTTTCATCTATTCTCCTGTGTACAAAGCATGGATTTAACTTTTTATCAATTAATATATTTGTTTTTAATTTTTTTATATATAGTAATGCATTTTCCGATAAACCAATGTAATAGTAAAAATATGGAATTATTTTCTTGTTATATATTTTTGAATGTTCTAAATGATTTAGTAAATAATCTATTTTGTTTTCCCAAAGAATATCCCAGTTAATATTAAAACTTTGATTATTAATCAACATTTTTGATTTATTGTAAAAATCTAACATATCAAAAAAATCTATTTCTTTATTATAGTTTTGATCAATATTTAAAAGAATATAAGAGTCATCTTCAATTCTAGATATATATTCATTATATATATTTTTTTGAAACTTGTAACAAAAAGAATTATTATAATTAACACTATTTATTTGATTAATAAAATTTTTCATTTTATCATTTATAAAATCTATTTTGTTTAAACAATAATAACTGTTTTTTGATTTTATTATGTAACTATTATTGTTTTTATATATATTTTCTATATCTAACGAATATAAATAATTTATGACATTTTCCATATAAATCACTTATTTAATTATATAAAAAAAGATTAATCATTATGATTAATCTTGTTATATAAATTATTAAATAACTCTTCAGCAGCTTTTAAGAATTCATTTTTTAATTCTTCGTAGTTGTTTGGACTATTTGTTGGAACTTCAACATTTGTTACTGGCTCACTAACCTCTACCTGAGGATTAGCAGATGGAACATCAATAACGTTTGTTGGTACCTCAGTATCAGCAGGAGGCATTTCTACTTCGGCTACTTGTGGAGTTTGATTTTCAACTGCTTGATTATTGAATGAATCAGCTGATACAGGATTGATTGAAGAAATATCGTTTGGTGTTATATCTTCAGGAGTTATTTGTTCAAAAACTGGTGTATTATCTGGAGCATCAGCACTTATCTCAGTAACTTCAGGAGCTTTATAAGCATTTTTTAATTGATCAAATGAAGCTATTGGTAAAGTAAGTTGGCGATAGTAAATCTCATCTGCTTTTAATTCAGATGCTATATTAATATATTCTAAAGATTCACCAGATATAATTTTTTTTAAGCATTCTTTAGTATCTTTCCATTCTTCAGCATCAGTAATACCAACAACTTTTCCTAGTACCTCTTTACACACTAAAATTATTGGTAAACCCATCTGACCTGTAGATTCACCATCAAAAATTACATACTTAACATCTTTATATTTAAAAGCTGTTATAAGCTCTCTTTCTTGTATATTTCCAGAATCTAAATTTAGTTTTACCTTAGTCATTGATATCCCTTCCTATTCTACTTGTAATTATAACAAAACAAATAATCTAAATCAATCTTTATTAGTTATTTTTTTAATGCAAAACCACTTACAACCATATGCACAGTATTCATCAATATATTTGTGCAAATTATTTATATCATTTATTGATTTAAAATGTTTATTATTTTTGTCATTAAAACCTTTTAATCTTAATTTATTATATGCGTAGTCACCTACAATGTAATCAAATTCATTAAAATAATCAGTAATTTTATCTTTTAATAATTCGATATCTATTGCATCATTAACATTTTCTATTACTTCGTATTTTACATCATTGATATTTAACGATTTCATGTTTATCACCAGAAATATTATATCACAAATTTTCACTTTGCTCATTAATACCTGATGTTAAAAATGCTGATACTCTTCCATATACCATTTGTGAAGATAGTAAAAAACGATATTCTTTATTAACTACTCTTTTTAAAGTTGGTTTAATAATATTTTGATCTACTGATACCTTTAAATATATTGTTGTTAAAACATTGTTTAAACCATAGTTACGACAATCAAATTCAATGTTAAAATTGAATGAATTTATTAAGTCATATGACATTATAATATTTGGTCCAAGATTATATAAAAATGGGTTATCAGAAATTATACCCATAGGCACAAGAAGATATGTTTTATTTTTTGTAACGATTTTTTTATAATATTTAGATAAATATTTACTATATAAAATATCGCTAATGTTTTCTTTAAAATCAGCTATGTAACCTTTTAAGTATTTATTTATATTTTCATTATTGAAAGAAACTCCAACTATTTCTTGATTATTATTATAATTAAAGAAGTACATATCTTGATAATTAATATTATCAAGTTTTAAGATAAAATTATTTAATTCATTTTTTATAATTAATTTATTATTAGAAATAATAAATTCATCTAGTCTTTTCATGTATTTTTTTCCGATACTGTAAATAAAGATATATATGAAAATAGTAATAATTATAAGGAATAAAATAATTTTATATCTTCTTTTTATCATATTTTATTATATGAAAAAAATGATATAAATATTTATATCATTTTTTAAAAAAATTAATTCCTAAGAAATTATTAAGTAAGAAGAAAATACCAAGTATTAAAGCAACAATAATAATAACAGTAACGATAATCAAAGCTATTTTATGTCCTTTAACTTCTTTCTTTAAGTCTTCAAAGTCATCAAAATCATTTTGAGTAAATGCAGTTGTTGTAGTGTAAAATGATTTATCTAAAGTTTCATCATCTTCTTCAACAGCACTATTTAAAGTATTAGTAATTTCTTCCTGCATTCCCTCAAGGACAACCGTGTTATCGTCACCTTTTAAGTCTGGGAATAAATCAAGAGGATCTTCAGATTTTTGTTTATTTTCCAACTCTTTTTGAGTTATTGTATTGATAAGTTCTAGTAACTCAGCATTATCAACTTTTTCATCTTCTTTTTCTAGAGTTTCTTTTTTATTATTTGATAAATTTAAGTCTTTTAAAATGTCATACTGCGTATCTCTTAGTTTTTTATAGCGATTTTTTTCATATTCAACATTTTCTTCCTCTTTTGCTTTTTCTAATATAAGATTAATGTCATACTCTTTAGTTTCGATTTGTTCAATTTCTTCTGTTTTCTCTTCTTCAGGTATTGTTATTGATTTTCTTTTTGGGGCTTCATTATATCTCGTTTCTAATATTCTTTTAATATGTTCAATATCTATATTTGTTCCGTTATCTGAAAGTACAGTAGCATTTGTTTTAACGGTAAAATTATCAATATCTTCAGAAGATATTTTTTTATACAAATCTTCATTTTTTTGATATCTATAACCAATGTCTTCGTGAGCATCAGTATATTTTTCCATTCTTGTTTGCATATCAACTGTCCCCAATCTAATAAAATAATAACATATAATTAGTATTTTTTAAATATTAATAATTGATTTTAATATTGTTTTTTTTTATAATTAAAGAGGTGATTAAAAATTATGGAAAAAATTAAAGTTGACGAAGAAAAATGCATTGGTTGTGGTGCATGCCTTGCAATTGATAGCGAACATTTTGATATTAATGATAATGGATTATCTCATGTAATTAATAATGAAAATCTAAATTCTTCTGCTTTACAAAGTGCTATTGAATCTTGTCCAACAGGTGCTATTAGTAAAGGTGAATGTTGTGATTGCTGTGATGATTGTACTAGTGATGAAACTTGCAATTGTGGTTGTGAAGACTGCGAGTGTGGAAAATAAAAAATATTCCTAAAAGGAATATTTTTTTTATAAACTATATAACTTTTTTACTTCTTTAATTGTAAGATTGCGATACTCGCCAGATTTTAAATTGTTTACATTTAAAAATGCATAATTTGTTCTAGTAAGTTTTATAACATCATGATGTAAACTTGCAAAGATATTACGTACTATATGATTTCTTCCTTCAACTATCGTAATTTCGACCATACAAGTATTTTTTTCTATATCTTTTGATTTAATCTTAAAATTACTTGTATCAACTTTTCTATTATCAATTACTATACCTTTTTTCAATTTTATAATATCTTCATTTGTTAATATACCTTCTAGTTTAGCAAGGTATGTTTTTTTTACGTTATTTTTAGGATGCATAAGATAGTTTGCTAAACTACCATCATTAGTTAGTATTAATAAACCTGTTGTGTCGTAATCAAGTCTTCCAACAGGATAGATACGCAAGTTTGTATCTATTAAATCAACAACTGTTTTTCTACCCTTTTCATCTTTACTTGAACATATAACTTCGCGAGGTTTATTTAATAAATAATATACTTTTTTTTCTTCTTTATTTAACTCAACATCATCAATTGTGATAATATCACTAGTACTTACCTTTGTTCCAAGCTCAGTTATTAGCTTTCCATTAACTTTAACTCTTGACTCTAAAATAAGTTTCTCAGCATTTCTTCTTGATGTATAACCACTATTTGCTATTACTTTTTGTAAACGCTCCATATATAACCACCAAAAAAATTATATCATAATTATTTATAAAAAGAAAAAATAAGCAAGAAAAAAGCCTAGTAATATACCGATTAAATCTACTATTAAACCTATTTTAAGTGTATTTTTTATATTTTTAATACCAATACTCCCATAATATAGTGCAATTACATAAATAGTTGTTTCTGTAGATCCTTGAATAAGTGATCCGAGTAGACCATTAAAGGAATCAGGACTATACTTAGAAAAAACATCTGATAATATTCCAAGGGTGGCACTACCAGAAACTGGTCTTAATATCATCATTGATAATACTTCAGGTGATATTAATCTAATATTTTTTATAATATTAAACATAAAATTACTTTTTAAAAATATTTCAATAGCAAATACCATTGTAATAATTGTTGGCGTTATATCAATTATTACATTAAAGCCTTCTTTACAACCATTTAAAAATGACTCATATACATTTACCTTATGAATAAGCCCATAAACAATTATTACTAAAGCTATAATTGGAAGAATATAATTACTTATATTATTCATGATTTGTTTCTCCATAAATAATTTATTAAAATACCAAATAAACATGATAAGAATGTAATAATAATTGATGGAATTAATATTATAAATGGATTAGTACTAGCATATGATATTCTAAGTGTTATAACCATAGATGGAATTATAGTTACGCCTGCTGTATTTATAACTAAAAAGGTTTGCATTTCATATGATGCTTCTTTCTTATTTGGATTTAATTTTTGAAGTTCCTTCATTGCTTTTAAACCAAATGGTGTTGCAACACTTCCTAAACCCAGCATATTTGCAGCTATATTTGAGGATATATAATCTAGTGCTTTACTATCTTTTTTAATAGATGGAAAAAGTTTTTTTAATAAAGGATTCAATAAAGCGGAAAACTTATTTAATAAATTACTTTCCTCAGCTATTTTCATTAAGCCAGACCATAAAATTATTCCTGGAAGAATTTTTATAAGAAGATCAAATCCTGAATTAATTGATGTAATTAAATCATTATTTATGTTAGATACATTTCCAGTAATAAAATAAAAAATAGTTCCAATAAAAATAAGAAAAGTCCAAATTAATGATATCATTATATATATGCTTTCTTTTTACATTTTAAATATAGTGGGATTTCATAAATGCCCTTATTTTTTTTATATAATTTTATACTACCAATTATTATATTATTTTTTGGTTTAATATTTGAATTAATAATATATTCAAGATATAAATCATTAAACTGTGATTTTTTTATTAATAAACTATAATTATCTTTAATATAAAAATCACAACCTCTACTTTTAAAATAACTATCAGAAATATTAATGTTTGATTTGTTTAGAACTGTTACCTTTTCATATTCATTAAAAATATTTTTATATTTATTAACATGATAACTAAAATCATCACTCATGTTAAGCGTTACAATTATAATATTAATATTATTATTAGATGCTGTAGTAATAAGTGTTCTTTTAGCTTTTTTTGTATAACCTGTTTTTCCTCCAGTAACACTCTTATACATCGTTAATGCTTTGTTTTTGTTATACCAAATATGTGTATTAATGTTAGTTTTGCATTTATATTTTTTAGTTTTAAATATTTTCTTAAAAGTTTTATTTTTCATTGCTTTAGACGTTAATATGGCCATGTCGTATGCTGTTGAAATATTTCCCTGTTCATTATCATCTAGTCCGGTTGGATTATAAAATGTCGTATTCATCATATTTATTTTCTTTGCTTCTTTGTTCATCATTCTAACAAAGTTTTCAACGCTTCCACCAACATAACCAGCAAGAACAACAGCAGCATCATTACCACTTCTTAGCATCATACCATATAGTAAATCTTCTACAGTTAACGTTTCACCTTTTTTTAAGTATATACTACTTCCATGGGTTGTTAGTATTTCATCACCCACAGTTACAACCTCATCAAGATTTACACTTTTTATTACGATATATGCTGTCATTACCTTTGTAATTGATGCAATTAGTCTTTTTTCGTGCATGTTATTTTCTTCTATAACATCATGCGTGTCTTGATCCATAATAACATATGAAGCTTTTATATTAGGCATAAATATTAATAATGTAAAAATAAGAATAATTATTTTTTTCATATTTTAAATATATGAATATAAAAAAAATATATGTTTAATTTTCTTCTTTGTAAATACCATGAATCTTTTCAAGATCAGAATCTGTCGGTTGCTCTAAATGCCATTTTCCGTTTCTAAATTCTAAATAAAAAATGATTTCATAATCAACACTCTTTGTTGTTTTTTTCATTAAGTTAAGTTTATAAGACAAGTATTTTTCGTTATCAAAAATATTTTCTTCATTATAGAATTCTTTTAAATTTTCGCTTAAATAATCTAAGGATTCTTCTTCTGCTTTATTTAAATCAATTACATTTATATTAACCTTAATTAAGGCTTTATCCCCGTCATATTCTTCAGATATAACGTCATACTTTAGTGATTTATATTCCCTATATAAAATATCTTTATATAATTTTTTTTGCTCAACTGTGTAATCAACATTTGAGTTAATTATATACTCTACTTCTTCTTTAACATTAGAATTTAAGTTTTTAAAATCATTTAAATAGTTATATACTTCATTTCTTGCTGAAGTATTATTATTACAACTGCAAAGTAAAATAGCTATAATTATAATGAAGATTTTTTTCATATTTCACCTTTTAGGTATTATATGTAATTTATTTATTTTTATGATAAATATATTTAAAATAAAATATAAGATATATTATGTAAAAAAGGTAATATATAAAATTAATTTTAATAGAATAATATATTTTTAAAAAAATACTTTCCTTAAAACTTAAAAAGTTAAAATTTATAATAAACAAAAAGATAATAAATGATGTAAATATAAGACCAATGAATTTATATAATAATTTAAGCATAATTCCTCCTTAAATAATTATATTTAATTAGGTGATATAAATTGCTATTTTATTTTTTATATACTCTTATATTTAATAATTTACTATATTTAATAAATGTAAAAGAAATATATTTATTAGTAATAAATTTATTTGATAATGTTAATAATAATTATTTCTTTTTAGGAATATTTATTGGTATATTTTTTAAATTAATTTATTTTTCAATAAAGAAATTTAAAGATAAAAGAACATATAAATATGCTCTTTTATCTTTACTTGATATATTTAAAATACTATTTATTTCATATAATATCTATTTAATTATTTTAGGTTTAGTAATTAGTCTAATTTTAAAATATTTTTTAAAGAATAATTATATTAGTAGTAATTTAATTAAATTATTATTAATAATTATTTACATATTTACACCAATTTTGATTATTTTTATTTTAAACTCTATTTATAATAAAAATGATTTAAGTGAAGTTTTGCTTTCTTTCGAAGTTTTAGTTTTCATCATTTTGTTTAAACCATTTGAACTAATAAATGTAAGCATTAAAACAATGATTGGTTTTATAATTATATTTTTGTTTACTTTTAATACTTTAAAAAAAAGTATTAAAAAAAGAAATATTATTTTAATATTTCTTTTAATAATTACTTTAATTTATTACTCGGTAATATCCTGATCTAAGTAATCAATTGATAAAGAATCATCCTCTTCATCAATATATGAATTTTTTAAAGATGATACATCAGCTTTACTGATAGAATCAAATCTTTTTGAGATTTTTTCACTAGTTGTATGAAGTTCTTTAACACTTTTATTAACTGTATCAATGTTTCTTGATAGTTTATCCCATCTTTCTTTATATCTAGAAAAATCAATACTTAAACGATTTAATTCATCGTGAATAACTTTAGCATATTTATCTCTTTCCATATTTTTAAGAATCATTGATATAACGGATAAAGTACTCATTAGAGTTGTTGGTGATGTAATCCATACTTTTTTGTTATAAGCATCTTTAAGTAAGTCTTGGTGATATGCATTTACTTCTGCAAATATTGCTTCAGCTGGTAAGAACATGATAGCTTCACTAGCTGTTTCACCAGGTAAGATATACTTTGTTGCAATTGCATCAATATGCTTTTTAAAATCAATTTTAAATTGTTTTTCTGCAACTTTTCTTTCTTCGGCACTTAATCCCTTGTTAGTCATTCTTTCATAGTTTTCAAGTGGGAATTTACTATCAATACAGATAGTACCAAGTGGTGCTGGTGCATAAAGAATTGCATCTGCGATAAATCCATTAGATAACTTGTGCTGCATTTCATAAATGCCATCATTATGTTCACCAAATATATTAGATAATATATATTGTAAGTTTACTTCACCAAATGTACCACGTGTTTTTTTATCAGTTAACACACTTTGTAGTGATACTATTTCTGTTGAAAGAGAATCAATTTTTTTCTGTGCTTCATCAATTTTTGTAAGTCTTTCAATTACACTACTAAAAGTCTTATTTGTCTTTTCAAAGTTTTGATCTAATCTTTCGTTTACTTGATCATTTATTCGATTTAATTTTCTTTCTATTCTTTCGTTAAGTTTATCAAAATCATCTCTTAGTTCACGATAAAAATCATTATTAAAATCTGCTATATCTTTAGTAATATTCGTTTCAAGACGACCCATTCTTTCAGTTACATCACTTGCTCCATTATTTCGAAGTAAAACTACTAATAATAGAAGAATAACTAAACCCAATAAACCTATAATTACATATAAAAGCATTAAAACTTCACCTACTCTAAATTATATTTTTTACTAATTAATTTACTTATTAAAAAACCACCTAAAAGCATTAAACCTACAACGATTAAATATGTTGGATGCTTTAAACATTTAATTAAACTAAAACCAAAGAATCCCCAGAAAATAGTTATAAATATTTTAGCAATAATTTCTGCTGTCATATATTTTTTTAAAGGCATGTCTGATACAGCTGCAAGTAAATTTATCATAAATGCAGGTGTAAATGGCATTGATATAATTGTTGTTAAAGTTTCTATTTTTATATTTTTATATCTTTTTACTAAACTATTAAGTTTTTGTCTATCTTTATAAAATTTGTGTGCTTTCTTACTTAATAATTTATTAAATACAATATAAAATAGTAAACAACCAAGTACTGAACATATATATGAAATTATGAATCCAAGTACATATCCAAAAATAAGTAAATTAAAAGTAACAAAAATGAACATAGGTAAAAATGGTAGTATTGGTTCAATAATTATTAAAAGGCAACAAAGAATGCCACCCCAAATGCCAGCTGACTCTAATAAATTATTTAAAATTGTATTTAAATTATTAATCCATGCCATAATAAAATCACATATATATTATATAACATTTTTAAAGTAAAATAATATATTTTTTACTTTATTTTACTTTATAACATTAGTTACATCATAACCATAAACAGTTAATATATTAGTAGCTTTTTTACTTTTAATACCACCTGAACATATTAAAAAATATTTATTATTTTTATTTAAATATTTTTGATGATTAAAAATAAGTTCATTATATGGAATATTAATACTATTTGGAACTTTATTATTTAAAGCTTCATATTTTGCTCTTATATCAATTAATATGCCCATATATGGTTTATAATTATCTAATTTAATCGTGTTCAAAATAAATCACCTATTTACTATATATGAATATATAAGTGTAGGTGATTATTACATATAACTAAAAAAGTGAACACTTTTAAGTGTTCACTTATTAACTTCTTGCTTGAGACTCCATTGCGTCTTGGTGATTTTGAATCATTGCATCCATATATTTAATTAAAAAATAATTATTTAAATCTGTATATCTCATATTTTTCTTGTCTTTAATACCATTTTCATATTCTGTAGAGTCAACTGTAGTATTGTCAATATAACCAGTAAATTCTCTACCTCTTACAGCAATAATATTTCTTTTTTGAATACCTCTTCCTTCTTCTTTTGAAAAAGATATTTGTTGATACTGTATTACATTAACATCTTTACGATCAATAAATATTAAACCTATACGATATGAATCTTGTTCTTCTTCTCCATTATTTACATCTTCAAATTTTTGTGTTTCTTCATTTAGCATTTTTTTAGGTATTTCACTTTTTCTTTTAGCATATACAGGTATATTAATTGATCCATCACTTGAAACGTTTGATGCACCATATGTTATATCACAATTTTCATCTTGTGTTGTTTGTTTAATAAAACAATCAACTACATGAGATCCATCAAAATGTTCTGGAGTTAGTGTTTTGTAATATTTTTGTAAATAACCTAATATTTTAGCTTCGCTATCCATATTATCACTTCCTATATATAATATAAATTATAAACACTATGTACGTAAAGAATTATTGCTTTATAGTGTAAAATATATGTTAATTGCTTTTTCATAAAAAAACTAAAACAATAAATTTGTTTTAGTTTTTAATCTGCAAAGAAATCATCGAAGAATTCATCATCAGATATTAAATTGTCATCAACGATAATACTATCAGAATCAACATTAATTTTAGGTTTATCACTGTTTGGAATATCTGATGCATCTAAAGTATCAACAACTTCATGTTTAGTTACTTCTGGTTTTATTGGTTCTGGTTTATTAATGTCAAAATCTAAAGTATCAATATTATTTAAATCAGTAATTGTTTCAACTTTTTCAGGTTTGTTAACAGCATCTGTTTTAGTTTCATTAATGTTTTGATTAACATTAATAAATCTATCATCATTTGATTTGTTAATTTCTGGTTTTGTGATTGGTTCGTATACTCCAAGAGGACTATCTAAAACTTCGTCATCATCAAGAAGTAAGAAATCATCATCCATATTATCAATATCATTTTTATCAAGTTGTTTATTTTCAACTTTAGGTGATGATTTACTATCATCTGATACTGTTTCTTCTACTTTATTAGTAGTATCTTCATCAAGAAGTAATGCTTGATTTTCTTTTTCAAGTTTCTCTTTTTCACGTTTTTCTTCTTCATCAAGTTCAGCTAAGCGTTTATCAATATCCTTCATCATTGCATCAATATCAATTGGTTTACCTGCGCCAAACGGATTAGAACTTGCTGATGGATTACGAGGAGCAAATGGATTTGACCCAAATGGACTTCCACCAAATGGTCCACCAAATGGACTTGACATAAATGGATTTCCAGATGGCATTCCGTCTTCTCCATTTTCTTCCATTTGTTTTTGTTTATAATCCATTACAAACTTTTTAACATCGAAAAGTTCAACAGTATTTCTTGGCCTTACAGGATATTCTGTTTGAGGATATACTTTACCCCAGTTCATTTGGAAATCTGGAACTAATTTAGTTTTAAATGGATTACCTCTTTGTCTTATTAAAAGCATTTCAAATTGTTTCATTTTTTGTAGATCGGTTACAGAAATTAAAGGTCTTGTAGCACTTTTATCTTTTTCTTTTGCCTTAACTTCACCACAAAGTTTACTAATTTCTTCAAGAGCTGATAACTCAGTACTCATTAAGTAAACTAAATTACCACAGTTACCTTTAATTGTATCTCCAACTTCTTTAGTGTATACACTAGTAAGCTGCGAAAAGTTTTGAATAATAAAGGTAAATCTTATTCTTCTTGAACGAGCAGCTGAAACCATTGAATCAACATCTTTTAGTGGTGGCATGTTTGCAAACTCATCTAAAATAAAGTTAGTACGATAGTTAAGTTTTCCACCATTTTCTTGAGCAACGTCGATTAATGTTTCATAACACTGTTTAATAAATATTGTTAAAAGTCCATGATATGTTTTCTTTTCATCATGTATTGTCATGAATACTGCAGTTTTTTCACGGCCGATGCTTTTCATATCAAAATCACTTTGCGAAAGCATTTCGTTTAAACTATCACGTGATGAAAAAATTCTTATTTTTTGTCTAAAGGTTGATAGAATTGAACCTTTAGTATCAGTTGGTGCATTAATTGTATTACTTGCTAAAATATATGCATTTGAATCTTCACCTTTTGAAGTAAAGTAATCTTGTAAATATGTTTTAGGTCCAAATCTTTCTTCACCTAAAGCAGACATATAGTTAACAGATGATATATTAACTTCTTTAGGTTTAGCGTCCATAAATAAACCAAGTGTTAAACCAGAAAAATAGTCAGCTGCTGAATCTTCCCAGAATGGTTCAGCTTTACTATTTGGATCTTTTAAAATATTCATTGCAACGTCATCTAGAAGTTCTAGGGCTTTATCTTTATTACCAGCATGGTAATAATTATATGGCATTTCTAGAGGGTTCCAACAGTTTCCATGTTCTGGTTCACGGAAGTTAAGTAAAACAATGTTATAACCTTTTTCTTTTAACAAGGCAGCTGTTTGTTTATAAATTTCACCTTTTGGATCGGTGATAATCATTGATTCACCATTTCTTGCTAAAAGTCTAACCATTGGTTTAACAATGGTTTCAGTTTTACCTGAACCAGTTGAACCAATAATTAAGTTATGGGTTTCACCATTATCAACGTAAATTTCTTTTCCGTTATTAATTAAAGTTATACCTGCTGCACTTATTTCGTTTGCTTTAGGATCAACTTTTTCTACACCTTTATCATTAATTATTTCTTTTTTAGTTCCCCACTGAGCATAACCATCAGATTCTTTTTTCTTAAAGTTGATTACTTTATCACCTTTTTTATCTTTACTAAAGATATAAGATGATACACTAGTAAATACTAATACTTCACCAGCAATAAAAAGACCAATAGTTACAGGTAAATATGGAGGAATAAAAGCTTTAAATGGTAATAAACCATAAAAAGACCCATCACGTGAAAGTGATGAAAAATTTAAAACGGCTACACAACATAAATATAAAAGTAAAATTGAATAGCATATAAATATAATAAAGTCTTTTTTCTCTATTTTAAACTTCAATTTAAATTCCTCCGTTTATATTTTATTTATTACATATTATTAATTTTATTCCTAAAAAATATTATACCAAATAGTACTATAAAAAACAAACCTGATAATATTGCAATTAAGATATAATTTGTCTTTATTTTATTTTCACTTTTGCTAGTATTATTTTGTTTATTGTCATCTTGAGCACTTTTCTTAGAAGGTGCACCTTTTTTGTAATCAGGATTTTCTATTTCTATATTTATTGCTCTGTCTTGACCTTTTTTTATAGTCCAAGTATAAACACCATCTTTAACGCTATCAGCATTATGATTATGAACTTCCTTTGATGTTTTAATATTTATAGTTATTTTTGACAATGAAGGATATTCATCAAAGCATTTAAAATCTGCTAAAGTGTTTATTCGTAAATACTTTCCTTCTATGTATCTAAATGATGGAAAACATTTATAGCCAGCGCGAGTATCAAAAAAGTTATCTTTAAATTTGTAATTATACGTAATTAAACCATTATCACTTAACAAAGAATCATAATAATCAATATATGTTGGGTAACCTTCATCAGGATCTAAACTATCACTTAGATGGGCAGTATAAAACTCATTTTTTTCAAAAGAAGATTTGTATGTATTTGCTTCATCATCATTTTCGGGAATTAATTTAATTGTTTCGTTAAAATCATCGTCAACATCTAAATTGTAGACAACTTCACAACCACACAACATAATAACAGAAACAATTAAGATAAATATTTTATATTTCATATATTACCCTTCCCATTTTATTAATCCATCATTAAATACTTGGTCAAAGTTGCTATACTTTGGTGCATTTTCATAATAATAATCTAAATGTGCAACTTTAAACTTACTTAAATATTCAGAATTATCTTTTATAGATAGTCTATTAGCCATCAAACCTTCAGATTCATCAATTATAGTATAAATTTCATTTTCAATATCAACATCGACAATTAATGCTACATGGTGGTGCAATTTCATTTTTCCATTTTTATCTGGATAATTACCATATTTTACAAGCAAGTCTCCAGGCTGCGCAGGTTGAGAAAAATCATTATAGCTTGTAAGAGTAATGTGATTATTAGATGCATTTTCTATATATTCTTTTGAGGACATTCGAGGCACATTCAAGCCTCCATTATGAAGTGCCCAGTTTGCTGATCCTGAACAATCTAATCCTAGATAATAGAACCAATCACCATTTTCATTTTGTGTAGGTGAACCTAATTCTACACCATAATAAGGATTAATTCCATAAAAATTGTCAGTATCCTTTGCTATTAATTTTCCGGATTTATCATAAAAAGTATCATGTCCACCTCTATACATGTATGTAACTTTTTTGTTATATTGAGCTAAAGCGTTAATTTGGAATTTCGCAGCATTTACTACAGCTTTTCTTGTACCAACTCCAGATTGTTTTATTTGATCTAATAGCTGTTTATTTATGTCTTCTATAGAAGATCCGTTTTCTTTTAATGTTACTGCTAAAGCTGTTTTTTCTTGTTTTTCAAAATTTACTCTATTTTTAATTGCATCATCTATATTTAATGTAATTATTCTTTCTGGACATTGATTTGGGCTTTCTGTAGAAGAAATTGTATCAGGTCCAAGATCGAAAATTCTTTTTCTTATTGATAATATTGTTTTAGTTTGATATAGAGAATATGCTCGTTGATCTAAGTTTGATTCTTCATACCAATACATTCTGTAATTTTCAGGAGGCATATTTCTTAATGTGCGAATAACACCAGTATTGCCTTCACAAGAGCTTTTGATTACTTCAGCACGATCTGACCTTCCTAATTTAACCAGTTGTTCTTCTACTACTCTTGAGTAACAACAAGCACCTAATCCTTCATCAGAACATACTACATCTTTATCTGTATAATATGCAACATCATCATTCACCCATTCATCGTTTAACCAAGCATATATGCCAAACACATAAGAATAGTTAGTGCTTCCTACGGTATTTCTTACAATCCATTTAAAAAATGAATTATTTAAATTATCATTATAAACTCCGTCCATTACAGTTGAAAATCCAGCACATTTAACTAGTTCTTCTCCATTTCCGCATCCCATACCATAAAAATTGTTTTTGTACTCAAGACTTGGAATGCATCCAGGGACATAACCTTCAGCTTCAGCTCTTAAAAATATTATTTCGGGGTTAAGATTTAATCCTGTTGCTACATCATATATTTCACCAGCTTTATCTGCAAGTTTACTATATGCTTTACGAACTTGTTGTGTAGTACATACTTTGTTTCCAGAAGGTTGATAAGCATTAACTTTTTCAATAAATTCGCTTCTTGTGTATGGAGTTTGTTTACCAAGAATCATATCTTCGGCAGTCCCTGAGTTTTGAGTTACACACTTATAAGTTGTATTAGGAGCAGATCGATTAATAAATCCAGTTGATTCATCTGCATATACTGTTACACTAACCGAAGAAGATATAACAACAAAAATAATTGCAATTAATAAAAATGATAATATGCCTATACCAACAAAAATTATTTTTGATTTTAGTGTGGGATTAAATAATCCATTTCCAGACATTTTAAATATGTTGGGAAGACGACCATTATTGTTTGATTCATTGGAAGAATTGACATTTAATGGGTTTGGATTGTTATCTAAGCCTTGTTGATCTGTTTCATTTATAGGTCTGCCATAATTATTCATCCAATTAATCATGCCACCACCATATGAATTATGTCTATATGATTTACGAGAATATTGATTTTTCTTATTTAAGCTTGCATTTGAATTGTTTTTATTAAGGTTATTTTGATAACTATTGAATTGTGAATCATTACTATTTTTGTTGAATGTTTTTTGAGTGTTTAAATTGGAATTATTATTTTGTTTCAAATGATTCACCACCTTTATGATATTTTATAACAAAATAATTATAACATATCTTGATAAAATATGATATTCAAATAAAGAAAAAAGCACTTTTTATAGTGCTTAAAATCCTCCACCTGATCCAAATGAATCAAGTTCTTCTTGAGTTGCAACAACAGATATTCTCATACGTCTTGAACCACAAACGAATAATCCTTCACCTTGGTTGTAAAACTTAATACCTTCTTTTTCACTTTCATTTAAATCTATTAATTGAGCTAAATCATCAACAGCTTGTTTCTTTAGACCCATTACTAAATAATATGAAGCGTTATCAAAGATTGCTTTACCATGCATTATCATGTTTGGTGCAGCAAAGTCTGTTGGTTGTTGCGTAATAATTATTGTACCAGTGTTATACTTACGACTACGTCTTTGAATTTGTGCTAAGAATTCAGCACCAAGTTCATTATGACTTGAAAGTAAAACATGAGCTTCATCAACATAAAGAATTGTGTTTACATCTTTATCAAGGCATAAGCCCCATGCATATTTCAAAATGTTGAAGAATAATGCATTTTTAATATTTTCATCACTATTCATTATTTCTCTTATATTAAATACAATATAATCTGATTGAATATCTAGAGAAGTATGACCAGTGAAATAATATCTTAATTCTTTAACTAATGGTCTAATCTTAAGCTCAAGTCTTTCCATAATATCTTTTTCTTGAGTATGATCAGTCATAGATAAAAGTCTACCTTTGATAGTTGCATATACATCATCAAATGTTGGATAATCATTTGATGTAAATTGTGTAAAATCACTATCAAAATCTATTTTATATCTTTTATATGTATCTTGAACTACTTCACTAAACATTGTAAGAACATCTTCTTCAATAGATGGTGAATAGTATTTCATAAATGCTTTTAACTCCTGAAGTGTACGAGTTAAAATTGTATAACCTAAACCTTGTTGAATTTCTTCTTCATCAGCATCAAGAACAATTTCAAGTGGATTGATCATTCCGAAATCTCCACCTTTACCTAAACTGATAAAGTCTCCACCAAAGTTTTTAGTCATTTCTTCTTGCTCACCTTCTGGGTCAATACATACAACTTTGCAGTTATTTCTTAGATGAGTTCTAAGAAGTAGTTTTGCAGCAGTTGATTTACCTGAACCAGATGTACCAAGTAAAATCATGTTAGCATTATTTCTATTATGTTCTTTTTTAATTTGATATAAGAATTGGTTAAATAGTACAATACCACCTGAAAAATCTATACCAAATAAACATGAATCTCCTGGATCTTTAATGCTATCAAATATAAATGGATACATTGCAGCAATTGTTGGAGATGGAATTGGAGTTCCAATTCTATTTTCAATATCTTGTTTAGGGAATATTGGAACAATTGATTTTAATGCTTTTTCTTGTTCAAACATTAAAGATACTGCACGCATACCCATTGCATCAAGATATCCACGAACTTGCATTTTTTTAAGTTCTAGATCTTCTTTATTATCTCCAGTTATCATTAAATGTAATTGGAAATCATATATTTTTGATTGCGTTGCAGCAAGCATAGATACAAATGATTGTAGAGACTCTATATCAAGACGATATTTTTCTTGCATTGTGTTATCTCTTTCATGTTGATATCTTTCTTTTAAATCTGCAATTTCTTTATTAATCATTTTTTGCATTGATGAAAATGCGATTGGAATATGTTTTACAACAGCTTTAACTCCTGATATAGAAGTTATACCTGCAAGATAACCTACACCTATTTGTTTTGGATATGTAACAACAGTCATGATAGTACAATATTTTCCACTAATCATAAAATCTGTTGGATTAAATTGCATACCTTTAGGTGCTACTTCAGCTTTTAATAACATTATGCACTCACCGTCCCTAATGTAGTTTTATTTCCCCCATTAAAGAAATTATCAAGAAGCATTCTTAAATCATCATTTGATGTTTGAGAAGCACTTAAACCACATGATGCAAATCCAGATATTAGTGCATGTAATCTTTTTTGTACAATTTCACTTTTCTTTTCTTTAAATAAAATGAAATATTCTGTATCAACAACATTATATTCAGCTGACATAAAATCATTTGCTTTATTTATGTCTTGCATTATTAATTTTCTTGAAAAGCTATCATGAGTGTTATTGTATTGTATTTGAAGATTTGCAAGATATACATTAATATCAACAGGTCTATCTGCAATAATTAACCAGAATTCGTAATCTAGTGAATTATAAAAATTTCTTAGATCATATATAATTCTTTGTTGTTCAGTTTTTTCAAGCATAAAAATGTTTTTTGGTAAAACTTTAACGCCTGTTACGAAATATCCATCATCTGTTGATATCATACCATTCATTATTTTTTTAACTGGTAACCAATCTTCAGAATACTGAGATGTAGCAACTTTACTTTTCATCTTCATTAGTAACACACCAACCTTTCCAATAATATCTTCTTCTAGAAGTTATAAAATTAAATATATTAGCTATTAATTGCATTATATTATGATAATAAGGAACCGGTAAAACAAGGAATGTAGATATTAAACCAGGGGTAACAATTAATAATAATACTTTAAAACTAGATGTATGAATAATTGCTAAAGCAATCATTGATATAACAATTCCTGTTGCAAACACTGCTAAATCTATTGGTGTAAAGAAACCAAGTATTAAACTAGATTTTTTTGAGTTTGCAGGAATTAAATAACCATTATCGTCCACTTTTTATTCCCTCCTTGTTTTACTGTTTACCATTATTCTTATGGTGAGCTATATGAACTCGTTTTGTATTTTTGTATATATCACCAGCAGCTTTTTGAGTATTTTGAGCATTAAGTTCTGTTTCATGAGATTCTTTGTATTTTTCAACAATTAAGTTTTCGTCTTTTATTTTTTGACCGAAAGTTTCAGATATATCTTTAAATTCATAAAGACTTTTCCTCTCTTTCTTCATTGTCTTAGTTGCTTCATCATAAATTTCTATTTGTATTGGTTCTCCTCCGGCTAACTGATTATTTTTAATTATTGTTTCATCATTAACAAGTGTATTAGATGCCTTCTTTATCTTTGATACCGCTTCACCAAATGATTTTTCTGATAAAATTTTTTGAAAATTTTCAACTTGTATTGGTTTTCCGTGTTCGTCTACTATTTTTCCACAGTCAGCATCACCTTTTATGTGCGTTTCAAAGTTACTTACAGCAATCTTGGTATCAGTGTCCCAGTTTTGCTTGTCATTTAAATATTGAGTTTTTAAATTTTTCTGTGCTTCCGAGTACATTCCAACTAGTGCACTTTTTAAGTCAGCATCCATATCGGATTTTTCCAATTGTTTAATTCTATTTTCAATTTCATACCAGTTAAGTTGAGAGTCAACATCATAGAACTGGCCGTATGTTGTTGATGATTTAGCTTCAAAATCAGAAAGTTGATCATATTCAAGTTGTAGATTTTTTTCTTCAGCAGTATTTCCTTGTTCTCTTGCTAGTTTAATCCTACTTTCTAGGTTCTCTTTATATTTGATAAACTCATCGCCATTTTTTAGAGCACCATTAGCATCCAATTTATTAATCATATCAACTTTACCTTTAAGTTGAGTCATTCTTGTCATATCTGATGCATTAAGTTCCCCTCTATTGAAGGCAGCACTTAATTTATTATATTCCTGTTGTATACTTGTCTTGTATTCAGCAGCACTCATGCCCTCAATTGATAGCTCACTGTCGCTTAATACTGCATTAGATTGCTCCAATTTATTCAAATCTTCGAGTTTTTTTTGTAATTGTGTTATTTTTACCGTATTTCCTTCGCTTTTTGCATCTTCTAAATCCTTGTTTAATTGTGCTTTATAAGTTTCGAACATTCCATCATTACCGCTAAATGATACTTTATATCCGGAGTCTTTCTTTGATACATTTTTTTCAGCAGCATCATCTACTGCAGATGCAAATTCTTTTGTCTTTTTGTTTGCATCCATTGTATCTTTATGTTGTCCTTCTATCTCCTGAATTTTTTCTCCAACTGTTTCATTTATATTTTCGATTGATTTTTTGTATCCAGCAGTTTTTAAATCTCTTTCAATACTTAATTGCATTAGTTTTTCATCATATCTAGACTCACGACCAATGAATTTTCTTGTTCTATCACCAATAGCACGAGCAACAACTTGCTTATCAGAAAGGCCTTCTTGATCTTGAATTGCGTAAGACTGTTGCATTAATTGTTCATATTTGTAAGCACTACCCATGCTTCTAATACCACCTTTAAATCCAATGCGTGCACCATTAAATGTAGAAAGTGCGCTTCTAAGTGGAGATCCATCAACCTTTGACTCATTATAAGCTTTTCTTGCAAATGCTACACCGCCTACAGCTCCAGCCAATTTTGATGCACCATGAGCAACATCAGTCGCACCTTTCTTAACGGGATTGTAAAACGTTTCTGCAGAAGACTTAAGATCTTTTATTCTACTCTTCAAATCAAACATTTTTCCATCCATTTTTATACCGAATAGATCTTCTATCATTCTAGGTGCTTGTTTAGTAAACATTAATAAACCAAATATTACAAATAATTTTACAATAAAGTAATAATTTGTCATACTTGACGCTTCAGCTGAATTAACAATTAGACCACTATCAATTTTCTTATTTATTACCAGGAATAAGAACATGGTAAAATAGAGAATTGCAACTCTAATAAAGACTTCAAAGTATGAAGCAAGACAGTTCTTAACCCATTTTCCTAATGAATCCTGTTTTCCAGGTATAATGTAAAGTATTGCAGGTATAGGCGCTATAAGTTGTAAAAAAGCTAATTTAACAACTCGAATTGCCAAATCAAAGCAGAACGTTATAATCATATAGAAAACAAAGCCACTACATATTAAACTAATAAAATTATGATACTCTACTTCATCATTTACTATATATTCTGTTAAATATTTGAATGATGCTATATCACCTGTTGCTCTTGATGCTTCAACAGCCGCATAATATTCGTCCTCTGCAGCTTCGGATGCAGATTCAGTTAAATAACAATTTGCTGTAAAAAGAGATGTTATAAATTCTGATCCAGCATTTCCAACATAGTCTTCATTAGAACCCATAATTGTACGTCCTATAACGTTATTTTTTAGAATTGATCTTTGAAGGCCATAAGAAAAGTCAAACATAGTAGGTGTAAAGACAATAACCATAACAGCAATAATGACATGTTTTACAACTGATAATCCAGATGATTTTCCTTTTAATCCTTCATCAGGATTGATTATCATTTTTAATATTGAGTAAGTTAGCACAAAAAGCATAGAAATACTTAATACTATATATGCCCTACTAGTGATAACATTTACTAAATCGTTTGATATAATTTTTGTTTGTGATAAAGAAGTAAATACACTAAAAACTGAATAAATAATAATTGATAAAGTACGATCAATTGTTAAACACATATTTATCCAACCTTCTTGGATAAACGTTCCTAATGCATCTAGCATAATATCATGGCCTCCTTTCTATTTAATTCCACAGTCAGACCAAATTCCAAATACGCCTAATAATAGTTTCGTAAATAATGGAATAAAGAATAATAGTGCAAGAGCAATAAGTCTCTTGATTGTTTTATTTGAAACATTCTTTATTTCATCCTTACTATCAAATATTGCTTTAAAAAAGTCTACTGATGTTAGTACAATAACTAATACCGGTCCTAAATACTGTATGAAATTTAAAATAATTTGTAAGTAATGTGCAAATGAATCTTCATCGTTAACATCACCAATAATATTTTTACAGTTTGTTTCTTTTCCTAAATCGTCAAGATCAATATTTTGTGAAAAATATTTTCTGAATGTTTTTGCATTATTAACTAATTCTTTTAGTTTATAATTCATTTCTGTATTGTCACTTTTTAAATTACTATCTGCTAATGCTTCACTTGCTGTTATAATTCTTGGATCAAAGTTTACAAGTAATTTAGCTAGTACATATTTTTCTGTTTTAGTTGCTTTGCTAAATGCTGCACCATCTATATTTAGTGTAAATAATTCATTTAAAGCATCAATATATTCTGGTGTTAAATATAAAGATTCTTTCATTGAGATTCCTGCTTCTAAAGCATTACTATATTTTTCATTAAGTGTATATGGGTCACCTTCAGATTCTTTTGTCATATCTTTATACCACTTATATACAGAGTGTACAGTTTCACAGTGGCCTTGGACACCATTAACAGTGTGTTGCATGGCAGTTTCATTAGCTTTTGAACACATTTCTTCAATGCCTTCTGTCTCATTAGTTAGGTATGTAAGTCCTAAATTACAAATACATATTGTTTCTGGACACATTCCTTTTTCCACAAATGATTTTTTTACATCTTTATCTGGTTCTGTGCCAACGGGATTTAACCAAGCAATATCTACTACAGAATCTCTATGCATAGAGCCATTTAAACTTGTGTACGTATAATCATAAGTTCTGTTAAACCAAAATGTTGTACCAACAGTTGCAGATAATAACTTATAGATAACATCGTAATCTATATTTCCGTATAACATTTGAGTATAACCATCATCAGTTGTCCATATGAATGTACGTGTATCTTTCTTAAATATATACAATAATTGTTGGTTTTTATAAGCATCTGATGTTGGATCTAAACTTGGATCTTTAACATATGAACAAAGACCAACTTGTGCATTAACACTTATAATACACGAAAAGAGAATTGCAAAAATGCATAAAATATAATTAAATTTTTTCATTTAATATTTCTCCTTTCTATTGAAGACATTTATTTTTAAATTCTTCTTTATTATCATTTATAAAATTATTAACACATTGACTGTATCCATAGCTAACTGAGTTCTTTGTACAGTATGTTCTTGCTTCTTCATAAACCCCATTAGCAATTACATCATCGCATTTGCAGTTTTTGTAATTTTTCATTACGCCTTTACGGCATTCACTTGCAGCTGTTCCATCGCTACCACAAGATTTTATTGATCTATTATATGTTGCTTGACACATACACTTCGTGTAGTAACCTTTTATATAAGTATTGTTATATACATATGAGTTATAACAATCCGTGTCATCTTTACATACACTTTTTGCCATTTCAGATAATCCATTTTTCTCGGCATTTCTACACTTTGTTTCATCATTATCATCATCTGTTGTTGGTGAACTATTTGGATTATCAGAATCGTATTCTTCTCCAGTCATTGAAGTTAAAATACTATTACATGTTTTTAAAGAATGTTCATCATCACCAAAGAAGCAAACTTTACAATTATAAAATTTATCATCTGTTGTGATCTTATTATAATCATCTAACATTCCAACAAAAACATTTATTAAACTTGGAATAAAGAAAATTGATACTCCTAATATTAACTTAACTAGTAGTTTTTGTAAGCTTTTTTGAATTGAATTACTATCTTGTGACATGAAGGCTTTAAACATTTCTATAGATCCAAGTATTATTAAAACAAGTGGAACTATAATTTTCAAAATATTAATAAATATTCTTGTTACTCTTAATACCTTCAAAGTTCCAGCTTTAGTACATAAATTTGCATCCTCTTCAGGATCAACTTCTATCACTGGATTTTCATCAATAGTTTTTTTAATTAGCTCAACTGCATGTTGTGATCTTTCTAAACCATATTTTGAAAAATCAGGTCCTGTTGCATCTCCACCATTAGAATTTTCACCACTATATGAAAAATCATCGCCATTTCCTGTTAAACTGCCTACCTTATATACAGTTAATCCACTTTTCTTAAAATCATCAATGGTATCTGTTAGTGCAATATAGCTATCTGTTTTTCCACCACTAGGTGTTATTTCGTAAAGTCCTGAATAATTATAACAGCTTTTATTATAAAGTCTATCTTTTAAAACTTTAACATCATTGTCTTCTGATACTTTAAAACCAGTTTTACCAGACATTTTATGAACTGAACCAATATGATAGTCACTTAACGCTCCAGTTGCTTTATTATGAACAATATATACGTATGCATCATCTGAACTATTAGTAAAGCACATTATTGGAACTATAGTTTTATTATCTGATGCAAGATTTGATACAATTGTAACGTACATTTCATTAGTTTCTTTATTTTTAAATACTACCACTCTTTTATCTTGTAAACCATCAGGTGTTAAATATGAACAAACATTTTCATACGAACCCTCAAGTATTTTATCTTCTTTATAAATTTTATCAATATATTCTTGATTACATGCAGCATTTGCGTAGTTAAGGAATAAAATTCCAGCAATAAAAGTTAATAAAAATGTAAAGATTTTTTTCATAATTTATACACCTACACTTATTACATAATTATAGCAAAAAAATAAGTAAAAATAAACAAAAAAACGATTAAATTATAATCGTTTTTTAATAGTTAATAATTAATACAATTATTGACATTCCTTAGCTTTTGGGCATTCGCTACAATATTGTTTTTTTCCAAGGCCTTGACCTTGATCTTCTTTTTTAATTACAATACCTTCTCCGTCTGCACCATAGTAAGTTTGTCCTACTTTTGTACATGCTAAATCAGCTTTTTTAGTACATCCGTCTTTATCATATGGATGAACTAAGCATGACTTACAAAGATCGTAATCTTTCTTTTGTTCATCAAAATCAGATATAAGTCCAAAAATTGCACCTATAATTGTTGGAACAAAGAATATAACTACAGCAGCAATTAGTCTTCTAATGATACTATTTGTTGCATTTTTAATTGCTTTTTCTTCTGCAGAAATAACAGCTTTACCTAAATCAATCATACCAAAGATGATTAATAATAGTGGAATAACTATTTTAAATACAAATAATATTTTACCTACTAAAGACCATATGTCTGCTGATTCTTTACAAAATAGAATAAACATAATTATTCACTCTTTGAAGTGTTACATTTACCACTATCATATGGATGAACTAAACACTCTTTACAGTTTTTGTAATCAGATTCACTGAATCCATCAACTAATCCAAAAATAGCTCCTACGATTGTTGGAACGAAGAAAATAACTACAGCAGCAATTAATCTTCTAATAATTGAGTTTGTAGAATTTTTGATTGCTTTTTCTTCTGCAGAAATAACAGCCTTTCCTAAATCAATCATACCAAAAATGATAAGTAATAGTGGGATTACGATTTTAAATACGAATAAAATCTTTCCTACTAAAGCCCAAATGTTTGCACTTTTTAAACAAAAATCTGTGCTAGCTAATAAAAACATTAAAAACATCTCCTTTTCTTAATAATATTTTACATAATCACGTATATTATGTCAAGAATAACTTGTAAAGGAAGTAGTAAAGAAATACACTTATTTTTCGGTAATTTTTATAAAAAAATAAGAGTAAATTATTAAAAATTTACTCCTATAATTTATTTTATTTAAAAATACTGAAAATATTTTTTCCTTTTCCTGAATTAGAAGGTTTAAATCTTTTGAAGTCCATTTCAATTAAGAAGTCTTCTAAGACTTTTTGATAATCTTTTTTATCATCTAAATTAGGAATGTTAAAGAAAATTTTACTATTACTTTCCGATTCAAAATCAGAAACATCTTTAGAAGATAATACACTTCGATTTAAAACTATCTTTTTACCTTTTAGTTTTTCAAAAATCATATTATCTCTTCTGATTAATTTATTTAATTTAATTAAACCTGGTTCAATTAAATATACAACCTCAGTACATAACTCTTCTCCATCAAAATCATTAAGATCTACTAAAATAACTTCAGATTTTTGATTTGAATTTATAAATGATGATAGATCAGTTGATGATTGAAGTGATTTATCATTTAAATAAACAAAATCATTTTTGTTTATTTCAACAGCTATAACGCCATATGCTTTTTCAAGTTGTTTTTTAAGCATGTAAACAAGAGTTGTTGCACCTGCTCCATTTGTAACATTTTTAAATCCTATTACTCTAAGTCTTGTATCTTCAACATCATCCATACCTTGTGATGCTTTAAATGGTTGTGATGCAACATTATTAAGTTGATGATAACTTGCAACATCTTTATAAGTGTTTGGATTATCAATTAAAAACTTAACAGCATCTACTGATTTCGTAAAGTTATATATACCCATAGATACAAGCTGTGATAAATAAGTTGGTGAATTAACGACTTCACTATCATTTAAAAATAAAACAACTTTACTCATATCTATTAGAAGTGATAATTCTTGAATTACATTAATTTTTTCATAACCTTTAATACTAGTTATATCAAGAACCATTTTGTTATAGTAAAAATTTGGAGGAAATTGTGCAGCAATTTCTTCTGGTGTAAATTCACCATCAATAGTTTTAATTAAATCTATATCTAAATTAGTTAAAACATCTTTGTTTTCATTACTTACAATAACGTTCATCTATATATCACTTCCTTATACATTTTTATCAAATATATCTTTTCTTATAAACATATCATTAGTTGTCCCATTTGTTGTAAATGTACCAATATTTTCAATTATTGGTAAAGAAAATTTATAAAATATTTGTATTTCATAATACATTGTAATATTTTTATTTGCAGGACTTCCATAGCTTCCTGCTTCATTATCTTTATTTGTAAATTTTCTTATGCAATAATAATAATCTTTATTATTATTAGTAACTTCTACTAATGTATTACCTTCAAGGTCATTACATCCATACCATACAGGATCATTAATTGTTTCAGCTGTTTGCTGTGGACATCTATATTTATAACTATAACCAGAGTTAGTTAAATAGTTATTAATAAGAGCTACGCTCTTTTTATTAACGCTTCCGTTTTTTTCAATAATGTTTATTACTTCATTTTTTAATTTGTAAGATTTAGAATATGTTAGTGTTAAAAATAAAAAACCTACAAATAAAAGAATAAAGATAACAACAATTTGAAATATCCATGTACTACCTATTGATTCTCTCATAAGTTATTATCACCTACTATTTTACACCCTGATTATTTGGATATAGTATTTTTGTATCACCTGTTACTTTAAAAGACATAACATAACTTATTACAGGAAGATCAAGTTGATAAAACACAGCAACTTTATAGTAATATGCTTCTGGTAGTTCTTTGATATTTGAATTTACTGCAACTTGTTTAATACAATATGAAGCTTGGGTATCTGTTTGTCTTCCTTCACGGTCAAAACCTACCCATCTTTCAGGTTCATTTGAATTATTTTGTAAGTTATTACAATTTCCGCTAGTTCTATAAGATACTGTTGCAAGTCTTCTTGTAATTGAATCTATGCACGGATCATGCAAGTTACCATCAGATTTAGTAACATTGTTTAAATCTATACCATTATATCTTTCAATTGTTTCTAATATATCATCCTTTACAGCAAATGCTTTAGAATGATTTATTGAAAGGCAGATATAACCAGCAAAAATAAAGATAAAGACAATAACAATAGATAAAAGCCAAGTACCACCTATCGATTCCCTCATATTCTTACCACCTATCTACCCCTTATATGGACAAACTACTTCTGTACCAGTTTTATCACTACTACTTGAGTAGTAAGTACATCTAACTTTAGTACAAACTTTAGTATCACCATAATCTTTAAATTCTACGCAAGTGTTTTTAAGCTCTGATTTTGTTGTTTTACAAATTGCTTTTGAACACTGTGTATTACGATCTAAATTTCTTTTAAGCATAGGCCAAAAAACTGTAAAGAAAAAAGTCGATAGGATTCCTACCGCTATTACAACAAATACAGTTGCGTTTAGTTCACCAGTCGCCTCTCTCATTTTTTATTAGCCCCTTTTAATTTATTAATTAATTACATGATTTAGATGATGTTTTACCATCTTTAGTCATAGTACATGTTCCATTAGAACAACTTATACTATAGTCATCAGTTTCATCTGTATAAGTTTCTCCTCCGTTACTACTTTGGCAAGCATTATTAAGAGCAACACTTGATTTTATACCAGGTAAAATAAATACAGTAAAAATTAATCCTACAGCAGCAATAGCAACAACAGCTATAACTGTCATATTTAATTCTCCAGTAGCTTCTTTCATATAATAAAATTCCTCCTTAAATACATTTATTATTCTAAAAATATTATAACTATTTTATTTATAAATATCAATATAATTAAATTTTATATTTAAAATAATGTAAAGAAAAATAGTTCAAGATTAATCTTGAACTATTTATATTCTCATCATTTGAATAACCGCTAGAATTAAAAGCCCCATTACACCAATACCTGTTACAACAAGCATGTGCATTGTTTTACTTTCCATTTTTTCAAGTCTATTTTTATATTTTGTATCTCTTGCTTTTTGTTGTAGTGATGAAATAGATCTAGAAAAAGCTAGTAGTTGTTCTTGTTTTCTTTCTTGTCTTCCAAGTGAAAGACGATAAAGTAGTCTCATCATACGCATTGAGTCACGTACGGGATAAGTTTTTGCAAAATTCATATATGGATTAATGGTATCATTACCTGCATTAATTTCATTTACAAGTTCTTGCAATCCTTCTTTAAATATATCAGGTGCATCGTTCATTGATTTACCGATTGCAACTGGAACAGTATAGTGCTGAATTAATATTTCTAAACCTTTTAAGTAATGTGGTAACATTTCATCAATATCATTTAAATGTTTTTTATAGTGACTTTTAACACTAAAATATTGAAGTTTAAACATTACTACACCTAATATAATAGCTGAAATAATTTTAATATAATTTAAACTTCCAATAAATAAACATAAAACTAAACCTGTAACAAGAGCACCATCTCTTAGTCTTCGGTTAAATAAGGCATTAGAGTTTACGCTATCACCATATTTAGCTTTACAATAAAAGTCCCAATCACTTTCTTTTATTTTTCTAAATAATAATTCATTATCTTCGAAAAATGTTCTTGAACTTACAGTACCATTTTTAAACATCACGAAAAGAACAATAACACCTAAAATTAATATTTCGATATACATTATTCCACCCCCACATCGCCATTATAGTATTTTTCACCATTAAGTAAAAACATACTATTAATTATAATTATTGAGTGAAGAATTATTTTTACGTACCATATTTCAATTAATGCAATATAGTTTTCTGGATTAAGTAAAAACTGCATAACCATAACAAGAAGAAATAATATTAAACCAAATGTTATAAATCTTCGATGGAAGTTTTTACGATCCATTTGGTCTCGGTATACACCTTCAACTAAGGCATCGATATCCATTGCCATATTTTCAAGAGCTTCACCTGAATCTCTTGCACCTTCTTTAGTTATTTGTAAAAATAATTGATGCATATTTTTAACCATATAATAATCATATTTTTGATTAAAATAATTTATTGAATCATCAATAGATCCGTTTTGGTAACTCATATCAATCATAACTTTAACATCAGATAAAACGGGATCTTCTAAGATTCCTGAATCTCTAACTCCTTCAAGAGCTTTTACGAATGACTGAGTTGTATTAAATTCCATTATTACGTTTGTTGTATATACTTGAATTTGTTCAAAAACATATTCACTATATATACGATTACATCTTAAATATGCAAGATATGGAATAAATAATATAGCAATAGTTGCATAGAATATAGCCCATAAAATACTATAAAAGTACATATATGCTATACCACCAGCAAAACCCGCAAAGATTACTACTTGACCAGCATATTGCTTAGCTGTATATTCTTGACCTAATTCCTTTGCTTTTTCTCTTACCATTTTAAAACTATACGGAGCATATTTATTATAGATATTTGCAACATTAGCTGCAAAAAACTTATAAACATTTTCACCAGTATTCTTACGGTAAGATATAATAAAGACTACGAGTACAAGTAAAATTACTAACTCCATAAGTTTTATCTTTCCCTTCTTATTATTATATTACTTTATTATTATAACTCTTCTATATCTTGATAAGTAAGATTAGATGCTAAATTATTTACACTATTTACAGGATTATTTAAATTATTAATCGCCCTATTTAGTGTTGCACTATTAACTGGTGCTGAAGGAGCAACATTAACATTATTATTAATTGGTGCTTCAGCACTTTTGTTTATTTCATTATTATTATTTTCAGTTTTAATGCTAGATGCATCAAAAACCTCATCATTTTGATTTTTTTCAACAAATAAATTATCTTTAATCATAATTCCTTGAGCTCCAAGGATTTGTCTTAAGAATTTTGTTGGATTGTTATATGTCATTGTTCCATCAAGATTCTTTCTAAAAATAATATTTGTTTTAGCTTCGTTATTATCATCAACATAAAATTCTGAAACCTCAACTATTTCACGTTGGAATCTTTGAAGTTCTGCACTCATATAACCTTTTACGTGAATACCAATTTGAACATATCTATGAATTGATTTTAAGAACTGATCAATATCTAGATTTGATTCAAGAAGTGAGTACATACGCATTGGAATATTTGCTGCTCTATCAGAGTGGATTGTTGATAAAATGCAGTGACCTGATGAAATAGAGTTTCTTACACTCATAACAGCTTCAGCAGAACGAACCTCTGATAGTAAAATCCATCTTGGGTTTTGTCTCATACATGTAACAAGTACATCAGCATAATCTGCAATGTTATTTGTTTTCATGGCAACAATACTTCGGTGTGGAAATATTCTATCTAAATGTAGTTCTAGAGTATCTTCTATTGTTATTAGTTTTTCGTTTTCAGCAGTATGTGATGCTAAATACTTAACTAGCTCTGTTTTACCTGAACCAGTTTCACCACTTACAATAATATTACAGTGACCTTTAACACATGTAATTAAAAATTCTAGTAAATTTTCTGTTACATATTTTTCACTTAATAATTTTTCTTTATTAAGTCTTATTTTTGCAGGTGTTTTTCTTATTGTAAGTGCTATACCATTAGTAGCTATAGATTCATGAATGAAGTTAAGACGAAGTTCTGCAGATTCAGCATCAAGAAAAGGGTGAGCCATATTAAATGACTTACCCATTACATTTGAACACTGGAAAGCAAGCTTTTCAATTAAAGCATTGTTTATCTCAGGTCTCTCAACGCGAAAAACCCCTTTATCAAGGGTTTTTAAATAGATCTGACCTTGGTTATTATACTCAATGTCAGTTACATTATCATCTTGTAAAAATTCTTTTATAGGTCCAAAATCAATTTGGGAAAATATAGCATCATTCATGCTAGCCACCTCTTATTTTTATTCTTTTTATTCTAATATTTTTATGTTAATAACTGTTTGGAACAACAGCTGATTTAGATTTAATTAAAGTTCTAAAATATTCATTACTAATTTCTGTTTGACCAGGATTTGCAGTATATGAGTAGTTTCTTGGAACAGGGATTATTTTAAATCCAATTAACTGTGCATCATAAAGTAGTTCATACATATCATTTGGAACAGCAAAAAGTAGTACATCTGTAGTTCCTGATTTAGTTGTTCCATCAAATACATGACGACCTGATGAATCTTTAGCATCTAGAACTTGAATTGATGATATAAATTTACCATAAATAGGTTTTCCACTATCATCATTACCTTGTAAATATAAATCAATATAATTACCAGGGTACATTGAGTTACCATATGTTAAAGTATTATTAACATTTAAATTAAATACAGTATAACCATCAGGGATATCAGCAAATGCTGAATCTGGCATATCTGCAGCTTCTTTTACAATATCTGTATAAAAGACACCGTTAACTGGAACAGATGCTCCAACAGCAATTCTTTTACCGATTAATTGTGAAGAATTTCTAATCAAATTAGGTGTTTTTTTAACAAAATCAGAAGATACATTAACATACTTGATATCATCAGATGTTATTTCTTGAGTTGATCCGATTTCATTTTTAGCAACAGGGATGCTTATCGGTGTTATAGCTTGTTTAACTCGATAATTATAACCGAAGTATAAAACTATAACACCAACAATAACACCTAAAATTGTAACAGTATTTTTATTCGATAAGAATTTTTTAATTGTGTTTCCTAAATTACCCATTTTTATTCTCCTTTACAATTCTTGTTAGTCTTCCGTTAGTCCTGTTGGGTTCAACTCCAAGACAGCATCAATTTTATTAACGATATCAAATGTTGATGAATCACCCATAATACTAAACGTATTAGATTTTGATGCAACCTTAACAGTTACCTTAGGAGGAGCTTCGTAAATACCATAGAAAGAAATAGTATAAGAAGAACTTAAGTTAGCTGATGCAGCAAATCTACGTAAGAAACTTTCAATAAATTTTTCTTTTACGATTCTGACTTCACCATATTGACGATAGTAGCCATAATCTACAGCATCAAGCATTGATGCTTCGGTAATTTCTTTTACCAAATAATAGTCTTGTGTATTTGTTGATGTAATGTTTTGTATAAGTAGCATTACGATAACAACAAATATACCAAGAAGAATTAACCAATAACCCCAATATGATTCTTTCATCTACTATTTCCTTTCTATTTGTAAGCTGGTCCTTGAGGAGCAGATTTAGTTACTCCTTCTTTTGGAAGAGCTCCAACAATTACACAAGTATGTTCACCATTCTTACAGTAATCACTTTCGAAGAATGACATTACTTTATCACGTCCATCTAAGCTTGTATGAACTTTTCCGTCTTTTGCAAGTTCAGTGATTAATTCACTTTCACAAACTTGATAGTCATATTTCTTAGCGTTTTCAATATCTTCTTTTGTATATCTATCTGGATATTTCTTAGCAAGTTCTTCTATTTTCTTAGAATAGTTTTCACATTTCATTCCAGAGTTATCACTGAACTGTCCACCCTTACTTCTTATTGTAGAAATAACTGAAGGTGTAAATTCAAATGAATATTCAGGTTCTTTAGTGATTTCATCACCAAGACCTTCTACTTCTTCAATAAATGCTTCAGCCTTTTGACTTACACTTGGATCTAAGTTAACACCAGGTGTAACACCATCAGGATTTACATCAGTATTATCGAAGTTACGAACTGTGAATAATAATCCATGAACTGCATCATATGCACATCCATAATCAGAACATACTAGTGGACAGTTATCACCATCACACTTATAATCTTCGAATTCACAGAAGATACCACGAGATGGATCTTCAACACATTTAACACGACAGTTTGGACAGTTAACTACGTACTTACACATGTAATTTCCTTGGAAATCACTCTTTAAGCCATCAATTAATGTTTTACCATCTTTAGTAATTATTCTTCCAGCTTCACCAGTTGTTAGGTTTTCACCTAAAGCATCGAAGTTGAATGTATAATTATAAATTCCCATACCAGTTTTAAGTTCAACAGGTACAGCAGTTGCATATGGAACTTTTTCTTCTCCATATTTATTTCTTAAATCATTAAATAATTTAGATTGAAGAACAGTATATTTATCTGTTAATCCATCGCTTCCAACTTTAACTACACCAGTTGAATATTCAGTATAGAATACTGATTCAGGTACTAAATCTAATTTTTTGTTTATTACCTTTTTAGAATAATTAACTTCATTTGGAACAGGTACACTAGTTGGAACATAAGTACCATTATCTCCTAATTTATATGAAGCCATCATTTTATCTAAGTTTTTCTTTTGAGATTGTTCATCTTCAAGAGTAACTTCTTTCCATCCAGTGCTACAGTTATAGTTATCATCTACATTACCACTACATCTTGATGTTGTAGTTGTAAGTTCTCTTGTATCTTTTTCTGGATTAGTTGGATCCTCAGCTGGAACAAGTTTTAACTTGTTACCAGGTAATGCTTTAATATATTCTTCTTCATCATATGTGAATGAAATTTCTGGATCAGCATTATAATCTGAATACCAATCACCACCACATGCATTGATGTTATTAATGATTGTATTTAAATCTTTAACAGCTGTTTTAAATGCAGGTGTTGAAGTTAATCCAGCATTATATAATTCAGTAGCAGTTTTGTATGCTGCATCATAATCTGTATTAAATTTATTATAATCAATATTATCTGTATAACATGATTTAGTAGATTCAACTCTCATACCAAGAGTGAAGTATTGACCATTAATTGTGTAACGAGCTCTTGGAATATTAAATGAATAATCTTCTTTACAGTATACCTTACAGTAAGGGTTACCTGTATTTTGTTCAAAATTATATGGAACATATTTGTCATTTACATTTTGAGCATCATGTTTTTTAAGTTCGTAAGCTCTGTTACCTACGATACATAAGTTAATGTTATCAGATTCAGTAACAGTTCCTTCTTTAACTTCTTTACTTAATTCTACTTCTTGATCAGTTGCTAGAGCTTCTAAACATGAATTTCCGATATCTGATTTAGCACCACATACACAGCTATTACTATATATAGAGCACCAATCTTTACCATCTTTTAAACATGCTTGTTTAGCAGCATCTGTAGTAGCTTTTGCCATACATTCTTGTTGAACTGAACATTGATCATAAACATTGAAGTGTCTTTCTGTTGGATAACAACATTCACTCATCCATTGTCTATAAGCATTTGTATCATTTTTGTCTGGCATTGTTTCAGGAGTACATACATTACCACAAGCTAAGTGTTCATCTTCAAGAAGAACTACTCTATTTGGATCTGTAATTTCAGATTCAAATTTAGCTTTACCAATAGTACCCATGTATTCACGAGTATTCCATTTGTTATTTGCTTTAATTTGAGCAAGTCTTGAATCACAAGTTAGTGGTTCACAAGTAATTTCTCCATCAATTAATTTAGCAGCAGGGTTTTGTTCGTTTATAGTTATTTCACCATTAAACTTAGCAATACCAGCTTCTGTTGCATATTCTTTATATGTACCATTTTCTTTAATTTGTCTTAATCTAGTACTACATACTGGTTTTTCACAAATTATTGTTCTATCTGGACTTTCATTAACTTTCTTAGCTTCAGCTAGATTGTTATCAATCTTTAAGTTAAGAAGTTTTGTAATTCCACTCCATCCTTCAGTAGTTTGAAGTTGAACTAATTTACTTAATTCAGTTGTAAATGGTTCACCAATATGATCTTCACATACAGTAGGTTGATAACAGTATAGTGTAGAACCAGAACATACTGCAGGTCCGTCAGGAATATTAACAGGAAGAGATGCTTTTACTTTTTCACAAGCTTCCTTAGAGTTATATTCACCCTCAACTTCACTACATGCTGTACATACGATTAAGTTATCACTACCTTTTCTTATCTTCTTAGCTTCATCAGTATTAATTAAGTTAAGTTTTGAAACTAACTCTTTCCAGTTCTTAGCTTGAACTAATTGATCAATTTCATTTGTATAAGTTTCAGTTGTGTGATCAGTACAGTAAGTTTTTGTGTTGTTAATATCACACTTAACATTACCATTATTATTTTCAATCTTAACAACTTCTTCAATTTTACCGATATTATATTTAACCATGAAGTTGTTACATGTTAAATTATCTTTTTCTTTATTTTTTGTAGTTTTCTTATATATTTTTGTACAAGCATCAACAGCATTTTTGATTTCAGTTGTAAATTTAGTTGGTCTATTTTCTAAAGTTGTACATGTGTTAGTTCCACAAGCAACATTTCCGTTGTTATTCCACATTTTAGCAACTTCAGATTTATCAGTAATACTATATTTTTTAACATATGCATCACATATTAATTTTTGTGTCGTAGATATGTATTGTTTACAAGCAACTACAGCTGCTTTTGTCTCATCTGTATATTTAGTAGGTTTAGCTTCTATATCTTCACATTTATATAATGCATAATGGCAACTTACAACATCTTTATTTCCTTTTTTAGTAGGTATAATTGCTTTAGCTTCTTTATAATTATCTTTTGGATCTAATCCGTATGTAAATGTTAAATCTTTAAATATATTTGTTGATAATCTAGAAGGAGTTTCATAATCTTTTCCTTCAATATTTGTACAAGTTTTTAAACTACATACAAGTTTTGCATATTCTCCAGTTGAATCTATTAAACATGTTGCATTTTGTGGATCAGATAATCTGTTTTTAGCTTGATTACAAACTTGTTCAGCAGATAGTTTTGTGCCAGTATTAATGCTTGTAAATATTATTCCTTTATTACCATATTTTTGTTGACAAGTTTCTGGAACAGGTTTTTTACAAACTATATTTCCGTTACTTCCCTTGATCATTTTCTCTGCTTCTTCATCAGATGTTAGACCAAGTTCATATTTAATTTGAGTATAATTCTTTTCTTTTACATATTTTTCAATCTTAGAATATTTAACGCCTTGTTTTTCAATTTGGTCACACGTTTTTAAACTACAATATAGTCTTGCAGGAGTTGTATCTAAATGATTTAACGAATCAACTAAACATACAACATTTTCATTATCTTTATCAAGCAATCCATCATAAACGTTAGCACATTCTGAAACAGAATTATATTGTTTATAAGAATTTCCCTTTCCAACTACATCAGAACAATATTGTTTCTTATCTTCTTTCTTACAAGTGATTAAATCACCATTTCTACCTTCTTTAGTACCAACTAATTTAGCTTGAGTATGGTTAGATCCAGGATTTAATAATAGTAAGTAATCAATTTCAGTATAATCTTTATTTTTTATTGCTTTCTTTAGGCTTGCTGAAGATTCTTTGTAATCAGCAACAGCTTTTCCTTCTGTACATACGTTAACATGACATGTTAATTTAGCTTTATCTTTAGCAGAGTTTTGGAAACATGATGCGTTTTCAGGGTCTAGTAATTTTCCTTTTTCTACTAAACATTGACTTAATGCTGATGCATTCTTATTAGAAGTATATCTAACAAATCCTGCTGAACTTCCAACTTTTTCTTTACAAGTAACAGGAACTTCACAAACAACTTTTGTTTTATCTGCATTTGGTTGAACTTTTTTAGCTTCTTCAACGCTTTCTAAATTTAAAAGTTTAACAAGGTCTGCACAGTTGTTTTCTTTTTGGCATTTATTAACTGCAAGTTCAATTTTATCAGTCCATGGTTTTACATTCGCATAGTCACTACATTTTTTCTTACATAGAACATCGAAAGGTACATTAATTGGTGTAATATTTTTAACTTCGAAGTCTCCAACTTCATTTGGAGTTCCTGTTGCAATAATAAATCTTTGATATGTATCAGGAGATTGATTTGATACAAGGTATGCTCCAGATAAAGTATTATCTGTACGATATTTTTTATAGTATACTACAGCTCCAATATCAAATGATGCTTGTCCACTACTAGCTGTTCTACCAATAACAGTAACTCTAAATCTAATTTTTTGATTATCAGATGTAATTAAATCAATAAACTTAGTATCACCATTTTTATTAGCTGTTTTCCATGTTTTTCCGTTATCAGTTGTATATTCAACTATAGTTTTAAGAACATTAATATTCTTTTTACCAGTTACATTAATTCTAATTGTTAAAGCATCGTTAGGAATCTTAGTTGATTTAAAGTTAATTGCTTGAACATCAAATTGTTTAACAACTTCAATATTGTTTTCATCACTTGGTTCACAAGCTACAGTTATCTTTTCTGCATCTTTACCAGTTACATTTGATAAAACAACATTTCTTTGTTTAGATGTTGATTGAATATATCCATCAGCATATTTAACTGCTTCTATATAAAGTTTAAGAGCATTTTTAACTAGTTCACTATTAGGTGCACCACTTACTGATCCATCATTAAGCATATATGATGAGTATCCATTTAAATAGCTCTTTTGAATTAAACTTTTAATAGTTTTTACATTTTCTTGAATACAAGTAGCATCTTGTTTTCCAGATTTATAACAGTTTTTGAAACCAGCATTAGTTCCAAAGAATCTGTTTAATAATCCTCCATCATCAACTTTTTGTAATTCTTCATTTTGTAACCACCAAATAGATGCATTATAGAATGCCTTTTGGAATTCTAAACTACTATTTGTATTTGGCCCAGAATAGTAAAGTGTAGTTGGAGATAGTGCACGAATAGCAAGTGATTTAGTATCGTAACTATATCCATCTTTAGTTGCAATATAAAGAATTGCAAGGTCTTTACGATCCTTTGTATTTAATACTGATTTAACAGTATAGTTAGTTTTATTGTTATTACCAACATTGTGTGCTTGTCTTGTTGGGTCTAAACAATAGAAATTATAGTCGCCACTTATTTTATTTCCATTACCATCTACTTGGTAACCTGTATGACGATATAGTGTAATTCCTGTTCCACTAACATATTTATTTCCGTCTACTTTAGATGCAACGTTATCATAAGTTCCAACAGTAGTACTGTGATTCTTATGATACTTATCACCTACACTAAACGCAAAAACCTTATTACATGTGGCAAACATTGTAATAAGTAAAATTAAGCAACATAATACTTTTTTAATATTCTTCATCATATTAATCGACTCCTTCGTTTTCTAATTACCACAGTAGTAGCAATAGCCCCCATAACGATAATAATAGAGCCACCTATTAAAATTATCTTTTTATTCTTTTCTATAAAACCTTTTTTGTTATCCTCTTCTTTTTTAATATCCTTTGCTGCCTCGGTAGTTTCTTTATAACTTAAGTTTCTTATTGTTTCTGTATCAACTTCGCTAGTTACATATTTCTGACATTCAGGGACGTCAACTTCACCAATACAAGGTCCAACTTGATAAAATACATTATACATTGGAAGAGTTAATTCATTTTTGTATAATTCTTCACTTGCACAATTGGTATTCGAACTAGTATATAACGTGTAAGCTAATTTTGCAACATTATTTATATCTTCTATTTCATAGCTTACAACTCCGTTATTTGCGTCGTTTGAAGTATATGTTCTAACTGAACCATCCTGATCATTTGTTATTTTTATATATAACTTATCAGTTAGATTAACAATATTGACTTGAAAATAATCAACTGTTATCTTTTCTGGACGGTATCCAGTATCTGAAACTTCCTCAACAGGATTATCAATTTCCTTTGATTTAATTTCATAAGTGACTTTAACCTTTGAAGCATCATCGTAGATCTTTGCAAATTCTTCATCAACACACCTTGATGCTTTGGCATTAGTCAGTAAAAATAAGCAAGAAATAAGTAATGTTAGGACTACCCTTTTCTTTTTCATAGTATTACACCAACCTCTGGGCTTATAATATCACATATATAGATTAATATCAAGATTATTAGGTATAATTTATATAGATAAATCTATATAAAATAAGTTAATTTTATTTATTTTTTTATAGAGGTTTGATATATTAAGTAAGTAAGGATTGATTAGATGAAAAAGTACAAAAATTTATTAATTTGGATAGGTGTGGTTATCTTTTATTTTTTCTTTGTTCAAATGCTTATTCCAGCAATAATATATGCTCTTAATATAGATCATAATCTTACAATAAGTATTCTTTTACTTTTGACTGATTTTACTGCAATGGCTTTACTTGTATGGCTTTATATAAAAGAATTTAAAGAAGCATCAGATGATTTTAATAAATCATTTAAAGAAAGAATGATATCAACTGTAAGGGTATGGTTATTTGGTTTAGTTCTTATGATAATATTTAACTCTATTATAGGTTCTTTAACTGGAGATATTGCAAGTAATGAATCAGCTAATAGAGTAATACTTGATAAATATACAGTATATGCTCTTCCGGCAATGATTATCTTCTGCCCTATATGTGAAGAGATAATCTTTAGATTATCTTTAAAAAGAATTTTCAAAAATAGTGCATTATTTATAATTATTAGTGGTTTATTATTTGGCTTTGCACACGTGATTGGTACTAGTGGTTATGAACTACTATATTTTATTCCTTATGGCATACTAGGTAGTTGTTTTGCTTATATGTACGTTAAAAATAAAAATATACTATGCTCAATATCAGCTCATGTGCTACATAATTTAATATGTATATTAATTATTTTATTTTTATAAGAGGTTTTAAATTATGAAAAAGAAATTAATTATTACACTTTCAATTGTTATTGCTCTTTTATCAATTATTTTGATTTATAGTAAAAGTGTTACAACTCATAATATAAAAGTTGTTGAGTACTCAATAATTGATGAAAAATTAGAAAAAGAATATCATGGACTTAAAATTGTTCATTTTAGTGATGTTTTATATGGTAAATCTGCAGGAATTAAAGATTTAGAAAAAACAATAAATAAAATAAATGAACTTAGACCTGATATAGTTATATTTACTGGTGACTTCTTTTCAAAAGATATCAAAATAACAGATAAAGAAAAAGAAAAAATCAAAAAGCTTATATCAAATATTAATGCAAGATATGAAAAGTATGCAATACTTGGGGATAACGATCAAGCATTTAAAGATACATTCTATCAAATATTTAATGATGATTTCATTATCTTAGATAATGAATCATCACTTCTTTATTTATCAAATGGTAGACCAATAAGATTTATTGGTATTAATGACATAAGTAAAGAAGAAATAATAGATGATGGTGAAAACATAATTTATAATATTCTTCTGCTTCATAAACCTGATGACATAGAAAAACTTAAAAACAAATATAATGTTGTTTTTGCAGGTCACTCTATGGGCGGCCAAATAAAACTTCCATTTTATGGACCACTTATAAAACTTGATGGAGCAAAGAAATATATTAGTGGACCATATAATGTTGGTGATACCAAACTATATGTTAATGATGGTATTGGAAGTCAAAACATTAATATGAGAATTAATAATAATCCAAAGATTAATTTTTATAGATTATATGCGTATTAAAAAAGAGTTTCTTTTAAAGAAACTCTTTTTTATACACAATCAATATAAGTATCAGATAAACATCTTATTACACATAAGCAGCTGCAATCGATTGTAAAAAATGAATTAGTTGCAATATAAGGATTTAAACTTGTTGTATCCGGATTATCTTGAAGAACTCTAAAAGTACAGCAATTTCCTTCAACCTTCTCTACTCTAAATACTGATGAACATGTTGTTCCTTCTGTTGAACATGATGCTGTTACATCTTTAGTTACCGGCATGCTCCATGGTGTTCCGTTTCCACAACATGTATAAAGCATTACTGGTCTTGTGTTACAAATTAAGCAGTTAGGACCTCCACCAAGCATTGGTCTATCGCAAGAATCTAAACAGTTATCAGGACAAGCATTTTCTTGAAGTACTAATATCACATTTAAAATATCACATATAGAATTTCTTTCTTCATTTTCGTTATTACACATTTTTCTTCACCCTTTCATGTATTCTCATTAATAATTTATGCTTACTTATAAAAATTGTACCAATATATATAACCTTTCATTTTTATAAAACTTATTGTATAATATTGTGTAGGTGATAAATGATGCCAGCAATTTTACAATATTTAATAATTATATTAATTATGCTTTTTATTGCAGCCATTGTTGTAAAACTAACAAGAAAAGATTTTAGTATAGCTGCTAATAAATTAATCGTTTACCTTGGAGGTAAAGATAATATAATTAATGCTGAATGCAATATGTCTAGATTTAAGGTCATATTAAAAGATATGAGCTTAGTAAATAAAGATGCAATTCAAAAACTAGGAGCTAAAGGAATAGTTGAAATTGATAATCAATTAAAAATAGTTTTTGGAAAAGATGCTCATCAACTTAAAAGATATATTGATGATATAATTTAAAATAAACATCCATTTGGATGTTTTTTTAAATTATTAATATATCTCTTATTTCATTTATTGGTATTTTTTTACTATCCATTGTTAATACATAACTATTAGTTCTTGTAACAATCTGGGAATATATTTCTTCATTATCAGTAACAATTTTTACTTTTGGTTTTTTAATATAAAATTTACTATTTAATATTTCATCGATTTTCGATAAAGAGATATGTTTATTTGGTTCATGATACCTATCATTTTTATCAAATGATACATATCTTTTTTGTTCATTATTTATTTCATGATCTATTGGATTTACAAAAACGCGAGGTAGATCTTTCAAAACATTAAACCTCCTTTATATAAATCTATGATAAATAAGAAATATTAACACATAATATATTTATGAAAAAATATTTCTATAAATATTATAAAGAATTTATATGCCTATTTATTATTTTAACTTTAAGTTTATTAAATATAAAAAAAGGATACCTTCTTAAAAAGGAATATATCAATTTTTTTAATAAACAATTAATATGGATTATCCTATCCATATTAATTTATTTATTATTAACTAAAATTAAATTTAAGAAGATTCTTAAATTTAAATATCTTTTATATTTTATAAATATCTTTTTGTTGATATACGTTATTTTATTTTCTAAAAGCATTAATAGAACTAAAGCATGGATTAATATATTTGGTTTTTCTTTTCAACCCAGTGAATTAACAAAAATAACATATCCTTTGGTATCAATAAATCTAATAAAACATAAAAAATATTTATTATCTTCAATACTATTTTTGATTCCTTTTATATTAATTTTACTAGAACCAGATACAGGTAATGCAATACTTCTTTTATCAATATTTATTTTTTTAATTATAAATAATAAGAATAAAAATATTTTTAAAATACTGTTTATGATTATAGGTTTACTTTTTTCAATTTCAATTGTGCTTTTTAAATATAAAACAAATTTATTTATAAATTTATTTAATGGAAAACTTTATTACCGATTTAAAAGAATAGCAAACTATAAAAATAATTATCAAATAAATAATGCATTAATTGGTATTGGTAATGCTAAAGCATTACCAATTAAATTTAATAAAATAATAATTTATATACCTGAGGGGTTAACCGATTTTATTTTTGCTTTTAATATATGTAACTTTGGAATAATAATATCCTCTATACTTTTAATTATTTATGGTCTATTTATATATTTTATTATTAATAGATATAATAAAACTAATAACTACTTTCATAAAAAATTAACCGGATGTTTTCTAGTTGTTTTTATAATTCAGTTGTTTTATAACATTTTAATGAACATTGGATTAATGCCGATTATGGGTATTCCACTTCCCTTTTTTTCTTATGGTGGATCAAATATAATTTCATTTACGATTCTTTATAGTTTAATAAACAAAAAAATATCCTCTAATGAGGATATGGGTAATAATAACTATAAGAATAATTACCATAAGGTCCAGATGGATAAGTATAGTTAGGCTGCGCACTTGTTACATATACAGGTCTAGGTTTAGAATATGCTCCTATTGCTCCACCAGCAAGACCTCCAAGTAAAAAAGGCACTAAAAAAAATCTATCACCACTATTATTAGGATAATTATACATAATAAAACCTCCTACTATAAAATAGTTAGGAGGTTTATTTTTATTTATTATAGATGCCTATAAAGTAGTTCTTTTTACCTTTTTTTAGAATTAATATTTCATTATCAATTAGTTTATCAGAATCAATATATTCGTTTTCATCTGTAACTGGTTCATTATTAATTTTTATAGCACCGGCTGAAATAAATTCTCTTGCTTCTCTTCTTGATGAACAAATATTATTATTAACAAGCATCTCTAGAATTGATTCATCATTGTTAAGTTTAAATGTTGGAACACCATCAAGTGCACCTAAAATGTCTTCTTTAGATAAAGAGTATATTTCATTGGTAAATAATGCTTTAGATATTTTTTCGGCTTTTTCGTATTCATCTTTTCCATGAAGATCAGTAATAAATTCTTTTGCTAAAGTTCTTTGTGCGAGTCTTTCTTCTGGTTTCTCATTATGTTTTTTCATGATATCTTCTATTTCTTCTTTAGAAAGGAACGTAAATACTTTTAAATACTCTTCAACTTTGGAGTCATCAGAATTAATTAGGTATTGGTATAACTTATAACTTGATGTTTTGTTTTTATCAAGCCATAAAGCATTACCTTCAGACTTACCAAATTTATTTCCGTTTGCATCAAGTATTAAAGGCATAGTAAATGCATTAACACTTTTACCTAATTTCTTTTGAATTAAATCTACACCAGTTGTAATATTACCCCACTGATCAGATCCGGCACACTCTAAAGTTACATTCTTTGTTTCATTTAAATATAAATAATCATATCCTTGCATGAGTGTATAGGAAAATTCTGCAAATGTAATACCTGTTTCAAGTCTTCTTCTAATTATATCTTTATCAAGCATATAGTTAATATTTATATATTTACCTGTATCTCTTAAAAAATCAATCCAAGAAATATCTTTAAACCAATCGTAGTTATTTACAACTTCTACGTTACCATCAAAAATATCTGTAACTTGTTTTTTTATACCATTAATATTTTTTTCAACTAGTTCTTTTGATATTATTTCTCTTTCTGCAGTTGGTCTTGGATCACCTATTAAACCTGTTGCACCACCAACTAAAAGTATTGGATGGTGACCTGCTTTAGCAAGCCTTTTAGCTGTTATTAAAGATGAATAGTGTCCAATATGTAAACTATCAGCTGTTGGATCAGTTCCCCAGTAAAAACTTATTGGTTCTCCATCTAAAACTTTTTTTAAATCTTCACTTGCTACATCTTTAATTAAACCTCTATACATTAAATCTTCATAAAGCGTCATATATATTACCTCCATAAATAAACAAAAAAATCATAAACATAAGGGCGAATAATTAAATCCGTGGTACCACCTTAATTCATGATTTCATGCACTTTATTCTTAACGCGAATTAAACGCATCAACTCCTGGGTTGTAAGGCCATTCTTCGTTGATTTCAAATTTATTATAAATTAATTACTACTAATTATCAAGTAAATCAAGTTTTGCATTAATTTCATTTATAATATTTTTAAGTGCTGGTGTTGATTTTCTTTTTATATATCTTGATAATTCAGATAGTTTTTCTTTAATATCTTTAATCCTTTCTTTGATTAACTCTGATGCTTTTTCTTGATCTAAATCGTTAATTTTAATTCTTAATTCTTCAAGTTTATCTAAAGCACCTTGTTTTAAATCACTTAGTTCGAGATTTTTAATTTTTTCTTCTAGCTCATCAAATTTATTTTTAATATCTCTTCTCGTTTCTTTACCTGATTTAGCTGCAACTAATAATCCAATGCCAAAGCCAATACCTGCTCCAACAATGAACTTTGATAGTCCGCCAGATTTACTCATCAGTATCCTCCTTATTATCTTTTTTCTTTGATAAGAATACTTTACCAAATAAACCTGTAACACCATCAACAACTTTATCTGTAAATGAAGCTATCTTATCAGTTGTAAAATCAATTACATTAAATACTTCATCAAGTGATTCAACTTTATCATTAACGTTATCTACCACTTTTTCAACTTTTTTAACTGTTTTAATTGATCTTATAACTAATATTATGCCAACAACAAGGATTATAATAATAAGAGCATAAATAATTATTGGTAAAAATGATAGCCAAAATTCCACTTGTTATTCACCGTCCTCAGTATTATCATACATCGAATCGATTAAATCATACAGATCATTTTCAAGTGTATCATTTTCAAGTGATGACTTTTTCTCCTTTTTACTCTCTTTTTTATCTTCTTTTATTTCTTCTTCGTCTTCAACTACTGGTTCAATATGACTAGTTAAATCAAGGGCACTGTCTATTTCATCTTCTATCTTACGATATTCTTCAGTAAGATCTAAGTTATCAGTAATTGTATCTTCTACATCAATTATTTCATCAGATGCATCTTTTAGAAGTTCATCAATGGTTTTGGTTCTTTCTTTCATTAAATCTTCAGCATCTTCAATTATTGGCTTTTCAGAAATAATTACATCATCAATTTTTAATTCTTCTATTTTTTCTTCTTTTGGTTTTTCTTTCTTAATTTCGTATGTTTCTTGAACAATTACAGGTTTTTCTTTCTTTTCTTCTGTAATGTTTTTAAGTTTACCAAAAGCTTTTGCACGAACACTTTCAACATCTAGATCTTTGTTAGTTAAAATAGTTCCTCCATTTGGAGTTGCTTCCATAATATCATCAACTTTATAGTCTTTATCTAAAATGCCATAAACTGGTGATATAACAGGACTAGGTTTAAACCTTTTCTTTTCTTCTTTAACTTCTTCTTTAAAACGATTTGTTTCAACTCTTGAGTATTCGTTTTTCTTTTCTTCTCTTTTTCTTCTTTCAAAATCAAAAGAATTATTAACAGATTTTGGTTCCTCTTCTGCTTTTAAAGCTGGCATTGATTTATCAAATTCTTCTTCATCAAATGCTGGAAACTTAAAAGTAGTTTCACTTTTAAATAATTCTCTTTCACTATAATCTTTTTCTTCTGTTTTAACTTTTTCAAAAACAGGTTCTTTAGGTTTTACTATTTCTTTATGTTCAGGAAGAGGTTTATATTCACTTACATCTTTATATAAAGACTCTTCTACTTTAGGTTCATTTGATGAAGTTTCTACTTCTTCATCAATTTCTTCTTCCTCAAATAAAACATTCTTAAGTTTATTAAATAGACCCATTTAAATCACCTTTCTAATTAACTAAATCCATATCTGGAATAACATCTTTATCATATCTAACATCATCAACATATTTTAAAGTGTTAGAGTCACTTTTTTCTTTAGAAAATATATCTACAGTTTCTTCATAAGTATTAAATACGTCTTCACCCAAAGAGTTACTTATGACGATATCATTATATTTAATAGTTGATAAAATACTAAGTGAGAAAGCAACAGCTTCATTAATACTTTTCTTATCTACCATTACTTCTATTTTAGCATAATTATACATAATTTCAATTAGATATTGATTATCCTCAAGTTCATTAATTTCAATATAACCAAGTTTATCTTTATTAATAATTCTTTTTGAATAATAAGATATATCATTTTCAGTATAGTCATTATTTGTTTTATTATAATAACTAACTGTATCTATATATAAATAATATAAATTATCATTACTTCTTAATACTTCATTATAATTTGTAGTCTCAATTACACTCATTTGTTGAGGCTTATAATACTTATAACCAATTCTAACAGTATTTGTATGGTTATTTTTGGCGTTTAAAGCTTCTTTAGTTAACTTATCAATACTACTTTTATTAACGTTACTGCAGCCACATAAAATAAATAACATAACTGCTAAAATGAAATATTTCTTCATGTTAGCCTCCTATAGAAAATTATATCAAATAAGGTAGTAAAAAAAAATAATTATTTTTTTACTACTTTTAAATAATTAATTTTTACGCCTTTAGATGAGAACTTCTTTTCATATTCTGTTTCAATATTAAATCTATCTTCTTCACTATGTAGATCAAGAGATGCTTCTTTAATTATATAGCCATATTCACTTAGTGAAACTAGTGAATATGCATATAAACCTATATTATCAGTTTTCATAATGATAGTTTTATCATTTTTAAAAATAGAATCATAAACCTTTAAAAAACTAACTGAAGTAAGTCTTCTTTTTTCTTGTCTTTTTTTAGGCCATGGATCAGAAAAATTTAGATATATGTTATCCACTTCTTTTTCGAAAACTTCATTTAGATTAGAAGCATCAATTTTAATAATTCTTAAGTTTTCGGGTATGTTTTCGTTTATATTATTTATTGCTCTTGCAATAACGCCATCAAACTTTTCAATTCCAATAAAGTTAATGTTAGGAAATACTAAAGCCATTTCTTTTATAAATGTACCTTTTCCCATACCTATTTCGATATGTATTGGTTTATTATTTTTAAATATTTCTTTTAACCATTTTCCTTTATAATCTTTTGGGTTATTTATAATATATGTGCAGTTATTAATAAGTTCATCTTTATTTTTTAAATTTCTAAGTCTCATAAACACCATCCTTAAATAAATACATATAATAAGTTGTAAGGAGAAATATCAAATGAGAAAAGAAAGAAATAGTTTTTTTCAAGAACAAGGATATAACCAAGGATACTTCTTTAACAACCAAATACCTCAAATGCCTCAAATGGAAGCATCATCATCTTTTTACATGAATCAAAATATGAATCAAGGTAATTATCAATATAATGATTTTAACACAAGATTATCAAGACTTGAAAGACAAGTAAATCGACTTGAGTCAAGAATTAATAAACTTGAAGTAAATACACCTATTTCTTCAAATGAAGAAATAGATAATCAAACAAATATGTATATGATTTAATTAATTAAATCGCATTTAATATTTTACAACAAAAAAGTATGACTTTAAAGTCATACTTATTTTTTACGTATATATAATCATTGCAGAAAAACAGTATATCTGATCTTCCCCACTAACAGATACAGATACTCCAAATTTAATATCTATTACATTTATGTCATTATCATATAAAAAATTGTTAATTTGTTCTTCTAAATCTTTTTCGTGTACTTCATCAAATAATTTTACTTTCATAATATTTTTATATCTCCTTTGTTTATAAAAATTATATAAAATTAAACTTAAAAACTATGTCGTAAAATAGATGAAAAATACTACTTTACTTATTAATTAAAAATGATATAATAATTAAACCTAATAAAAAAGGAACATATACGTATAAAACTAAATCTAACCAATATGATATATGTAAAACATAATTATATTAATTGAAAGGAATGATATCATGGGTAATTTTGATTTTAAATTTATGATCATAAAAGAGATTAGAAAATTTAGTACTAATAATGAATATAAAGAAGGAATTATTGATTATTTTATTATTAGTGACACATTTAAAACAATTGGTAATATAAATATAAGTGATGATGATGTAACAAGAACTTATAAGAAAAATGATAATGGGGATATTACTATTACTTTAAATACTAAAAAAGATATTATAGAAAACGGAAAAGAAATATCTTTAGAAGCAACAATTGCAACAATTGTTCAAAGTGGAGATTTAATTATCGTTACAATTGAATATAATGGTAAAAAATCTGTTACTGTTATTGGTAAAGGTTCTATTACAAATACACTTACTTACTATAATGAAGATATTGATTGTATTACTGAGGCTAAAACTGTTTCATTTACTGAAAAAGATGAACCATATAAGTATACTTCAAAAATTGACGTTAACGAAAAACATATATATGAAGGAACACTTACTGATATTCATAATATTATTAATGGTCGTGCAATGTTTGATTTTTCATCACCTGATAAATTAAAATCTCATTCATTTTTAAAAGGTGATATTGTTGGTGCTAACTATAACAGTCATGTTGGAGTATTTACAAATAATATATTTGTAAGACTTGATAATGAACTTGCAAGTAGATATGCTAAAAAAATAAGTAAAAATAGAAAATAACATAAAAAAAATGATTCCTATTGGAATCGTTTTTTTATGTTAAATTATCTTGTTTTTTTAGCAGTTGGTTTAATTAAGAAAATTGTACCAACTAAAGCGATAACAAATACTGAAACGCAAATAATAATTGATTTAGTTTCGCCATCGCCTTTATCTGTAGATGTTCCACCAATGCTTGGTGTTTTACCTTTTCCAAATTGACCAACAACATCTTTGTCGCCTTCTTCATAAGCTTGATCAATATAAGATTCTAAGCTTGTTGAATAACCAGCAGCAGCATAAATATCACTGATAACTACAAATGGAGTTCCTTGATAAGATGCATCTTCAAATCCAGCTTCTTGGAATGCAGTTGCAACTTTATAACCAAGTTCGTAGTCTTTACCTCTTTCCCAATCAATATGGTCTACATAAAGTTCCTTTTCAATGATTTCGAACTTAGTACCATATCCATCTAAACCTTTAAGATATTCTTCTTCAAGTTCACAGTAAGGACATCCACCAGCAACGAATAAATAAACTTTAACTTTATCTTTTGCTTTTGCATTAAATACAAAACCAAAAGCAACTAAAGTTAAAAGTAATAACATACTGAATAATTTTTTCATTTTACTTCCTCCTCCCAACTTAAATTCTCCTTCCAAAAAAATTATATATTTTTTTTAACAAAAATGCAATTAATAAATTAGTATTGAATATTAATAAATAATTATTATATAATAAATGTGTAAGTGTTACCTAGTCGGGTGATGCCTACTTAATGTTTCGGACACCACGCCTTACGGCTGGTGTTCTTTTTAAATTAATTCTAAAATAACTAGAATTAATAGAATCTCGATGATTAGGGAACTTAAATCCTTTCTCATGACTCCACCTCCCTTTAATAAACCCCCTGGTTACTCAGTACAACTGAGCATATTAAAATTAAGTGAAGTAGACACGACCAACATAGGTAACGTATGCATTTTACATCAAATTATCCCGACACGTTTTGTTTTATGACATATATTTATGTATATAGACAAAGCTTCTAATCATTCGACAAAAAAACGATTCTCTAGAATCGCTTTTTTATTTAACTACAATATTAACAATTTTATTTGGAACAACTATAACTTTAACTATCTCTAATCCATCTGTAAATTTTTTAACATTTTCATTAGATTTAGCAAGTTCTTCCACTTCCTCTTTAGGAGCATCTTTCTTAATATCAATTGTTCCTCTTAATTTACCATTAACTTGAACACCAATTGTTATATTATCTTCAATAGTTTTTTCTTCATCATAAGTAGGCCATGGTTCATAAGCTATTGTTTCATTATGACCCAATCTTTCCCAAATCTCTTCAGTAATATGTGGACATAATGGATTTAATAATTTAATAAATCCTTCAGCATATTCTCTTGGGAATTTTTCTTCTTTATTAACTGCGTTAATAAAGATCATCATTTGAGAAATTGCAGTATTTATACATAAGTTTTCATAGTCATTAGTTACTTTTTTAACTGTTTGATGATAAATCTTTTCTAAATTCTTATTTTCTTCATCAGTTATTTTATTTTCTTCTGTATAAAGTCTAAAGACTCTATCAATAAACTTCTTAGCACCAACAACTGCATCATCATTCCATGGTTTATCAGCATCAAGTGGTCCCATAAACATTTCATAAAGTCTTAAAGTATCAGCACCAAAGTCTCTTATAATATCTGATGGATTAATACAATACTCTGGGAATCTTTTACCCATTTTAAGACCATTAGATCCTAAAATCATTCCTTGATGAACTAACTTTTTAAAAGGTTCAGATACAGGAACTAATCCTTTATCATATAAGTATTCATTCCACATTCTTGAATATAGTAAGTGACCTACTGCATGTTCTGGTCCACCAACATAAAGGTCTACTGGCATCCAATGTTTTAAAAGTTCTGGATCAGCAAAACATTTATCATTATGTGGATCTATATATCTTAAGAAATACCAACTTGATCCAGCAGAACCTGGCATAGTTGATGTTTCTCTTCTACCTTTAATTCCATCAACTTCAACATTTACCCATGATGGATCGTTTTCAAGAGGAGCATTACCATTATGACCTTTATAATCATCAAGTGTAGGAAGTATTAATGGTAAATCTTCATCAGAAATTGCAATGCTTCTTCCATCTTCTAAATGAATAACAGGTACTGGTTCTCCCCAATATCTTTGACGAGCAAAAATCCATTCTCTTAATCTATAGTTAGTTTTTTCTTCACCAACACCCATATCAACTAATTTCTTAGTAATAGCTTTTTTTGCTTCTTCAACAGTAAGTCCAGTAAATTCTTCACTATTTATTAGTTTACATCCTTTTCCTAAGTAATCCCCTTTTTCGAATGCTTCGTTTGATACATCTTTACCTTCGATTACTTGAATCATAGGAATGTTATATTTAACAGCATATTCAAAGTCTCTTTGATCATGTGATGGAACAGCCATAACAGCACCTGTTCCATAGCTTGCTAAAACAAAATCTCCTAAGAATACTTCTACTTCTTTACCATTAACAGGATTAATAGCATAAATACCTTTTAAACATACTCCATTTTTATCTTTGTTTAACTCTGTTCTATCAATATCACTTTTTTTAGCAGTTTCTTCTCTATATTTAACAACTTCATCCCAGTTTTCTATTCTATCTTTAAGTTCATCAACTAAAGGATTTTCAGGAGCTAAAACCATAAATGTAATACCATATATTGTTTCAATACATGTAGTATATATTTTAAATGATCCTCCACCCTTGATTTCAAACTTAACTTCTACGCCAGTTGATTTACCAATCCAGTTTCTTTGAATTTCTTTTGTTGATTCAGGCCAGTCAAGTTCATCTAAACCAGCTAGTAACTTTTCAGCATATTTAGGTATATCAATAACCCATTGTTTCATATTTTTACGAATTACTGGATATCCACCACGCTCAGATTTACCATCAATAACTTCATCGTTAGATAAAACTGTACCAAGTTCTTCACACCAGTTTACTGGCATATCAATATATTTAGCGTAGCCATCATTAAATAACTGTTTAAATATCCACTGAGTCCACTTGTAGTAATTTGGATCAGATGTTGATATTTCTCTATCCCAGTCATAACTAAAACCTAAGGATTTTAATTGTGCTCTAAATGTTTTAATATTTTCGTTTGTAAAAATTGCAGGATGATTTCCTGTAGAAATAGCATACTGCTCTGCTGGAAGTCCAAAGGAATCATAGCCCATTGGGTGAAGGACATTATATCCTTGCATCCTTTTCATACGACATACAACATCTGTTGCAGTATATCCCTCTGGATGACCTGCATGAAGTCCTACACCAGATGGATATGGAAACATATCAAGAGCATAAAACTTTGGTTTTGAAAAATCATAACCATCAGTTTTAAATGTTTTATGTTCTTCCCAATAGTTTTGCCATTTCTTTTCTATTTCACTATAATTATTCATTTTTCTTTTTCCAACCTTTCTTAACTAAATGTCTTCCATATATTTCATATACAGAGTATATGAGAGCAAAAAGGAGGACGAAACCTATTAGTAATTGCCACATTAAATGAAGTTTAATATTACATATTACTGTTGAAACAAATGAGATGATAAAACCATTTAAAAGTGCACACCAAAGAGCAACTGGTTTATATAAAACTTTCGATTTATCAAGTTTAAATTTTCCAATCAAATAGCTTATTTCCATGATATCATCTTTATTTTTCTTTTTTGTTCCTTTTAATTTTCTTTTCATAACAAAAACGTAATCAACAATAAATATGATGATCATTAAAAGTAAGAAAAACAAAACATTAATTAAAATTGTTTTTATCATTTTAATTCCTTCTTTCAATAAAAAAAGATGCTACCAAAGGACGATATATATAATCGTGGTACCACCTTATTTAATACTCTAGTTATTTTATAAGGGTAATAAACCCATCACATCCAAAAGCAAGTTCATAAACATCTTTTGTTAACTTCCACCAAACGTTAACTCTCTATAAAAAAGATTAAATTCATTACTACTCTTTTTTCAACTGCTTAATGGTATTATATTAAAAAATTGTTCATTTATCAAGTAATATATAAAAGGTTCTTTGTAAACACAAAGAACCTCTAATCACTTAAATTTGTGAAATATAATCTAAAAGATTTAAGAACATACGAACGAACTTTGGTGCAAGTTTTTCTTTCTTAAGTTTTCTAATCATTATACGTTTTTTTCTAATTGATAAATCTTTACTAAATATGATTGCAGCAATTCTTTCTTTTAAAGATGTTTCAATCATTAAGTCACTAATGATGGAATTAATATCTTCATTAATGATACGAACGGCATCTATTTCAATGTCTTTTCCTTTACAGTTAACAGTAATTTGTTTTGTTGTTGGTGCATCTTTTAAATGAACTATAAAGTCTGTGTCATCTTGATAAGTATCATATTCAAACTCAGCCTTATCACTACCAACATATACCTCAACATCATCAGCTGTTCTTGTATTTCTAAATCTAATTAAATAATCTCTTGTTGATGGAAGTATACCATTTTTACCTTCAGAAGGTCTAATTATAACAGTGTAGTTGTTTTGCATGTAGTTATAATCTATTGAAGTTACTGTGTAATAACCTTTTTCATAAAGTTTAGTAACACCATCATCTTCATACATATTATATGTATTACTTTCTCCAGGGAATATATGTATTTCCATCTTTGATGGAATATTAGATACATTAATATTTTTATCAAAGAAAGCAAGAGGAATTATTGATCCAGCTTTAGCAAAGACTGGATAATCTTCATCTTTATAAAAAGCAATATATCTTTTATTACCTGGAAACTTCTTTCCAGTTTTAAAATCGTACCATGTTCCTTTAGGTAAGTACATTCTTTCTACTACCCTGTTCATGATTTCATCTTTTTTATGAGTTATTGGTGAAACAAATAACTCAGAACCAAAAAAGTACTCATTTTTATAAAGTGGTTCATCATATATTTCAGGATACGTATAATATAGTGGCTGAATAAGTGGCATACCAGTACTTGAATATTTATATCCTTCAGCATAAATATATGGAATTAATCTTTGTCTTAAAGAACAATAATCTTTAACAACATTAAATGTTTTAACATCCCAGAGCCATGGTTCTCTTTTATAATATGGACCTCTTTTAGCAGCAAATCTAAAGATTGGTGAATAACAAGAAAACTGTACATATCTCATATAAAGTTCGCTATCTTCTATACCTTCTTTAAATCCACCTACATCATGACTCCACCAAGATAGGCCTATATTACTTGCACTTGAGTTAAATGAAGGTAGATAATTTAGTGTATCCCAACTAACTATAGTTTCTCCAGAATAATGAACTGGATATCTATGTGCAGCTTTCATAGTATTTCGAGATAATATTAAAGGTCTATTATTTGTTTTATAAAATAAATTAGAATAATGATAATAATTTAATGCTTTTAGAGTTGTTAGATCTTTTTTATAATCAATCCAAAAGAAATCAACACCATCATGAACTAATTTATAAATAAGTTTTGTAAAATATTCAGTTAGAATATTTTTATCAAAAACATTAAATGGAATTACTTTATCAGTTTCACTTTCGATATTTAAATCTTTTTTAATTTCTTTATACATAAATTCATGAGGATAAATTCCTTCATATGGATCTATTGATACACCTATTCTTACACCACGCTCATGAAGATAATTAGTAAAGTCAAATGGATCTGGAAATAATCCTGGATTAAATGTATAACCTGTGTGGTATTTATCTAAGTTACGTGCATCTTTAATGTGCCAAAAATCTGTAAGCAAAACAACAGATAGTGGTATTTTATATTTATTAAATGCTTGAATAATTTTCTTAACATCACTATCTGTATAGATTTTTTCACGGTTCCACCATATTCCAAGTGCATATCTTGGAATAAGTGCTGGTTTACCTGTTAATTGAAAATAGTCTTTTAAACATAAGCCGAAATCTCTTCTATACATAAATAAATATATATCAGTATGAGAATTAGGATTTTTAACAAGGAAATTATTTTCATCAAATATTAATGAACCAGTATCATCAATTGATGCAAAACCATCAGTTGAATATAAACCTCTAGTTAATTTAGTATTTGTTCCATTTGCATCAAGTGATATTGCACTACCGCCAAAGTTTCTAGCTTCAGGATGGTTATAATACCAATACTTATCGGTATTAACTAAAGTTACTTTAAGGTTTGAATCTGGAGCAAATTTAGCACCTTGAAAAGGAGCTTCTTTTTTATATGTTAAAACAAAATAACTTGTAGATATTTGTAAAAACTGTCCATCTTGTTGAACTTTAAATTGTGGCATTTGAAAATTACGGTCATTTACTAATTCCGTTTTTTCATCTAAAAATATTCCATTTGGATTATATTCTAAACGAATTAATCTTTCAGAAAGAATTGTGATGCGATACTTTTGGCCTTTAAATATAGCGTTAGCATTACTTAAAGAAACATTATTTGCCATACCATATCAACACCCTTCTACATTAATTTATTTTAACATATATTATTTAACAAAACAATTATTTATTGGTATAATCAACTTTGAGGTAGTGGCTTATGTTTTTATATACACTTGATAACAAAAGATATCATACATTTAATTATTTTTTAAAAACAAAGTTTAATTCTAAAGTATTTAAAGTGGCTCTGGATGCTGGTTTTTCATGTCCTAATAAAGTAACTGGTGGTTGTATTTTTTGTGCTGATGGTAGTAAATCAAACATAACAGATAACAAAAAAAGTATAGAAGAACAATTTACAGAAGTAAAAAATATAATGCATAAAAAATGGCCTGATGGTAAGTATATACCTTATCTTCAAGCAAATACAAATACTCTTGATACCGTGGATAAATTAAAAGAAATTTATGAGCCTTTAATTAATCAAGAAAATGTTGTTGGTTTTGCAATTGCAACAAGACCTGATGCAATTTCTGATGAAGTCTTAGATTATTTATCTGACATAAACAAAAGAACATTTTTAATGATAGAATTAGGGCTTCAATCAAGTTATGATGAAACACTTCGTTTTATTAATAGAGGTCACGATCGTAAATGTTTTGAAGATATGGTAAAAAAACTTAAAAATAGAGGCATATTTGTTGTTGCTCATATAATAAACGGTCTTCCAAATGAAACTAAAGATATGATGGTTGAAACAGCTAAATATTTAAATAGCATCAATATTGATGCTATTAAAATACATATGCTTCATGTAGTTAAAAATACAAAACTTGCTGATATATATCAAAAGACACCTTTTAAAATATTAACTAAAGATGAATATATAGATATAGTTTGTGAACAACTTGCTCTATTAAAACCAGAAATTGTCATAGAAAGAATTACTGGTGACCCTATTATAGAAAACTTAATAGCTCCAACATGGCTTTTAAAGAAATTTGTTCTTCTAAATGATATTGATAAAGAAATGAAGAAAAGAAATTATTATCAAGGTATTAAATGCAGCGATCAAAATAAATAGTATTTATTTTGACTCCTTTTAATGATAACTTTATTTTAAGTTCATCATTAATTATTTTATCTAATACATTTTTTGTATGTCTATTTTTTAAAGAAAAAATATTATTATCCAAGTTATATGTACAAATTTTATTTGTACATATTTTTTTTATATCCTTTATCTTTTCACCTTTAAAATAACTATCCATATTATTAGTAGATAGTTTATTATATTCTTTTACAAATGAACAAGTATTTACTTTTGCACTAGATTTATTATTCTGCATAAATATAATTAAAATTAAAATTAAAAAAAATATTAATGATTTTTTCATATACATCATTAATATTTTCGACAATTTTCAACATTTTATTCTTATTTTAGTATCTATCTTTGTTATACATCTGAATTAAAAAGCACTCACTACCTTCTGTATTTCCATTAATGCAAAAATGCTTGTACCCACAGTTTGTTAATATTTCTTCATTTTTTTCAATGTAAAATAAAACGTTTTTTATTAAATCATCCCATATAAAATCTGGAATAGGTTTATAAACTATAGGAATATAGTTTATAAATTCTTCTTTTTTTAAACCAAGTGATAACAAATACTCAATTCTTTTTAATCTGGATTTTTGATAATCATTTTGATCTATCATAAAAATGTTATAACTATGAAAATTGCTAATATTTAAATCTCTTAAATTGAACCATGGGATAACATATCTTTCATGTACACAAATACCCTTTGATATTTCCCTTCCATCAAAACCTTTACCTACTGCTTCAATACATATATCGCTATACATATTAACACTTACAGATATACCAGCATGCCTCATATATCTTTTAGTTGGTTCACCTTTTAAATCAAAAAATAATATTACTGAGTGTTTGCTAATTTTTTTAATCTTTTTAAAAAGTTCTAAAAAGTTTGTTTTTCCTCCGTCACTTTCAATTCCACTAATTAAAGTATATGGTTTTATTGTGTCTAAACGATAGCTATCAAATGAATCTAAATAATCTTTATTATTTAAATAATCTTCTTCATCAAAAACTATTGCTAAATCTTCCAAAGGTGATGAGTTTGAAAAGAACTGCCAAAAATCAAGCATGTCAGATGCTCGATAATAGTTTTTCATTTTAGGGATATCTGCTTCATTTTTAATTGTTAACATAAGCATTTTCCTTTATATATTATTGTTTTTGATTTAATTCAAATTCAAGTTCCTGCTTAAGTTTTCTCATAAAATCTAAGAATTCTTGATGATGTTCATTTAAAAACTGAATTAATTTTTTGCAAACCACTTTAGCCATTTTATATTCTTTTTCCGAAATTAATTTTTCGTTATATGCTCTCATAAGTTCAACATCATCCATTTGGTAAATGTGACCTTTACTAGGAACTACAACATCTAAAAATAAATCTTCATAAGAAGGATTAGTAATATCATCAAAATGATTTTCTTTAGTTACATCAATATATATTTCAACTAAATTATTATTTTCATCATACATTGCTTTAATCCAATAATTACTATCAAATGGTGCTACTTGAATCCATGTGTAATTACTATCAACTATAACTTCATCTTTAAAATTATAATGAACTTCTACTTTTTCCTTTACATCAAGCCATTTAATTATTCCAACAACACCTTTTAAAGCATCTGTTTCAACAACTTTTGAATGAAACTTCTTTATCGAAGTATCATCCAAAAAACCTGTTATTTTCATATCTTGTTTTTTTATTTTCATATATAATCATCTAAATTTTATTATATCTTAATTAGATATAAAAAAACACTCTAAACCATTTTTAGTTGTCCAATTTTACAATGGTTTAGAGTGTTTTAACTAATTTTTTTATCAAAATAATTAACAGTTTTTTTAAAGTATTTACTAACTATATTAAATATCAAGAAATAACCTTCAAAGAAACTTAACATATAAAGTTTATAAATATATGCATACGCAATAATTAATATTTTTTCTAGATACATAGTAAATTTATTATCTAAAACTTTAATATAAGGTCTTATCCACATATTACTTAACAAAACTAAATATGGAATATTATTTATAAATGTATAATCTTCAGTATATAAATATAAATAGATCGCAAGTATTGTTACTAAAAGTTTAAACAGAATACTTTTAGATACATTAAATATTTGCATAATAATATTTGATGCATAAATCATATAAAATAATGTTCCAACATATCCACCAACAAGATAAAACGCAACACTATAACAAATATATTTTATTATTTTTTGATAGTATGCTGATCTTCGCGTTTGAAACAAATGAAAGAAGAATCTTGCTTGATGACTTAAAATAATTAAAATATTTGCATATACAAGTTTACTATACATATTATCACCTAATTATTAAAATGATTGGCATGAATGATTCTTTTTAAAGTTTTAATTTTATCAACATCACTATTTCGTGATGATAATCTTTCTTTATAACTTATTTTTTGTTGTTCATAAATGCTATAAGCATCATTAACAACGTTATATATAAAATTAGAACTACCACAAATATATTCTTCATCATCAGTATCATTTTTACTAATAATATAACATTTACATAATTCTATTAGTTTAGTTATTTCTATATTGAATTTTGTATCCTTAGATAATTCCATAATAGCAAGAGTTATAAAATTATCATATCTTGCTAGGTCTTCATATCTTGGATCTTTTTTTAATTTTTCTAAATTTTTATAATCAAGTTGAGATTTTAAATATATAGCTTGGATATCAGCATCCGTTTTTGATGCACTTTCAAAAACATCTAAAAGGATTAATATTTGATCTTTTACTTTAGAATAACTATCTCTTAACTTGATAAAATTAAATAGGAAATTTGAAAATTCATTATCCCCTTTTATATCAAAATGACGATTATAATCTATATTACATTCAGTAAAAATATTATATGCAATATAAGCTTTTATATATATTAAGAGTAAATCTCTATGTTTAATATAAAAATCTTTATCTTTAAGACTTTCAGGGTTGCTTAAATAACTTGCAATATGTTTATATATTGCACCATAATTTATAGAATCAATAATATATTTTGGTAAAATATAATCTTCCATAAATACCACCCTGTTTATATATTATAAATTATTTCAAACAAAAATTAAATAAAAATAATGCTTATCTAAGCGATAAGCATTATTTCTTTCTAGTTTTTTTGTTACTTACAAAAACTTCTTCATATAAATTATATATTCTATCAACTGACTCTTGAGCTCTTTCGTACTGAGTTTTATAACTTGATACATTAGATTTTTTACTAAATGTATTAACTTGACTAAATAAATTATAAAGAGTGGTAATAGCGTTATCTACCTTACGGCAGAAAACATCATCGTCAGTTTTATCTTCAAAGAAATATTTATAAACATTTGGTTTATTATCCTTTAAAGCAGCCATATATTCTTTATAAAGTTCAGATTTTATACCGTGAAGAATGTAAGTTGAATCTAACTTGTTTTCTTCTTTAAAATTAGTCTTATTGTAATACTTTTCTATTCTATTAAGAATTAACTCTTCTCTTTTTTCAATATTCTCAATAGCATAACTTTTTCCTATAAAAACATTATTTAAATTACTTAAAATCCCCATCGTAAGTTTTTCAGTAGTTTACAACTACCGTCCTTTCTTACAATTAATTATATACACTTTTTATGTATTTTTTCAAGTATTTAAAAGAAAAATTGATGATTGTTAATCATCAATTTCAATATATTTCTTTTCAGGAATTTCTTTCTTATCATCCTTTTTATGAATATCTAACGATAAAATACCGTTTTTAAATGAAGCTTTAATATCTTCTGCTTCGTATTCTTCTCCAACATAGAATGTACGAGAACATTCACCAGAATATCTTTCACGTCTGATATAAGAACCATCTTTCTTTTCTTCATTTGATTCTTCTTTTTTAGCTGTTACTGTTAGATAACCATCTTCAACAGATATTTTAAGATCTTTTTTATCAAAACCAGGTAGATCAATATTTACCTCATAAGCATTATCTTTTTCAATAATATCAGTTTTCATGTTTTTAACTACTGGTTTTGTTGAAAAGAATGGATCTCCGAAAAAGTCATCCCATAAATCAAAATCATTTCTTCTTGGCATTAACATCATAATTATCATCTTCCTTTCATTTAATATATAATGTATAAATACCGTAAGATTATGCATTTTTTTGATCTTACAGGTTCATTATATAACAAAAAATTAGCACTGTCAAGTGTCGAGTGCTAATTATTTTACAGTTTACATTTTTAGTCAATTTCTATTAGTTCATAATCTGTAGAGCCAATGCCTAAAGCTTCTGCAGCTTCTATTGTGTGTTCGCCATTTCTTGATTCAACTCTTTCTAAAAAGTGTTCTTTGCATGGATCATCAGAGTTTTTAACGATATCGATACATGCTTTATCAATAGCAACAGGATCTAGAGATATTAAAATACCTTTATCTTTTATACATGGATCCTCTGCTTGTGCACAGCAGTCACAATCAACAGACATATTTGCCATAACATTTATAAATATCATGTTACCTTTAAAATAATTAACAACAGATGAAGCAGCATCAGCCATCGATTCTAAGAATAAATCCTGCTCTGGAATATTATCCCATAAGATGTTTTGATCATATACCTTACCTGCTGAATGGATAACACATTTTCCTTTCGTTGATGCACATCCAATAGATAATTGTTTTAATGCACCACCATATCCTCCCATTGGGTGACCTTTAAAATGAGAAAGAACTATCATTGAACTATAATTAACTATATTTTTTCCTAAATAATTTTCTTTAATAACTTTTCCATTTGGTATTTCAATTTTTAAATCTGGACCTTCAGCATCTAGTAAGTCAACATTAAAATATTTATTCCAACCATGTTTTTCAATAGTTTTTAAATGTTTTTCAGTTGTATTTCTTTCTCCAGGATAGGCTGTGTTGCATTCTACTACTGTTGCACTTAAATGTTTTATAATTGGTGCCCAAAATTCAGGTTTCAAGTAATTTTGGTTTCCTTCTTCACCCGAATGTACTTTAGCTGCAATTTTTCCTGGTAGATCTTTACCAAGTGTGTTATAAAGTTTTAATACATTATCAGGTGTAACGTTTTTTACATAATAAACTTTAGATTTCATTATTTCTCCTTATTTCAAATACATCTTTATTATCTTTAAAAAAGTCATAATATACTTTTACGTTTTTTAGTTCATTCCACTTTTTTACTTTAACAGGATTTTCATCAAGATCATAAATTTTGGCACCGTATAAAGAAAGTAAAAATGGAGAATGCGTTGATATTATAAACTGGCATTTATAAAATCTTACTGACTCTTCTATAAATTGTTTTAATTTTAATTGATTTTCTGCAGATAAACTATTTTCGGGTTCATCCAATATGTATAGTGCGTTTTCTTTTATTTCTGTTTGCCAGAAATTTAAAGCAGTTTCACCATTTGATTGCTCTTGAATATTATTATTTACTAAATTATGTCTTATAAACTGAGATTTACTCATTCTTTTTGTTTCTACTTTTCTTTTTAAATTGTTATATTCTTGGAACCTACTTGTTTCTTCACTACCATATGCATCCTCCAAATATCCGTGAGCTAAATCTGCTTTTCTACGATTAACTCCAGTATTGATAGCTCTTACATCAAGTAAATAGTCAAAAACATCATCTGATGAAATTAATTTAATTTCATCACATAGATATTTTCTTTCAAATTTACATTCACAGGAATCTGCATACTTTTTAAATAACATTCCTTTATATGACTTATTATTTCTATTAGCATTTATTTTTTCTGAAACAATATTTAACAGTGTTGTTTTTCCAGAACCATTACCGCCGTAGAATATGGTAATATCATCAAAATCAATCGTTCTAAATTCTTTGTAAGAGAATAAACCATATGGGTAATAATTGCCGTTATAGATTTGCATCTCATTAATTAAACTATTATGTTCGTCTAGCTCATCTAATAGTTTAAATGATTCAAGATAAACCATATTAATCACCGCTTTTAAACATTATATCAAAAAATAACACAAGATAAACTTGTGTTATTCACTTTTTTTACATAATTTATTATATACTTTCTTTATATCAGCTACTTTAATATTTTCTACTTTGTAGAAATTATTATCTACCATAATATTAAATGTTCTTTCTTGAGAAGATAGAGTTTCATCAAGTCCATACTTAATAACACTTCTAACACACTTGTTTGAACTTTCAATTGTTCCATGAACATATACTTCAACATTACTTTTAAGAAGAGATAAATAATTAGTTATTAGTTCTTGATCATTCATTTGAGTTGTCCTCCAGTAAGTTTATTAATTTTGATTGAAGTTTTTCATGATACTTTATTTCTTCATTTACAAAATTTACTAATTCTTTATCTTTAAGTAAAGTTGAAGCATCATTTAGATATGCAAGTAAATATTTTTCATGGTTAATAGCATCTTCAACATATAATAACTCTTTTTGAGTCATAAAAAATCCTCCTTATAAATGTATTATAAGGAGAATTGTTTTTTTTAAACCTAGTTTTATCTTTGTTTATTTATTTCGCTATTATTTTTTAGTTTATTTCGTATTTCATCAATATTTTCAACCGGTCTTATAGATACAATATTTTTAGTATTTGGTAGTGTACCTACTTTAACGTAGTGTGTTTTTTTATTATTTATAAAACCAAACGCTTCTTTAAAGTATCTTACTGAAGTATCTACAAAATAGTAATCAAGAAATTCAACACGGATTGGTTTTTTATCTTGAATATATCCTTTACAATAATCAAAAACTTTTGTAGTTATTTCAAGGTTAACGTTTTTATTATTATTTTTCTTTTCTGAATATACGATATAATTTATTGCTCTTTTATCTTGATACTCACATAATAATTGTTCTAAATAATTGTTAGTGTCTTTATTAAGTTTTCTCTTGCCTAGCATATTTTCTAAATACATTCTAACGTTGTTAACGTTTTCAATTTTAATTCCAAGCTTAAGTGGATTAATTGAGTTTAGAATGTCTAACGCTTTTTGATATTCACGTGTTTTAATATATAAATATATTTGCTCTGTTAAAACTTTATTTCTTTGATTACTATTTATAAGTCTATCAAGATTTTTTTGTGCTTTAATATATTTTCCCATAGCAATTAAGTTTTTAGTGTACTCAAGAAGCACTGGTTCATTATATTTTCCTTGATAGCTTAATAGGTAATTATTTGCTTCTTCTACATTGCATAGAAAACTTTCAACTAAAGCAAGTTGATATTTAGCATCTTCAGAACAATAATCACTTTTTAGAAGTGGATATAAAGCTAAATATGCTTCCTCCATTTTTCTTTTTGAACGATAATATTTACCTAGTTCAAGTAAAGCTCCATCTCTAAATTTAGCACTTGCTTGATTGTTATTAACTATAATATTTAAACAAAATAAGCCTTCTTCTTCATATTTTGAATTAAGAGCTTTATAGGAAAGTAATGTTCTTCCTAAAGTAAGCAATGCTTTTGGATCAGTTGGATATTTATCCAAAATATTTCTAAGTATATCTATTCCTGTTTCAACCTTACTATTGCGAATATGACTGATTGCATAATCAATTTCTGAATTTATATTAAATCCTTTAGACATAGTATCACCTGGGTTCATATATTAACATATCTAATATTTATTATCAATAAATATTATTAATCGGCATATTTACTTGTAATTCCTAAATAATTTTCTAGTGTTATCCAGTTACCACCGTTATATAAAATAGTAGCAAGTTCTTTACCGACATATCTATAGTGCCATGACTCATATATATAACCTGTTTCACCAGTTTTTCCACTAGGATATCTTAAAATAAAACCATATAAATGTGCATTTTGACTTAACCAATTTGCTGGTTCTGTATTATTAAATCTAGAATTAACACATGATTTTTCTAAGTTATGGGAACATATATCCATTGCAAGACCTGTTTGATGCTCAGAGTATCCTGGTCTTGCAGAATATGTGTCTGCTTTACTTTTACCATCTCTTTTAACATAACTATTATAGATAGATTTTTGCGTGTTATATGATCTAAAACCACTACCAATATATAAATCTATTCCAACAGATGCTGCTGCAGCTTTCATTTCATTAAAAGCATTATTTACCTCTTTAGTAAGTCCATTACCATAATTAGATGAAAGTGGATAAGATTTATTGGCAATTATTATACCATTAATATATGTTGCACCATTTTTGTTTTCAATTTTATAACCTTTTGAAGTTGTACCAACAGTTCCGTTTTCTAAAGTAACTGGTTCATAAATCGGTTTATCTTTTACGGTAAATGTTATCGTTTTAGTTGATGAGTTTCCACTTGAATCAGTAACTGTGTACTTAACTTTATATGTTCCATTTTTAGATGTATCAACTTCACCTTCATGAGTTATATTTAAATCTTTATCATAGTTATCTGATACCTTAATATAAGAATTTAAATCTATTTTAGAATTTTTATATATAGTAACGCTATCTTTTCCTTCAATAACTGGAGCAGTATCATCAGTTACTTTTATAGTTAGATAATATTTATGTTCTTTTTTAAATAATTTATCTTTAACTATATACTCTATTTTTTTATCACCTATTGTTGATGTATCAACACTATTATAAGTAACAGTAGCATTTTCTATTTTTTTAATATAATCAGCAGAATTTACTTCAGTATTAAGTTCAACATTTACTCCATCAAAAAGTTCAAAAACATATTTATGTTTTTGATAATAATAAAATGCTGCATAAGCAAGAGTAAAAAGAACAACAATTAATATAATAAATATTAATAAAGAATGTTTATTTCTTTTTTTATACTTTGCTTTTGTATTTTTCTTACTTTTTCCTTTAGAAGATATCTTTTTCTTCTTTTTCATAACTAATCACTTCAATGAAATTATACAATAAAACTTTATATTAATAAACAAATATAAATTATAGTTATACACTTAATAACAAATTAATATATTACAAAATTTATAAAATATTTTATGATAATCATAAAAAAGAAAGAGGGATTTTTATGGATAAGTTAAGAAGAATTAAAGAAGCAATTAACGATCAAGAAGACATGAACAAAGTCGGAGTTGAATGTAGCATTCAAGGTAACACAAAAAATTTCGATATTGCGCTAGAAAGTGCATTTAGAGGAAGAAGAGAACACCCAATGGATTTAAGAGAAGCACACCTTGATGTTTTACTTGATACTGATAAAATGAGAATATATATAGTGCCAGATAAGTATACAGAGGAAATAAAAGATGATTACCACTTTATTAAACATAATGTATGTGGTAACTACCCAAGATTTGATGAAATCAGATTTGATACTGGAAATGGTGAAGGTATTATTTATACACTTGCATTTCCAATGGAAAGAAAAATGTTTTTTGTTAATTTAAAAGCATTACACTATTTTGAAAATATGAAACCATATTTAGTTTCAGAATTTGTTAGAAACTTACTTGATGAAAGAAAATCAATAAGAAAAGAAGAAAAGCAAGCAGTTAGAAAAAGAAAATAAAACATAGAGGTTAAACCTCTATGTTTTTATTTATTACAAGATATTATATATCTTTTATTAAGTACTACTTTATCTATATTTTCTTTATAGATATTCATGTTATTTCCAAAAATACCTTTTTGGAAATTAAGCATCATGAATGATATAGTTACGTTTGATAGTAAAACAGAAGATTCTGTTTCACTTAATACTGTTCCCGTATATTCAAGTATGTTATCTGCTCTTGTAGATATTATAAGTGTTACTTTTTCACCCACTAAATCTTTAAACATAGTATATATTCCTCCTTAATTTTTAATTGGTTCTTTTATATCATAAATAATACATTTATTATTTATAAGTCTCGCATTTTCACCGCTACACACATCACCTTTTTTATAAGGTTTAGTATTGTTTTTATTTATACATTTACTATTATTAACAAGAGTATAACCATCTTTACATGTTCTTTCAAATTCTGCATCTTGTGTAGTTATTTTTATACATTTATCATTTTCTAAAGTATATCCATCTTCACATTTATAACCTGTTATTTTAGGATCTGTATACTTAAATGTATCAGGGCATAGATCTGGAACAGCATTTTGAGATACATGATAAATACCTCCGTTTGGACATACCCACTGGTCACCATTATCTTTTGAATAACATCCACCACCAGATAAAGTATCTCCATTTGGACATCCGCCATTTATTGTTGGAGCAGGTCCAACATAACACTCTCCATTAATCATTATATGATTAATAGTTAGACATCTAAGTGTAGGCTTTTTAGCATTTGACTTATCAACACACACCATTTTTTCTGCGTCTTTAATTCCTATTGTATAATAATCACCTTTTTTACCTAGTTCACCACTTGTACACTCATATATAGGTAATTTGTCTTTTATTTCTTTATCAACGCATTTACCATCTTCTAAAACAAATTCTCCACGACATACCAAATTGCTTGTTTCGATTATTGTTGTTTCTTCGTAGCATATACCATTAATATCTCCATAACCCTCAGGGCATACATTTCCAAGACTCGGTTCTTCTTCACCTACTTGTTTATAACATATACCATGTTCCAGCGTATAACCTTTTTCACAGTACTGATTAGTGTCTTTAATTTCTTTTATTTCAGCAACAGATTTAGAAAATAGCTCTTCTTTATTTTCTTTTGCATCTAATGAGTTTATGTATGCAGCCTTAGCTGGAGATACATTATATTTTTCTGCAAGTTTTTTATCTTCCTTAGTTATAGAGTTTACAACAATAACCTCTGCATGAATATTTTTCTTACTAAACTCTCTTTTAATGACCTCATCAACTTGAGTGGATTTAATTTTACCTTCAGCGTGCATCACTATAGTGGCTCCAGTATCATTAATATAATCCTCTTCAATAACTTTTTCTGCAATACATGTAATTGCATCATCTAAAAATTTACCAACAAGTTTATCACTAACAATTTTTTTAGCATCATCATTTAAAGCTTTAACATTTACTATTTTATTTTCTTTATCTAAGTTAAGTTCAACACTAGGATTTATATCAAGTGTTATTGTTGATACAATATTATTTTTATTTTTACCAAAAAACAAAAATAATATTAAACCTATAAGAATTACAAGAACAGCACATGATGAAATGATTACTTTCTTTTTCAACTATCATCACCTTGTTTAAATTATAGCATAGAATTAACATGTAAAAATCAAAAAAGATATTAACTAAATATCTTTTTCTTTTTTATAAAATAAGCTGTTCCTATACCGACAATACAAGTTGATAACATAAATGTATATAAAACAATATCATCGATTGTTTTTGGATTATTAGATTCTTTTACGGTATCATCCACTTTTTCATTTATTAGTATATAACTTTCATTATTATTGGTATTTTCTACTGGAGTTTCAGTTTGTGAATTATTTGAATCATCCACAATACTGTTAGAATCAACCACAACGTATTTATTCTCATTTTTTTTGATTACAACATATCCTTCTTTTACATATTTAGATGGATCTGTTGTGTATGTTCCACCTGTTATAAATGCAAGTAATGGAATGTCATCAGCTGTTTCAATTGAATCATGACCACTAGATTCGAAGTTACCTTGAGTTACAATAATTGAAATTAAATCGGTTGCACTTTGAGGATTATTCATTGGGTTAACTTCCGTTAAAGGTGCAACAGCTTTTAA
>JAFZWF010000001.1 GCA_017617435.1 Bacilli bacterium
TTTTATATAATAAAACTGATTCATCAACTTATAAAACATATAAAAAAGTTGAATCATCAGGTGATTACTATATTGTTCAAAACGAAAATGGAGAATACGGTGTTATAACTATTGGTGAAGACATAACACAAGTCTTTGACGAAAAGTTTAAAAGTATTAAATATAATGCTGGCGATGGTAACTTTGTAGTTTCTGAAAAAAATGTTAGTTATGTTGCTGATGCAAGTGGTAATAAATTAACAAGTGATTATACTGCCGAAATTGTTGAATATAATGATAAATTTATTGTTACAAAAAGTGGTAATGAATATCATGTGTTTAACTACAACAATCGTGAGTACTTAACGGAGTACTATAATGGTAAACGTATATTTATTGAACTTGTTGGTAATTATGTTGGTGTTATAACTAATAATTATGAATATCAAGTATTTGATTTTACATATGCAACAAGACTTCTAGGCTCAGTTAAACTTGATGAAGGTAACACAACAACAAGATCTAGAATTGTTGATAATAAAATAGAAATTTATGACGGAGATGCCGTTTTAAAAACTATTGATTTATAAAAAATAATTTAATATAATAACAAATGAAAAAAACGAAGAACAAGAGGAGTAAGTTATGGCTTCTTTATAGAAAGGAATGCTCATCGGCTGGAAGGTATTCTAAAGTAAAGTAACTGAAGGTAGCTTGGGAGTTATATATTTGAAATAATAGTAAAATATATTGTTATGTCGCATTAAGACATTTAAGGTAACTTATTAAAATTTATAAGTTATAAATTAAGGTGGTACCACGAATAGATTCGTCCTTATATGGATGAATCTATTTTTTTATTAATTAAGGGATAGTGATAAATTATGAAAATAAATATTAAAAAATTAAGAGAAGATGCAATTATTCCAACAAAAGGAACAACTAAATCAGCAGGTCTTGATTTATATGCTTTACTTGAAGATTCTAAAAAAGTAATTCCTTCTGGAAAAACTGTAAAAATAAATACTGGTTTAGCTGTAGAAATACCAGATGGATATTTTGCTGGTATATTTGCAAGAAGTGGTATTGCAACCAAAAGAGGTTTAAGACCTGCAAACTGTGTTGGTGTTATTGATAGTGATTATCGTGGGGAAATAATTATTGCTATTCATAATGATAGTGACATTGATGAAGAAATATTAAATAAAGAGCGAGTCGCTCAAATGGTTATAATGCCTTATTTAGATGTGGAATTTAATGAGGTTGATGATTTAAGTTCATCTGATAGAGATCATGGTGGATTTGGATCAACTGGAACTAAATAAAGAAAGAAGGAAAAAAATTATGTTAGATACAAAATATAATCATATTGATGTTGAAAAAGATAAATATAATAGTTGGAAAGAAAATAATTATTTTCTTGCTGGAGATGAAAACAAAACACCTTTTTGTATGGTTATTCCACCTCCAAATGTAACAGGTGTTTTACATATTGGTCATGCTTTAGATACAGCTTTACAAGACATTATTATTAGGTATAAAAGAATGCAAGGTTTTGATACTTTATGGCTTCCTGGCATGGATCATGCTGCTATTGCAACCGAAGCTAAAGTTGTTGATAGATTAAAAAATAAAGGTATTAATAAGTATGAATATGGAAGAGAAAAATTCTTGGAAGCTTGCTGGGATTGGACTAATGAACATGGAAGTGTTATAAGAGAGCAGTGGGCTAAACTTGGATTATCGCTTGATTACACTCGAGAAAGATTTACTCTAGATGAAGGCTTAAATAAAGCTGTAACTAAAGTGTTTGTAGATTTTTATAATAAAGGAATTATTTATCGTGGTGAAAAGATAATTAACTGGGATCCAGAGGCACAAACTGCACTTTCAAACGAAGAAGTATTATATCAAGATGATAAAGGAGCATTTTATCATATTAAATATATTATTTCTGGTACAAATGATTATTTAGATGTTGCAACAACAAGACCAGAAACTTTATTTGGTGATACTGCTGTTGCTGTTAATCCTGATGATGATAGATATAAACATTTAATAGGTAAAAATGTAATTCTTCCTGTTGTTAATAAAGAAATACCTATTATAGGTGATGAACATGCTGATCCTGAATTTGGTACTGGTGTAGTTAAAATAACTCCTGCACATGACCCTAATGACTTTGAAGTTGGTGAAAGACATAATTTAGAGAGAATAGTTGTAATGAATCCTGATGCAACAATGAATGCTAATGCTGGTAAGTATGAAGGTATGAGCAGAGAAAAATGTCGTGAAGGATTATTAAAAGATTTAGAAAAAGATGGACTTTTACTTTCTGTAGAACCTATGATTCACTCAGTAGGTCACTCTGAAAGAACTGGAGTTATGGTTGAACCATATTTATCTAAACAATGGTTTGTTAAAATGGATACACTAGCAAATAGAGTACTTGAATTTCAAAAAGATAAAGATAAAAAAGTTAACTTTGTTCCTGAAAGATTTGAAAAACACTTAAATCACTGGATGGAGATTCAACATGACTGGTGTATATCTCGTCAACTTTGGTGGGGTCATAGAATACCTGCTTGGTATAAAGGTGATGAAATATATGTTGGTATGGATAAACCAGATGGTGATGGATGGGTTCAAGATAATGATGTTTTAGACACTTGGTTCTCATCTGCTTTATGGCCATTTAGCACATTAGGTTGGCCAGAAGAAACTAGTGATTTTAAAAGATATTTTCCTAATGACTGTTTAGTTACTGGATTTGATATTATTTTCTTCTGGGTTGCAAGAATGGTATTCCAATCAGAAGAACTTAATGGCGTTAGACCTTTTAAAGATTGTGTAATTCATGGACTTGTTCGTGATAAAGAAGGTCGTAAGATGTCTAAATCACTTGGTAATGGTGTAGATCCAATGGATATGATAGAAAAATATGGAGCTGATGCTCTAAGACATTATTTAACTACAGATGTTGCAGCAGGGACTGATTTAAATTTTGATGAAGACAAAATCAAATCAACATGGAATTATATTAACAAAATTTGGAATGCTTCAAGATTTGTTTTAATGAATATTGAAGGTTTAAATGACATCAGTTTTGAAAATTTAAAAGATATTGATAAATGGATTTTAACAAAATATAACAAAATCATAAAAAACGTAACAAAACATATGGATAAGTATGATTTTAATATTGTTGGTTCTGAACTATATAATTTTGTTTATGATGATTTCTGCTCAAATTACATTGAAATGGCTAAATTTAGTTTAGAAGATAAAACAACAAAATCTGTACTTTGTTATGTACTTACTGGTATTTTAAAAATGCTTCATCCATTTATGCCATTTGTTACTGAAGAAATATATCAAATGCTTCCAATTAAAGATGCTGAATCAATTATGATTTCTAAATATCCTGTTTATGATAAAACTAATGTATATTTAGAAGATGAAATTATTGTTGATGATATGATTGAATTCATTAAGGCATTTAGAAATGTTAAAAAAGAAAATAACATACCTAAAGAAATGAAGATTAGATTTGAACAAGGATCTAATGATTTAATTAATAAAATATTAAAACTTGATGAATGTATAACTAGTGAAGAACTTGATATTAATTCATATAATGTAATATCAAAAAACATAAAAGCTGTTATTTATTATAAAAAAGAAGAAACTGAAGCTGATAAACAAGCAAAAAATAAAGAAATTGAAAGTCTTAGGGCTTCAATTGAAAGAAGAAAGAATCTTCTTTCTAATGAAAACTACGTAAATAAGGCACCTAAAGACCTTGTTGAAAAAGAAAAAGAAACTTTAAAACAAGAAGAAGAAAAACTTTCAATTTTACTAGGTTAAAAAATAGTTAATATTATGAAAAAATTAGCAATAAAAATTGCTAATTTTTTTTCGAAAATTCTATTAAATTGACATAATTAATGGTATAATTTATTTGTACTATAGGCTAGTTTATGTATCTACATATTTTTAGAAAATTTATAATCATTTGAAATGAGGAATCACAATGGATCAATTAATTAGACTTATTGATAAAAAAATAGAAAGTATCGAAAAAAATAATGCTGAATTAAGTGCAAGAATAAAAGATAATTATGAAAGAATTAGATTTTTTAATAATTGTCGATCAAATATAAATTTGGTTGATGATTCTTTAATTGATGAGATGTTTGAATTAAATGATTCTAATTCTAAAGATTTTGATTTCATAAAATTTATCATTTCTGAGAATTTATATGATCAATTTAAAGAACAATCTCAAGTTCAAAATGCTATTGAGATGTTTGCTACGGCTGCAAGTGCAAAAATTATAAAGATTGAAGAAATAAATTCTAGTTTAAATGCTGAAAAGCAAAAATTATTTCGTACATCTTCTGAAATTAATAAATATAAAAGAAAACTAATTGATTGTTATAAAAATAAAACATTTTTTGATAAGGAATTAATTGATTTTATTACTGATCTTATTAATAACCCTGGTTCATATGATAAGGAGTTAATAGATGAATTACTATCTATTTTGAGTATTAATACTTTAAATTTAGAAAATAAAAAACAAATTGAGGAACAAAAAAATGATGTTATTTCTCAAATTGAAGATTCATTAAAAGAAGTTGTTGAAGAACCTGTTAAAGAAGAAACTCCAACTGTTTCTTTAGATGATAAAAAAACATATTCTCAAGTTTGGGATGAACTAGCTGCAAAATATGAAATGGTTTTAGGTGGAAACTACGGAGTTTTATTTGTATGTAAAGATGGACTTTTTGGAGTATGTAGTGCTAAAACTGGTGATGTTATTATTCCTTGTAAGTGCAAAGAATATTCTGAAGCTTATAATTTATGGGGAAGTCTAAATTTTCCAACTGAAAAGGTTGAAGATGAATTATCGATAGATCAAGTATCACAACTTTTAACAGATTATAGTGAAGAACTAGGAAATGTTGTTGATGGTAAACAAATTGAGTCTTTACTAAAAAATAGCGCTATAACTGGAACTTTACTACAACTTTATAATATAAATAAATCTCTTGAAAATGGATCTGATAAAGATCAAGAAATGTCTCTATTAAAACAAAAACTAGAACTACAACTAAAATTACAAGATTTATTAATAAAAGAAAGTAAAATTGAAGAAGTTTTAGAAGAAAATAAAACAGAAAATGATATATCTTTAGAAAATGATGAAAAAGTATCTGAAGAAAATGAAAAAGATGCCGTTTATAATGAATTAAAATCTAAGTTTGATCTTGTTGTAAAAGATGATGGTGGCGTTTATTTCGTATCAAAGAATAATTCATATGGTGTATATAGTTTTACTGGTGAAGAAATAATGCCATGTCAATATAAAGAATACTCTGAAGCATATCATTATTGGAGTAATCTAGGATTCCCTAGATCACCAATAGAAGAAGAAATCAATCCTCCTATTGATGAATTAGATGAAGAACTTACAACAACTGATGAAGAAAAAAGTGTATATAATGATGATATTGAAAAGAACAATAGATTACGTAATGTAAGAAGAATTCATCATGGTGGAGTAACTACTGAAGTTAATAAAACAATTTATCCAAGTGTTTATGCTGATACTCCTTCAAAAAAAGAAACTAAAAAAGATTTTTATAATCCTGATAATGAAAAAAATATGCTTAAAGATTTCCCGAATTTAACAGAAGATCAAATTGCTATTGTTGAAAATATTAATAATCCTAGAACAATTGATGTAATAAGAGATGCTATTGATAAATTTGTTAAAACTAAGAAACCAAATCTAATTTTAACTAACGAATATATCATTAAATTCGTTAAAGTTTGTTTATTTAATGAATGTTCTTCTCTAAATATGATTGAAAGAGAAGCACTATTTAACGATTTATATAAACTACATAACGAATCAATTTTAGCAGTTGAATTCTTATATCAATTATATGCTATGAATAAAAATGTTAATACTAAAGAAGAAGCAGGTAATAGACTTGGTAGATTCTTTGGTAAATATAGAAAAATATTTGAAAAATATGATTATGAAATTAGAAGTGGAATAATTCCTAGACCTAATTATAATAAAAATGTTCAAAAATCTTCTTTAAATGATATTAATGATATTTTTCAACCAATTTTTGAAGATAGAAATGAGAAAGTAGAAGAACCTATTATTAGCAAAAATGAATCTGTTAAAGAAGAAACTAAAGATGTTCCAATAGATAATGCTAATAATATGGTTTTTGACAAAAACTTTAATGCTGAGGTAGAAGAATTAAAATTATCAAAAAGTTTAATGAGTGATGATTTATCATTTATTCAAGATTGTTATTTAAAATGGGTAGAAAAAGTTGTTGGGTCAAAAGAAATTTATCAGAATAATCAAGAATTCTACGACAGAATTACTAATAAAAAGAATTATTTTTCAGATATAGAAAAAATTCTTAAAGATTTTTCTAAAACTCTATCAAATGAAAGTGATGATACAAGGGCTTTTTATCCGCTTATTTATGCACATGGGTTAAAGCTTACATTAAACTATAATCCATCAAATTTATTATATAATTTCAATACTCTTTTATATTATGATCGAATTTTGTTACATCAATTTGGTGATGAATCAAGAAATGAAAATTATATTTATTACTTAGAAGATTATGCAAGAGCAAATAATGATAATGCTTTCCTTGAAGTTATTAATTATATGAAATCAATTAATAAAGATGAATTAATTAATCTTCCTAAATATAGTGATTTAAAAACAATTCAAGATGACATAGTTATTTTAATTGTTTCTGAACAAATGAGTTTAGTTAAAGCAAGACATATTATGAAAATGGTTCAACAATTTAAAGAATCAGCTGAGCAAGCAAAGAATAAGAGTGTATCTCGATAGATTTTTTGGAGGTGAAATATATGACTGATAATATAAAATACTTAATAAAAGAAATAGATGAATATATTAAAAGAAATAGTGAAGATTCAAAAAATCTAGACAACGATCTTTCATCTTTAATTAATGAACTAAATAATATTATTTCATCAAGCACATATAATGCTGATAAACTTGCTGGTTTAAGTGAATTAAATCAAGAAGTTTTAACTCAAGATGAAATATCTATAATTAAATATTTTTCAGTAATTGGAAATATAAATAAAGATGAACAAAATATTTCACATATTGATATTACTGCTTCTCAAATTGATATATTAAAAAATATCAAAAATAGATTAGAAGATATTATCAAAAGTAGTAGTATTGTAGATAGTATAAAAGAAATTAAAAATGATTTAATTTCTAATCCAACAGGAATTGATGTTGATAATCTAAAACAATTATTTGAAATACTAGATTTATCTTACGATCTTCAATGTAAAATTATTTTAGATTTATTAAATGTTACTGTTAGAGGTAATGAAATAGAAAATAGTATTAATGGTTTTGATGAAAGTAAAGTTGAAGAAAAACCTGTTAATCAAGACGAATCCAATAACCTTTCTTACAAAGAACGTGTTGATGTACTTGAAAATATAATGAATATAGAAAATTCAAGTGTTAAAACTGATGTTAAAGATTCTTTAGAAGAAGAACAAAGTAATTTAGAACGTATAAGATCATTAGTTAAAAAGCATGAACTTAATTTAGAAGGAATTCTTCATGATATATCTCTTGATGAAGCTCTTGAATCTATTCCAACTTTATCTGAACTTTCAAGATATTCATATGGTAACTTAAGTCAATATAGTAGTGATTTATTAGAAAATGTTTATCTTTTTGCAGATAATCTTACAATAAGTTCTGTTGGCGAAATTTTAAAAATCTATAAAATAGATTTTAGTGAATTTATTAAATCTCACTATAATGTACTTCTATCAAAAGGTTATTATAAAAAGTATTCAATACTATCTAATCTTTCTGAAAAAGATATGTCTCATGATGATTTTATGAATAATGTTGAATTCTTTGCTAATATGGGGCTTGATGTAGGTGAAATACTAAGACGTAGCCCATCTTCACTTACTTATGACAGTAATGTTGTTACTAATAATGCTTCGATATTATCTACGCAGTATGGAGTTAACGTTGATGAAAAGAGTGTATCTACACTTTTAAATATTTCTATTATTAGATTCTTAGATAAATTAATTGAATCTAGTGATATTGGATATGAATGGGCTAAAGATAAAACTTACTTATTACCAAAATGTAATAAAAAAGTTAATTTAGCACTTAAATTTGATAAAGATAATGTAGTTACAAATAAAGATGGAAAAGTAAATATAGATATTAAAAAGGCAACTTCTATAGGTGATAAATATCAAGATCAACTTATTTATCCAAATTATACTCTGCCATCATTTGACTACTGTAATAAAGTTTTAAGTAAATCAAGAAGTAATTTATTTACTGAGATTACAGATGAATTATTTAATCAAGAAAATGTTAAATTACTTGAAAATAATTTTAAAGTTGATGATGTAACTTATATTATTGATAGTTTAAGAGTTTCAAGACCTAAAGTGCTAAGAGTTCTTCAAACTTTATTAAATCAACCAGAAAAAGATATAAATGATAAAAACAGTATTAATGAAAATGAAGTTATTTATGCTCTTAGTTACGAATCTTTATTATCTGCTAGAGATGGTTTAATTGTTGCTAATTATAAAAAATATGTTAGCAATCATGAAAGGGTAAGAAACGATGGATAATTTAAAAGGGATTGGATTTAGTGATGAACTAATTGATAAATTAATTGAAAAAGAAACTATAGTTCCTATTAGATATATGAATGATAATATAGATAATACTAGAAGTATTTTAGCGATGATTATTGATTATGGTATTCAAGATGTTAATCAATATATACTTCTTTATACAGGTCTATTTTATCAAGACTATAACAAAATAAATGAAATTATTTCAAAAACAAATATGGAAGAATTCAAAAATAAAATTAAATTAGAAGAAGATTATTTAGCTAACTATATATTTGATAATTTGAAATAATTTTTATAACAAAAAAGATTAGGATGTGCATTTATGGATTTTATAAAATCACTTATATTACAAGAAAAAGAAGATATCGATAAATCTTTAAGCAATTTAGGATCAACATTAGATGATCTTCTTTTGCAATTAGATTTTTTAAAAGAAATAAAAGTAAATCCTAATAAAGTTCTTGAAAATGAAGGATTATTCAAAAGAATATTTAATTCTTTTAATGATGATTATAGTGTGCTATATATAGCTCTTTCTTATATAAAAAATGGTTTATTTGATCCTAAATATTTGAATAACGAAATATTTTCACAATCTATAGTAATGAAAAATAGATTTGATGAATTTATTGATAGTAGAATTTTACTTTTAAATGAAGACGTTAAAGCAGAGGAACATAGATATTTTAAATATCAAGAAGAGTTAAAAGAGAATAAAACTTATGCTGATGAAGAATATAATTTTTTAGATTCTTATAATGAAGATACTGTTATTGATGAAAATAATTTAAGAATTATTTCTAATATTATAAGTGATTATGGGGATTATATTGATGAAATTAATGATATGCTTCGCACTATAAATGTTAATTATGCTAATCTTATAAAGAAGAATAGAAATAAAAAATCAGAAATTACTATTAATAATAAATTAACTCTTTATACATCTAAAAAAGATATTACTGTTCGTGATTTTTTAGATGATAATCACATTATTATTAATGATTTAGTTGAATTTAAAATTAATGGCAATATTGCTAGTTTAGATTCTACATTGAATGATGGTGATAAATTATCATTTGTAAGAAAAATAATTAATGATGAAAAACCTGTTATTAAAAAAGAACAGAAAAAAGAGAAAAAAGATGTTATTCCTGAAAAAAATCAAATAGCTCTAGTTAATAAAAAATTAAAAACATTTATTGATAGATTCCATAAAACTGCTGATATTTTATCAAGAATTGATGATAAATTACCAATTTACAATACATATGTAATATTTATAGAAAAAATTGAGGAAGCAGTTAATAATAATGAAATTGTTAATGAACAAAATTATAAAAATATAGATGAATATTTATCTAATATTAATCCATCAGACTTATCTACTTATGAAGATTTAGAACCTATTGGTAATGTTAAAACACTTCTTAGATGTTTAACAATTCATCAATATATTAAAAAGCTAAGTTCTAAAAAATCATTGGTTGATTTAAGTGAATATTTTAGTAAATTTATGTATGATGATTTCATGATTGATTATGAAAAATCAGATGGTAATGATGAATGTTTATTCGATTATCTAACTAAGTGTGGATTTACCAATGAATCGCTTTATATTGAAGAACTTTTAGGTATAAAATCATCAATTGAAGCAAAATATAAAAAGATAGATGATTTATTAATTAAATATAAAAAGTCATCTTTTAGATTTACTGAACTTATTAAAACAGATGGTGACAAATTTGATTATTCACAACTTGAAAGTCATAAAGAAAACATTTTAAAAATGTTTAGTGATGAAAAAGAATATTTTTCCGTTGTTGTATATTCTTTAATTGATGATATTAACTCTGTTATTAGAGATTACCAAATAACACCTGATGTATTTGAACATATTAAGAATCGTAAACTTCTTTTAGATCAAGCGATATCTATGATGACATATGGTCTTAAAAAAGTTACAGATTCAAGTAATAAAGGAGAAGAATTAGTTGTTCCTGAAACGGTAGTTTCAGATGAAACAAAAGTAAACAACTTAGATTTCTTAAATGATGAAGATAACATTGAAAACTATTTTATTTTCTTAGATGAAAAGGAACAGAAAAAAGTTATTGATAAATCATTTGATGAAGAAGCAAAATCAAGTGCTTTATCGAAACTAAAGATTTTGACGGTTAAATCTCAAAATGATATTTTTACAAAAACTTATACTGAAAGTTTAAAAAATACAAAATGTGATATCCATGAGTATAGAGGAAAAAAATCTAAATCAAGGCTTGGATTTAAATTCGTCGATACTATCCGTTATAAAGGTAAACCAGTTGTTTTAATTCCACTTGCTTGGAGTCTTAACAATAAAGATTATTACTTAGATAGATGTATTTATTTATATGAAAGTAATATTAAAGATAAAAGAGCAAGTAAAATTACTGATTTAGAGGAAAAACTAATTGCTGAGTTCAAAAAAGGTGATACAAAGCTTATTAAAAGTAAAATTGAAAAAGCTCATGAATTATGTCACTTAATTTATGGTGATAGTCCAAGGGTTGAAGGCCAAACAAGAGGGAGGAAGGAAAAATGATAGATAGATATATTACAACTTTACAAAATGCTATCGATGAATATAATTCTTCCATTGGTTCCTCTAAAATCTATGCTGATTTATCAAGTGAACTTAATAATGTAGTTGAACAAAAAGTACCACTTGATCCTAAAATCAATGATAATTTTAGTGAAATAAGTGGAGTATTAAATGAAAATCAAGAAAAACTTATTTATTATATATCTCAACTTGCTAAATATAATGTTAATCATAAAGATAATTTGATTTATTTAGATGATAACCAAATAGAGTATTTGAAAAATATTGTAGAATCTTTAAGAAGATTTGTTAATGATTCTTCATTAAGACGTCAAGATATTAGTTATTTTAATGAATTAATAGAATCATTAATTTCAAATGATCTTTTTGATAAATTTGAATTATTACAAGAGTCTTTTTCTTGTTTAGATATAGACGAAGAAGAACAAACAGATATATATTTTGATTTATTAAAAAAGAATGTAATGGCAACAAAAAAAGATCAGGAAGAGATTAAAAGATCAAGATCTTTAGACATAAATAATTGATTAAAAAAGTATAATTTTAGTGGTTAAAATATTAACCACTTTTTATTTACATAATTATTAGCACTCAGGTATTGACAAGTGCTAAAAATGTGATAAAATGATATTAGCACTTAAGTATTACCAGTGCTAAAAGAGGTGATTCATTTGGAAGAACGTCAAAATAAATTACTTAAAGAAATTGTTGAATCATACATAAAAACAGCAAGACCTGTTGGTAGTAATGCTTTATGTGAAAAACTAAATTGTTCATCAGCTACAATTCGTAATGAAATGGCTGTGCTTGAAAATTTAGGTTTTATTGAAAAGAACCATATTTCGTCTGGAAGGGTTCCAAGTGAAAAAGGATATAAATATTATGTAGATAATTTAATGAAACCTAAAGAACTTAGTGGTGAAGATATTTTAAATTTACAAACTATTTTTTCAAATAAAGAATTACAACTTTCTGATGCTATTAATAGATGTATGGATATGATTAGTGATTTAACTAATTACACATCAATAGTTCTTGGTAAAAACTCTAAAGAAAATTTACTTCAACAAGTAAGTATAATTCCGATAGGTAATAATAAAGTTGTTGCTTTAGTATGTACGGACAAAGGAATAGTTGAAAGTAAGCAATTTAATGTTGATCCCATAATTAATATTTCAGAAATTGTAAAAGTTAGTGAAATTATAAACAAAATGCTTTTTGGTACACCAATTGATGAGATTAATGAAAGACTTGAGTTTGAAATAAAACCTATTATTTCAAAACAAATTGAGCAATATGAAACTGTATATAACATTTTCTATGATGCATTTGATGATTTTGTTAAAAATCCATCAAATATACACGTTTCTGGTAAATCAAGAATATTTAATCAACCTGAGTATCAAAATGCAAATGATGTTAAAAAGTTAGTTAGTAAATTTGATGATGAAAACTTAATTAAAAAAATAGATGATTCATCAGATACAAATGATATAAAAATATATATTGGTGATGAAAATGAATTTGATGATGATGTTACTATTATTAAAAGTAAATATCACGTTAAAGGCGAAGAAGGAACAATTGCTATTGTAGGTCCTAAGAGAATGGAATATGATCGCGTTGTTGGTCTTCTTGATTACATCAATAAATATATTGAAGACTTAGAAAGTGGTGAAGGCAAAAAGTGATGGAAAGCGATGTAAAAGAAGAAACACTTAATAATGTAAATATAAAAGAAGAAAAAAAACATAAGAAAAAAGATAAAAAATCAGAAGAATTAGAACTTTTAGTTAACCAAAATAATTTACTTAATGAAAAAATATTAAGATTAACTGCTGATTTTCAAAATATGAAAAGAAGAAATGAAGAAGAACTTTCAAAATTATATAAATATGATGGAGAGGGAATTATAAAAGAAATCTTAGTTATAGTAGATAATTTTGAAAGAGCAATAAAGTTAGATGATGATAATCTTGATGATGAACTATCTAAATTCCTTGAAGGCTTTAAAATGATATATACAAATTTAGTTAATATTTTAAATGGTAGAAATGTTAAAGAAATTGTATGTCTTAATGAAGACTTTGATCCAAATACAATGAATGCTGTATTAACAGAAGAGATTGAGGGTAAAGAACCAGGAAAAGTAATAGATGTTCTTCAAAAAGGTTACATGTATAATGATAAAGTTATAAGACCTGCTATGGTTAAGGTAAGTGAATAATGGATCACAACAGTATAATTGACAGAAACACATTTACCGTTTATGAGCATGCGGAAGATTATCCAAATGCATTTATTTGTGATAAACCAATTGCTAAAGCTATTGCTCTTTTAAATAAAAAAGGTTATAAAACTGTAGCAAGTTGTGCAGGTCATTACTATGTTAATTATAGTACTGATAAAGCACATACATATATCTTGTTTGATAAAGTATATGAGTTTAAAAATCTTCCTGAAGGATTCAATATGGAAATTTCAGAGAATACTTCTGGAATTAAAAGAACTTCGATTGATTATGAATTTAACAGATACAAAGAAGAAAACAATAATTCAGTTTTAAAAAATGAATACGAATTTATAACTGAAGTTGAAAATATAAGCCAAAAATTAACAAATTGGGTAGAAAATCTACCAGAATATGAAGAAAGGAATGATTAATATATGGCAAAAATTATTGGTATCGATTTAGGTACAACTAACTCATGTGTTTCAGTACTTGAAGGTGGAGAACCTAAAGTAATTGCAAATGCAGAAGGAAATAGAACAACACCATCTGTTGTTGCTTTTAAAGACGATGAAACAATGGTTGGTGAAACTGCTAAAAGACAAGCAGTAACAAACGTTAAAAATACAATCTCATCAATTAAAAGAAAGATGGGTACTAAAGAAAAAGTAGAAGCTAATGGAAAAGAGTATACTCCTGAGGAAATTTCAGCTATGATTTTAACAAAACTTAAAACTGATGCTGAAGCATACCTTGGTGATAAAGTAACTAAAGCTGTTATTACAGTTCCTGCTTACTTTAATGATGCTCAAAGACAAGCAACTAAAAATGCTGGTAAAATTGCAGGACTTGAAGTTGAAAGAATTATTAATGAACCAACTGCAGCAGCTCTTGCATACGGGCTAGATAAACAAGATAAACTTCAAACTATTCTAGTTTATGACTTAGGTGGTGGTACATTCGATGTATCTATCCTTGAACTAGGTGATGGTGTATTTGAAGTTAAAGCAACATCTGGAAATAACCACTTAGGTGGAGATGACTTCGATCAAAAAATTTCAGATTATTTGGTAGAAGAGTTCAAAAAAGAACATGGCATTGATTTATCTAAAGATAAAATGGCTATGCAAAGAATTAAAGATGCTGCCGAAAAAGCTAAAAAAGATTTAAGTGGTATGACAACTGCACAAATATCACTTCCATTTATAACTCAAAGCGATGAAGGTCCTCTTCATATGGAAGTATCTTTAACAAGAGCTAAATTTGAAGATTTATGCCGTGATCTATTTGATTCAACACTTAAACCTGTTAAAGATGCTTTAAAAGAAGCTAAACTTGAAGCTAAAGACATTAATAAAGTAATTCTTGTTGGTGGATCAACTCGTATTCCATATATTCAAGAATTAGTAAAAAAAGAATTAGGTCAAGAACCATCTAAAGGTGTTAACCCTGATGAAGTAGTTGCTATGGGTGCTGCTATTCAAGGTGGAGTTTTAACTGGTGAAGTTGAAGATATCGTTTTACTTGACGTAACACCACTTTCACTTGGTCTTGAAACTTTAGGTAATGTTATGACTATATTAATTCCTAGAAACACAACAATACCTACAAGTAAATCACAAGTATTCTCAACTGCTGCTGATAATCAACCTGCTGTTGATATTCATATTCTTCAAGGTGAAAGACCAATGGCATCTGATAATAAAACACTTGGAAACTTCCAATTAACTAATATTCCACCAGCTCCAAGAGGAATTCCTCAAATCGAAGTTACATTCGATATTGATGCTAACGGAATTGTTAATGTTAAAGCAAAAGATTTAGGAACTAATAAAGAACAATCTATTACAATTACATCATCAACAAATCTTTCTGATGAAGAAATTGATAAGATGATGAAAGAAGCTGAAGCTAATAAGGAAGCAGATGAAAAGAGAAAAGAAGAAGCAGATGCTAGAAATGAAGCTGACTCTATGATCTTTGCTACTGAAAAAGCTATTAAAGATTTAGGTGAAAAAGCTGATGAATCTGATAAAAAGGATGCAGAAAGCAAGATTGAAGAACTAAAAAAGGCATTAGAAGGTTCTGATATAGATGAAATTAAAAACAAAACTAAAGAACTAAATGATGTGGCTATGAAACTTGCAACTAAAGTTTATGAAGAAGCTGCAAAAAATAATCAAAGTAATGCTGATGCATCAAATGATGATGTAAAAGATAACAAAGACGATGTTCAAGAAGCATCATACGAAGAAAAATAGTGATATAATTAATTTAGGTTCTAGTTAACTAGAACCTTAATTTTGATTATAAATGTCAGGTTAAGGAGAACACAAAATGAAGAAACGATCAGAAATTGAAAACAAATATAAAATAGATACTACATCTTTATTTAAAGATAATAATGAGTTTGAATTAGCGTTAAAAGAAATTGAAAATGATATAAATAAAATTTCTAAATTTGCTGGAAAATTGATGGATAAAGATAATTTGTATGAAGTATTATCTTTAGATGAAAATTTAGTTAGAAGATTATATCGTTTATATACATATGCTCACATAAATAATGATGTTGAACTGTCAATTAATTTATATAATGAATATGTTTCTAAAGTTTTATTCTTTTATAATAAGTATTCATCTCTATCATCTTATATTGTTCCAGAACTTTTGGAAAATGAATATAGCGTTATAGAAGAAAAAATTAAAAAAGATTTAAGACTAAAAGATTATGAATTATCATTAAAGAAGATTTTTAGACTAAAAGAACATACCTTAAATAAACAAGAAGAATTTATTATATCTAAATTAACCACTCCATATGAAGCTATAGAAAATGCATATTCTAAACTAAAAGACGTTGATTTAAAATTTGAAAAAATAAATGTTAATGGAAAAAGGCAAGAATTAAATCCTATTTTATATTATGCTCTTCAAGAAAATCCTGACAGAAAAATTAGAAAAGATTCGTTTAAAAAGTTTTATAAAGGTTATGAATCAATTATAAATACAAATGCTGAACTAATAAGTGGTAATGTTAAAAAAAATAATGCAATATCTGAGGTAAGAAAATTTAATTCGGCTTTAGAAAGAGCTTTAATTACGAATGAAATTGATCCAAAAGTATATGATACTCTCTTAAATTCAATAAACAAAAATATTTATATCATTCATAAACAATGGGATGTATATTTCAAAGCACTTAATATTTCAGACCCACATATTTATGATGTAGGATGTCCTGTTATAAGTGATTATGAGAAAATATATACCTATGAAGAAGCTTGCAAATTAATTTTAGACTCAATATCTGTTATGGGTGATGAATATAAAAGAATTTTTAAGAGAGCTATGGATGAAAGATGGATTGATGTCTTCCCAAATGAAAACAAAAGAAGTGGTGGGTACTGCACTAATTGTTATGAAACTCATCCATATGTAGTTATAAATTTTGATGGAAGAATTCATGAAGTATCAACAATTACTCATGAACTTGGACACGCAATGCAATATTATTATGCTTCGAAATATAATAATTTTAGCAATTCAGACTATAGTATTTTTGTTGCAGAAGTTGCATCTCAAGTTAATGAAATATTGTTAAATTTATATATAATAAACAATTCAAAAGATATAAACGAAATAAAAACTATATATGCAAATTTAATTAAACAATTTAAAGGTTCTGTTGTAAGACAATCTATGTTTGCAGAATTTGAAAAAACTATTCATGAATCTGATCAAAAAGGTATTCCACTTAGCGTTGATTATTTAAATAAAACATATTTAAAATTAAATAAAAAATATTATGGCAAACATATAAAAGTTGATAAACAAATAATGTATGAGTGGTCAAGAATTCCTCATTTTTACTATAATTTCTATGTTTATCAATATGCAACAGGTTATATTGCAGCTTTAAAAATTGCAACAGACTTATATAATAAAAAAGAAAATTCTTTAGAAAATTATATTAAATTTTTAAAGCTAGGTTCAACTCTTGATCCTGTTGAATCACTTAAAGTAGCTGGTGTTGATCTAACAAAAGAAGAAAGTTTTGATGCTGCTTTTAAGATGTTCGATAGACAACTTGATGAATTTCAAAAATTAACAGATAAGGAAGTATAACATGAACAAAAAAGATTATTATGAAGTCTTGGGTGTTAAAAAAGATGCAACTGATGAAGAAATCAAACGATCATTTAGAAAACTTGCTAAGCAATATCACCCGGATGTAAATAAAGAACCAGGTGCTGAAGAAAAGTTTAAAGAAATTGGTGAAGCTTACGCTGTTTTATCTGATCCAAGTAAGAGAAGCCAGTATGATCAATTTGGTCATGCAGCATTTCAAAATGGTGCTGGAGGAGCATCTGGTGCTGGCGGATTTAGCGGTTTTGATTTTAATGATTTTGACTTTTCAGATATTTTTGATGATTTATTTGGTGGTGGTTTTGGTTTTGGAAGAAACAAAAGAAAAAATAAATCACAAAAAGGTGCCGATACACTTGTTAGAATTCAACTTGACTTTATGGAAGCTATAAAAGGTTGCAAAAAAACCATTAAAATTGATCTAAATGATACATGTGATAAATGTGCTGGAAAAGGTGGATTTAGAGAAAAAACTTGTTCAACTTGTGGTGGTCGAGGAAGAGTTGTTGTTCAACAAAATTCACTTTTTGGTGTTTTTCAAACTGAAACTACATGCCGTGATTGTGGTGGCCTCGGAAAAACTTATGAGGAAAAATGTAATAAATGTAATGGCAAAGGAATAGTAAAGCAAACTAAAGAAATTGAAGTTGAAGTACCTGCTGGAGTTGACACAGGTAATAAACTTAGAATATCGGGAAAAGGTGAAGCTGGCAAAAACGGTGGACCTAATGGAGATATATATATCGAATTTATGGTTAAAGAACATGACTTATTTGAAAGAGATGGTAGTGATATATATATCGAAGTTCCAATTACAATTACTGAAGCTATTTTAGGTTGTAAAAAAGAAATACCAACACTTGAAAATAATGTTTATTTGGAAATTAAACCTGGTACTCAATCTCTTACTAAACTTAAGTTAAAAGGCAAGGGAGTTAAACAAGTTAACGATCGCTTTACAGGGGATTTATATGCAGTTATTAATGTTGTAGTTCCAACTAAATTATCACGTAGTCAAAAGGAATTAATTAAGGAATTAGCTGATACAGACTTAGAATCAGAAGCTGAAATTAAGAAATTTAAGAAATATTTGGGTTAAAACCAAATATTTTTTATTTTGTAAATTGACATAATCTTGATTTTAATTGTATACTTAAAGGTAAGAAAAGGGTTGATGATATGAAAAAAAAGATCATTATGATGATTATCTTTGCATCAGCTTTTTTAGCTTTACTTATTTTACTAATTTTTAAAGGTTTTGGATTTAATAAAGATAAAGATATAAAAATTGTCGTAAAAAACGGATTATCGATAAATTATCTAGATGGTGATGAAATTAAATCAACCAATAAAAATAATGTGTATCGTTTTTCGATAACAAATGATAGCTCTGATGATAAATATTATCAAATTAGTATTAAAGATTTAGATGATGCTCAAAATATAACTTATTCGATAACATGTGATGAAACAAAACTAAATAAAACTGATAATAGTTTTATTAATAATTCAATAGTTGATTACGCTGTTATAATTCCAGGTGAAACACATACATACACTTTAACTGTTTCACAAAGTTTTAATGATATAAAAATTGGAACACTTGATATAGATGAATATACTTTTATTAAAGAATATTTCTCTCAATCAATTATTTCAAATAGCACTATATATCAAAAACCAAAAACTAATGTTGGTACTGAAATATCTCAAATAGATGAAGGTTTAATTCAAGATTTAGATGATGATGGTGTTACATATTATTTTAGAGGTAACGTTACAAACAATTATTTTAAATTTGCTGATATGATGTGGAGAATTGTTAGAATTAATGGAAATAATACTATAAAAGTAGTTTTAGATTCTACAACAGGTGATACAGTAGAGTACTATAATGAAACTGGTGATGATTATTTTAAATATGTTAATACAAATATTAAAACGTATTTAAATGAATGGTATAACGAGAATTTAAAAATGTATGATAAATATATTTATGCTGGTAAATTATGTGATTACACTCTTTATACTGGTAAAGATCAATATATTTTTGAAGCAAGTCAAAGACTTGGAATTAATCACACACCTACATTTAATTGTTTAGGTAGTAAGCTTACTTCTAAGATAATGCTACTTACTGCTGATGAAATAGAGTACGCAGGTGGCTTAATTGGTGTATCTAATGATAGTTATTATTTATATAAAAGTGATATAGTAAATCCATCATGGACAATTACTCCAGCAAGTGGTAATGCATCAGAATTTTATCCATATGCTTTATCAAATAATGGAAGTATTGATGATTCTATCGTTGGTAATCAACAAAAAAATATTAGACCAGTTATAAATATATCAAAAAATGTTGTTGTATCTGGTGATGGAACAATAGATAATCCATATGAGATTGTTAGTTAGAGGTGAAGAATATGAAAAAGAATGAAAAAGGTTTTATAGCAATATCTATTATTTATTCAATATTTATTCTCTTTATTATGATACTAATTGCTCTTATGTTTTCTTATATTTCTGATAGAAGGTCATCTAATAGAATTAAAGATGACATTAAAAATCAGTTTTCTATTGGTACACCATCAATAATTTATAGTCAAAATGGTTCCGAAACTAAAGCTTCTAACTTTACTGTTAGAATAACTGCAACAAAAGGAAAATTTGCACTTGGTACGATAAAGTATATGTGGTCAACTACACAAACAGGAACACCAACAACTGTTGTTGAAAATAATGCTAATGTTTCAATTAGCCTTACAGCTGGTTATCAACCTGGAGATTACTATTTAATATCACAAGCATGTGACATTAATGGAAATTGTACAACTCTTATTTCTAAACGATTTGTTTTAGGATCTTAATAGTTATAGTAAAAAAAATGTAAAATATTTTGTAAATATTTTACTTTTTTTTATATATAAAGTGTTTTCTTAATTAAATAAAGAAAAATTATGATAAAATATATTTGTGGTGAAAAGTATGATTATAGGTAAAGTAATTAGTCAAAATATATTATCTTTTACTGAAAATTTAAAAAATTTTTTATCAAGTTTGACTGCAATTGATATTATCTTCTTTTTTGCAGTTATTTTACTTATGATACTTTTAGTATCACTTTTATACTTTATTAAATCTAATGAAGATTATTCTGATGAAAATAATTACGTTAATATGAATATCGATAATAATGTTAACCAAGATAATAAAGAGTTTAATTACACTAATAGTTTTGTTGAAAATAATCATAATTTTGAAGAATCAATTAAAAATAATTATGATAATGAAACAAGTTTTGATAACTTAGCAAGACCTATAGATGAAGAAGGCGAACTTCTTGATCTTGAATCAATAACAAAGGCTTTGGAAAATAAAGAGACAAATAACATTGATTTAACTTCTTTTGAAGAAGAACAAGAAAGAGATGCAATCATTAGTTATGATGAATTATTAAGAAAACAACAACCGCAACAACCGTATAAAGTTTCTTACAAAAAAGAAATGATGTATGATGATTTATCTGTTAAAGAAGTAGATCTTGATAGTTTATCAAATCCAGTTACTGAAGAAAAACATGATATTAAACTTGTAAGTTATGAAGAAGAGGAAGCTTTTTTAGAAGCATTAAAATCATTACAAAAATCATTAAATTAACAGGGGTGTTAATAATGAAATTTAAAATAGTAAATTTTGGCTGTAAAGTTAATACTTATGAAAGTACATATCTTGAAGAAGTATTTTTACAAAATAATTATATAGAAGCATCTTCGATTGAAGATGCTAATGTTATTGTTATAAATACTTGTTCTGTTACTAATGTTGCAGATAGTAAATGTAAAAAAATGATTCGAAGAATTCGAAGAGAAAATAATAGTGCTGTTATTATTGCAACTGGTTGTAGTGTTCAAAATAATTTTGAAGAATATAAAAATTTTGGTATAGATATATTAGTTGATAATTTTCATAAATCGGAAATTTTTAATCTTTATAATGAATATCTTAAAACTAAAGAAAAAATATATAAACATGATAGTAATCGTAAACAAGTTTTTGAAAAAATGCTTCTTGATAAATTTACCAAACATACAAGAGCATTTATAAAGATTCAAGATGGATGTGATAATTTTTGCTCTTACTGCGTTATTCCACTTGTTAGAGGTTCTATTAGAAGTAAAAACTTTGATGATGTTATAAGCGAGGCAATAGAACTTTCTAATAATGGCCATCAAGAAATTGTTTTAGTTGGAATTCATACAGGCAGCTATAATAGTGATGGTAAAGATTTAGTAGATTTAATTAATGAAATATCAAAAATAGATAAAATAAAGAATATTCGTATTTCTTCGATAGAAATTACAGAACTTGATGAAAAGTTTATGGATATGTTAAAACATAATTCTAAAGTGGTAGATCACTTACATGTTCCGCTTCAATCTGGTACTGATGAAATATTAAAAGTTATGAATAGAAAATATGATACGAAATATTATGAAAATAAAATTAACTTAATACGATCAATTAGACCAGATATAAATATTACAACTGATGTAATTGTTGGTCACCCATATGAAACTGAAGAGTTATTTGATCAAACACTAGATTTTTGCAATAAAATAGGATTTGGAAAAATACATGTATTTCCATATTCTGTTAGAAAAAATACTGCCGCATCTATAATGCCTAATCAAGTAAGTGAAATAGATAAAAAGAAAAGATCTGAAAAACTTATAAGGTTAAGTGACATTTTGATGGATAAATATGAAAATAAATTCATATCTAAAGAAATGGAAGTTATTACTGAGATTAATCATAATGGTGATGTTGTTGGTTTTACAAGTAATTACATAAAGGTATTTATAACAAACTCTGATGGTTTAACATCTAATAATAGAGTTATGGTAAAATTAATTAAAAGAGATAAAGATTTTGTGTATGCAGAATATATTAGAAAGGTTGATGAATAATGGATAATTTATATCAAAAATTTAATGAAGAAAATAATTTAAAAACGCAAAATGAAAATATTAATGCATTTGATTTAGCAAAAGATATTTTTGCGAAAATATCACTAGATTGTAGTGTTATAAATGATGACTCTAATCAAGGATTTATAAAAAAGCAAAATTATATTCATCTTAAAAAAATATTTGATTTATGTGAACAAATCAACGAAAAAAACGCATCTGGAATATTTACAGATGAACTTAATAAACTTCTAGAAATATTTTTTGAATCTATTCCAAGCGAGTATAAACACTTAATTGATGAATATAAATCCAATCAAATATCAGCAAGAGAATAAATCTTTAGTGTTAGGGTGGGGTTAAATTGATAAAAGTTACTGGTAAAATAAGAAATATTATTTACTCAAGCGATAATGGATACATTGTCGCTTTATTTCGTGTTAAGAAAATTACTGGTGATGATTATAAAGATTTTTTAAATAAAACAATAACTGTTTGTGGAACAATAATTAATCCTAATAATGAAGATTTATATACTTTAGAAGGCGATTTTACCGAACATCCTAGATATGGATTTCAATTTAAAATAGATTCATATTTAAAAAATGAACCTTCTGATGAAGATTCGCTTATTGAATTTTTATCAAGTTCTTTAGTAAAAGGATGTGGAGAAAAAACTGCAAAAATGATAGTTGATCACTTCGGCTTAGATGCAATTAATATTATTAAAAATAATCCTGAAAGACTTTCAGAAATTAAAATATCCGCATCCAAAATTGATAAAATTTATTTATCAATTTGTAATTATTCTAATGCTGATGATTCTTTGGAGTATTTGAAACAATTAGGTTTTAAATCAAATGAAGCATCTATTTTATATACTAAGTATGCTGATGGTATTAAAGGTATAATTAAAGATAATTTTTATGTATTAAGTTCTCTTATTAGTTTTAATCGTTTAGACGAAATTTATAAAAATAATTTTGATTCAAAAAGTGATATAAGAATTAATGCTTGTATTGTTGAATCAGTCAGAAGTTTAGATATTTTAACAGGTGATACATATCATTTAATAAATGAAATTTATGATTATTTTAATAAAAGATTTTTTATTAAAATTGATATAGAAACGTTTGAAAAATATGTTAAATTACTATATAAAAATGATTACTTAGTTGTTGAGGATAGTAAAGTTTATTTAAATGAAACATATCTTGATGAAGAAATAATTGCTGATAGTTTATACAATATCAAAAGAAAAGGTATTAAAGATAATTTAAAACTATCTGATATAAGTAATTTACTTAGAGCAGATAATATTATTTATAATGAAGAACAGAGAAGTGCAATTATAACAGCTTTAAATAATCCAATTACAATAATAAGTGGTGGTCCTGGTGTTGGTAAAACAACAATAGTAAAGGCAATTGTTAATGCTTATATGGAGAAAAATCACATAACAAAAATGGATGCACTAAATAAAATTGCTTTACTTGCTCCAACAGGAAGAGCATCAAAAAAGTTAGCATCATCAACACTTCTTCCTGCTCAAACTATACATAGATTTTTAAAATGGAATAAAGAAACCGATGATTTTCAAATAAATGAATATAATAAAGCATACCAAATGCTTGTTATTGTTGATGAAGTAAGTATGCTTGATAATCATTTGTTTTCATCATTATTAAGAGGTTTAACATCTAATATAAAATTAATATTAGTTGGTGATGTATTCCAGCTTCCTAGTGTAGGTCCTGGTCAAATACTATATGATTTAATAGAATCAAATAAAATACCGTTTATTATGTTAAGTCAAATATATAGACAAAGTGAAAAATCTTATATACCTTATCTTGCAAGAGATATTAAAAATATGAAAGTTAATGAAGATATATTTTTAAGAAGAGATGATTATACATTTATTGATGTAAAAACTGAAAACATAAAAAAAATGATTAAAAAGATCTGTGAAGTATCTAAAGAAAAAGGAATTCATGAAAGTGATATTCAGATTCTTGCTCCAATGTATAAGGGAGAAAATGGAATTGATAATTTAAATCATATTTTACAAGATTTCTTTAATCCTTGTGATAAAAAGAAATTAGAAATTACATATGGTTTTACAGTTTATAGAGTTGGTGATAAGGTTCTTCAACAAATTAATAATCCTGATTGTAACGTTTTTAATGGTGATATAGGTTTTATAACGGATATTAAATATAAAACAAATAATAAAGAAAAAGATAAAATTACAATAAATTTTGATGGTAATATTGTTGAATATAATAAAGATGATCTACAGATGATCAAACATGCATATGCTATAACAATTCATAAAAGTCAGGGTAGTGAATTTCCTCATGTTATTATTCCTGTTTGTAAAAGTTATAACAAGATGTTATATAATAAACTCATTTATACTGGTGTATCAAGAGCTAAAAAAAGTTTGGTTGTAATAGGAGAAAAAGAATCATTTTTAAACGCTATTAATAATGATTATTCAACAAATAGAAAAACTGGTTTACTAGATAAATTAATGAATAAATTATCATAAAAAGTACATATTATTATTAGGACGTGATAATTTGTGAAAAAAATGATGAAAGTAATGGCAGGTATGGCTGGTATTGCTACAGCTGGAGTTATAGGTTATTCATTAATGAATAAAAAAATAAGAAAAAAAGCAACTGAATTAAAAGATACAATGATTGAAGAAGCAAAAGATACTTTAAAAAAGTAATATTTTATAATTTTATAAAATAGAGGGAAATTTAATGCATTTTATTGTAGCTCTTTTAATCGGTGCTTTTTCTGGTTTTATCGCTAATATGTTAATGAATAATGATGGTGGAATATTAAGAAATATTATTGTTGGTGTTATTGGTGGTATTCTTGGTGATTTGATTTTTAGTTTGGTTGGCATATCATCATCAGGGATATTTGGAAACATTGTTATTTCAATAGTAGGATCTTGTTTATTAATATTTTTGGTTAATAAGTTTTTTAAATAATAATATGAAAAATATTATTATTTTTTAATATTATTTTTTATGTTTTACATATAATATATTTAGAAAAATGGTGAAATATGAATCATAAAAAAATAAAACTTGATGAAAATAAATTAAATAAACTTATTGCTCATGCAAATAACTTAGTAAAACTTTTGTATTTTTTATTTATAGCAGGAATAATTCTTGCAGGTATAATTGTTATAAAAGAATTAAATATAATATCATTTATTGCTGGAATTATTGGTGTATTATCACCTGTTGTAATTGGTTTTATAATTGCATGGCTTTTTAATCCTTTAGTAATAAAACTGAAAAATAAAGGTTTATCAAAAGGTTTTTCAATAATTATTGTTGTTTTGGTTATTTTATTTTCTATGTTTCTTTTTTTTAAAATATTTATTCCTGTTTTATATAAGCAAATTAATGATTTAATAAAAGTTTTACCAAACATTATAAATTCGTTATCAAATATTCTTGATAAATTTTCTAATAAGTTTTTAAAAGAAGGAATTGATATAAGTGATTTTAAAAATAATATAATTAATGGTGTAAATGCTTATACAAATAATTTTTCTTTAAAACTTCCTTCTTATATTATTAGTATTACTAAGTCATTTTTTAGTGTTATCGGAGTAATATTAATGGGCTTTGTAGTTGGAATATATTTACTTGTTGATTATGATAATATTTTTGATAAATGTTTAAAAATATTCCATAAAGATAAAAGCAAAGATTTTAAGAGTTTACTTACAAACATGAGTGAAGAGGTTAGAAAAACTGTTAACGGAACTTTTTTGGTTGCTTTAATGGTTTTAGTTTGTGATACAGTTGCTTTTTCTATAATTGGTTTATCATCACCACTTTTATTTGGAGTATTATGTGGTTTAACTGATCTAATACCATTTATTGGTCCATATATTGGTGGCGGTGCTGCAGTTATTGTAGGATTTACTAAATCTACACCTGTTGGAGTTGCTGTGTTGATTGCTTGCATTATTGTTCAGTCACTAGAAAATTATATTTTACAACCGATTGTTATGAGTAAAGCGACAAAAATTAATCCCGTTTTAATTATTATATTTTTACTTTTATTTGGAAAATTTTTCGGTATTCTTGGTATGATAGTTGCAACTCCAATTCTCGCGCTTATGAAGGTATTTTGCGAATATATATGTAAAAAAAGAAGTCTTAGTTTATTAAATGATTGATAAAATTTAGTTAATTTGTTAAAATATGCTTGTAATCGATGAATTAAGAAGTAATAAAAGTTATTTTATTAGAGACTTACAGATGGTGAAAAGTAAGATTATAGTTTTTGTTACCTGCTGCTTAAGGAGATTAATCGGAGGATTTTTAGATTTATTCTTCGTTATCAAATAATTAAGTGAAAATAAGGATGGTACCGCATTTATTGCTCCTTTTATATGAGTAATAAATGTGGTTTTTATTTTAAGAAAGGAATGTTTATTATGAAAGTTTATGTTATTGCTGGAAAAGCAGGTTGTGGAAAAAACACAAGTGCAAATTATATTAAAAAATATTATGAAGAAATTGGTAAAAGTGCTGTAATTACAGAGTTTTCTAAATATTTAAAAACGTTTGCGTATGAAATTAAAAATTGGGATGGAACAAGAGAGAATAAACCTCGTGCGTTTTTGCAAGAATTAGGTTCTTTAATTCGATACGAACTTTTTGATGAAAATTTCTTTATTAATCGTTTAATTGAAGATTTAAGGATATATGAAAAACTAGTAGATGTTGTTATTATTGCAGATGCTAGACTTCCTAAAGAGATAGATTCTCTTAAAGAAAAAGTAGGCGCAACTAGCATTAAAATTGTTAATAAATTTAATGATTATGAACTTAAAGGTAACGAAAATAAACATGAAACAGAAACTGCACTAGATAATTATAGTAACTTTGATTTTGTTGTTAACAATGAAACATTTGATAAATTAGAAGAAGATATGAAAAATATTGTGAAGAAGGTAGAAAATAATGAATAAGAATTTAAAAGATTTATTTATAGATTTTTTTGTAAGTAAGGGACATAAACAGATCCCATCTGCTCCTGTTGTTCCAGAAAATGATCCATCAGTTTTGTTTAATACAGCTGGAATGCAGCCGCTTATTCCATATTTAATGGGTCAAAAGCATCCTTATGGAACAAGACTTTGTGATTATCAAAAATGTATTAGAACAAATGATATTGATAATATAGGTGATTCTTATCATCAAACATTTTTTGAAATGCTTGGTAACTGGTCACTAGGAGACTATTTTAAAGATGAATCAATCAGTATGAGTTTTGAATTTTTAACTAAAGTTTTAAATATTCCTGTTGAAAGACTTGCAGTTACAGTATTTGCAGGTAATGATTTAATTCCGTTTGATGAAACATCTTATAATAAATGGCTTAGTTTGGGAATTCCATCCGAAAGAATCGCAAGAACGGTAGAAGATAACTTCTGGATTGCTGGTGAAACTGGGCCATGTGGATCTGATACGGAAATATTTTATTTTAGAAGTAATGATGAAGTTCCATCTAAATTTGACCCTGAAGATGAAAGATGGGTTGAAATTTGGAATAATGTATTTATGGAATTTGAAAAACATGCTGATGGATCGATAACAGAACTTCCTGCAAAAAATGTAGATACTGGTATGGGACTTGAAAGAACTGTTGCTGTTTTAGAAGGCGTTAATGATAATTATTTATCATCAGTATGGAAAGATGTTATTAAATTAATAGAAGAGATATCTAATTTACCTTATGAAGGTAATGAAAAATCTATGAGAATTGTAGCTGATCATATAAGAACTGCTGTGTTTATCCTTGCAGATCCAGCAGGAATTAAACCATCAAATACAGATCAAGGATATGTTTTAAGAAGATTAATAAGAAGAGCAATTAGACATGCTAAAAAGTTAGGAATCGATATTAATTCAGATTGGGAAGAAAAAATAGCTATAAAAATAATGGATAAATATGAATCTTATTATCAAGAACTTAAAGATAATCATAGTGTTGTCCTTGAAGGATTAAAAAATGAAAAAATCAAATTTAACCGAACACTCGAAAAAGGGCTAAGAGAATTTGATAAAGTAACGAAAGATAATACTGATATTGATGGCGTTACTGCATTTCATTTATTTGATACATTTGGTTTTCCTATTGAACTAACTGAAGAATTAGCTCAAGATAAAGGATTAAAAGTTGATATTGAGGGATATAAACAAAAATTTAAAGAACATCAAGAACTATCTAGAACTGCATCTCAAGGAAAATTTAAAGGTGGCCTTGCTGGTTCTGGTGAAACAGAAACAAAATATCATACAGCAACGCATCTTTTAAATGCTGCATTAAAACTTGTCGTTGGACCAGAAGTTCATCAAAAAGGATCAAATATTACTGCCGAAAGAATGCGTTTTGATTTTTCTTGTGATCATAAATTAAGTGATGAAGAAAAACAAAAAACAGAAGAAATCGTTAATAATTGGATTAAGGAAGACTTAAAAGTTACAGTAGAAGAAATGAATAAAGCAGATGCAATAAAATCTGGTGCTGAATGTATGTTTATTGAAAAATATCCTGATGTTGTTACTGTATATTCTATTGGTGATGTTTCAAAAGAGTTATGTGGCGGACCACATGTAAAATCAACAGGTGAACTTGGTCACTTTAAAATTGTTAAGGAAGAAGCTTCATCTCAAGGTGTAAGACGTATTAAAGCCATCCTTGAATAAACCTAAAAAAAATGGTAAAATAACTTTGTAGTAGAGGTGAAATAAAACTATGGATAAAACTAGTTTATATGATGTTTCTTTAATTAAAAAAGAAGCTATAACAGCTACACTAAAAGAGGTATATGAAGCCTTAGAAGAAAGAGGATATAACCCTGTTAACCAAATTGTTGGTTACTTAATAAGTGGAGATCCTGGATACATTTCTAGTTATAAAGATGCTAGAAGTAAAATGATAACTTTAGATAGAAGTGAAGTAGTAATGCTACTTTTAATGGAGTTTCTATAGTGAGATATCTAGGCCTTGATCTTGGAACAAAAACTCTTGGTGTTGCAATAACTGATAAAAGTAATATTTTAGCAAGTCCATTTAAAACAATTCGTTTTAACTTTGAGGATTATAATGCACCTATAGGGGAACTTCGCGAAATTATAGAGAAAAATAATATTACTGAGATTGTTTTGGGTAATCCAATTAATATGGATGGAAGTAAGGGTTTTGCTTCTGAAAGATCAATGAAATTTAAAGTTATTTTAGAAAATGAATTTAATTTGCCAGTTACATTAATTGATGAAAGACTATCAAGTATTGAAGCACATAACATTTTAAGTAATAATGGTAAAAAAGAAATAGAACATAAAAAAAATGTTGATGCTGTTGCTGCATCTTTAATACTAGAATCATTTTTAAAATCGAAAGGGAATTAATCATGACAAAGAAGAAAGATTTAAGTTATTTTACTGTTACTGATAATGGTAAAGAGACTGAATATGAGATTTTATTTACTTTTGAGTCTGAAGATACAAATAAAAAATATATTGTATATACAGATAATGAAAAAGATAAAGATGGCATGATTAAAACATATGCTTCAATTTATGAAGAAGATGGAAAAATGTTAAAACTTTCAAAAATTGAAGATGATAAAGAATGGAATGTAGTTGAAAAACTACTTAATCAAGCAACTGAAGAAACTAATAAAGAAGAATAAATAAAAGAGGTATATAAAATGAATAAAAAGATAATAATATGTAGTTGTATTATTGTACCTCTTGTTCTTTTTTTTATTGCAGGAGTACTGTTTGTAAAACTTGGAACAAGAGCAGTTGATAAAAAGAATGATGATCCTGTTATTTTTGAAATAAAAGCAGGTCAATCTAGAAATGATATTGTAAAAGATTTAAAGAAAGCTGATTTAGTTCGAAATCAAGTTGCAGCAACACTTTATATAAATTTACATCGTGGATATAATCTTCAAGCTGCAAAGTATGAACTTAATCGTACAATGTCTTTAAAAGAGATTTTAAAGAAGTTTGATAGTGGAGATAAATATGATGATCGCGTTGCTGTTAAACTTAAATTTGTTCCTGGCAAAAGACTTGTTGATTATGCTCAAACTATCGCTGATTTTATGAATGATTATCAAGATCCAATGGTTGAAGTAACTAAAGAAGATGTTATAAGTCAAATTGATGACAAGGAATATGTAAAGACTTTAATTGATAAATATTGGTTCTTAACTGATGAAGTATTAGATTCTGAAATTTATTATGCATTAGAAGGCTATTTACAACCTGAAACATATGAATTTTTTACTGATGCTACTCCAAGACAAATAGTTGAGAAAATGCTTGATACTACTGATAAAAGATTAACTCCATTAAAAGATGATATTAAAAATAGTGGATATACAGTTCATCAAATTCTATCTGCCGCTGCAGTAATTGAAAAAGAAGCAAATAGTGATGAAGATAGAACTAAAGTTGCTCAAGTTATTTATAAAAGAATTGAAAAAGGTATGAATTTAGGTATGGATGTAACTGCATATTATGCAGCTAAGGTTGAACAAACTATTGATAATCCTTACATGTATGCTTGGAATTTTCTTCCAAGTAAATATAATACAAGAAATGCTAATAATTTAGGCCTTCCTGTTGGACCTATTTGTAATCCATCACTATCAAGTATTAAGGCTGCTCTTAATCCAAGTGATACAGATTACTTATATTTCTATGCTGATATAAAAACAGGTAAAGTTTACTTTGCTGAAGATTATAACGGATTTATTCAAATACAAAAGAATTTAGGTGTTAAATAATGAAACAATTTATTATTGAAATGGAAAATTACGCAAATGAACATAATGTACCAATTATTGAAAAGGATTCTATAGCATTTATTATGAAATATATTAAATCTCATAATATAAAAAATGTTTTAGAAATTGGTAGTGCTATTGGATATTCTGCAATATTAATGGCTTCATCTTCTCAAGATGTTTATGTAACTACAATCGAGCGAGATGAAACAAGATATATGGAATGTTTGAAAAATGTTAAAGCATGCGGATTAGACAAAAAAATTAATGTTGTTTACCAAGATGCTTTAGAAGTTAATCTATCAAATGTTGAATATGACTTAATTTTTATTGATGCTGCAAAAGGTCAATATACAAAATTTTTTGAAAAATTTAAATATTTTTTAACAAAAGATGGAACAATTATAACTGACAATTTAAAATTTCATGGTCATGTTGGTAAATCAAGTAAAATTGAAAGTAGTAACTTAAGAAATCTTGTAAAAAAGATTGAAGGTTATATTGATTTTTTACAAGAAAATAAAGAATTTGATACTAAATTTTATGATGTAGGTGATGGACTATCTATTTCTGTTCGTCACAGTGATGATAAAAATGAGTAAGTATTTAGTATTAGTACAAAATAAATCATTAATAAGTAAATTCAAGGAAGTAGAAAAAGCTACTTTCCTTTTTCCATTGGAGGGCTTTTCTGTAGGTTATCCAATTACATTTAAATTAGATGAAATAGATGAATTTGGTGCATATATTTTAGTTAATAGATTACTTGATGAATCTTCAATATTAAAATTAAAAGACTTATTTAGTAATTTTCCTAAAAATATTAAAGGAATAGTTTTTGAAGATCTTGGAGTAATTGATTTAGTCAAAGATTTAGATATAACTAGGATTTTATGGCAAAGTCATTTAAATGCTAGTTATTTATCTATTAACGGATTTTTAAAGTATGTTGATAGTGTTATGGTATCAACAGATATAACATATGATGAAATTAAATTAATTGTAAATAAAGCAACTAAACCTTTAGTTTTACCTATATTTGGTTTTATTCCTACAATGTATTCTAGAAGATATTTACTTTCAAATTTTAATATAAATTTTGATGATAAGGTAAGTAATCCTAATGTTATTAAAGAAGAAGTATTAAAAGATGAATTTAAAATATTTGAAAATGAATATGGAACAGTTCTATACTTTAATAAGCTTTATAATGGATCAAAGTTGAAAGATTTTGATGCCCTTTATTATTTTATTAATAGTGTATTTGTAAGTGATGAAGATATATTAAACTTTATTAAAAATGAAGAGTTATCAATTGAATATGATGATGGTTTTTTAAATAAAAAAACTATTTATAAATTAAAGGAAGGAGAAAAGTAAGATGGTTGAATTACTTGCTCCAGCTGGAGATTTAGAAAGATTAAAACTTGCGTTTCACTATGGTGCTGATGCTTGCTATATTGGTGGAAAAGATTATAGTTTAAGAGCAAATGCTAAAAATTTTGGTATAGATGAAATTAAAGAAGCTGTTAATTATGCACATAATTTAAATAAAAAAGTCTATGTTACAGTTAATATAATTTTTCATAACGAAGATTTAGATGGCTTAATAAAATACTTAAATGAGTTGTCCAAAACAGGAGTAGATGCTGTTATTGTAAGTGATATTGCAGTTGTTAATTTGATAAATGAATATAATATTGATTTAGAAGTTCATTTATCAACTCAAGCAAGTACTTTAAATAGTTATGCTGCTTCTTTTTGGAAGAGTTTAAATATTAAAAGAATAGTTCTTGCACGTGAAGCATCTAAAGATGATATTAAAGCTATAAAAGAGAAGACCGGACTTGACTTAGAGGTATTTATTCACGGAGCTATGTGCACTTCATTTAGTGGAAGGTGCGTTTTATCAAATTATGCAACTAATAGGGATTCTAATCGTGGTGGATGCGCTCAAGTTTGTAGGTGGATGTTTAATATTAATGGTTCAGAAAATACTTTTATGATGATGCCAAAAGACTTATGTATGGCATACTATTTAAAAGATTTAATTAATTTAGGTGTTAATTCTTTTAAAGTAGAAGGTAGAATGAGATCAATATATTATGTTGCATCTATAATTATGACTTATAGAGAACTAATTGATAAAATTAAAAATAATACACTAACAAAAACTGATTTAGAATATAGTATTGCTATATTAAATAGAACTGCAAATAGAGAATCTGCACCACAATTTTTTAATGGACTTCCTACATATAAAGAGCAATATTATAATGGTAGAGATGAGCAGTCTAACCAAGATTTTTTAGGAATTGTTTTAGATTATGATGAAGAAAATGAAATGGCAATAATTGAACAACGAAATTATTTTCAAGATGGTGATGTTGTTGAATTTTTTGGACCTAATTTAGAAACATTTACATATAATGTTAATAAAATATATGATGAAGATGGTAATTTAATTGATGTTGCAAGACATCCTAAAATGATTGTTAAAATACCAATTTCAGTTAAACTAAGTAAAGACGATATAATGCGTATAAAAGTGTTTGACAAAAAAGACTTTATATAGTATTCTTAATGAGTATTTTGATTTTAAAAGGAGTGTGGCTGTTATGGCTAACGCAGAAAAAATAATGGTAACTGCTGAAGGTTACTTAGATTTAGAAAA
>JAFZWF010000009.1 GCA_017617435.1 Bacilli bacterium
AAATTTACGTGGACAAAATGTGGACAAATGGCAATTTTCGGTCATTTTTCACGTGGACAAAATCCTCGCAAACCCTTATATTTCCTACTACTTACCACAACATTGTTTGTATTTTTTCCCTGAGCCACATGGACATGGATCGTTTCTACCAACTTTGTTTACTCTTTTTGGAGCTTTTTTAACTTTTTCTTTTCCGTCATTTGCACTACCTTCAAGAGTTTGTTTTCTTTCTATGTTTTGTCTTACTTCAGCTCTAAGTAATAATATTGCAACGTTTTGATCTATTCGATTCATAAATTCATCAAATAGTTCAAAACCTTCCATAGTATATGCTTGAACTGGATTAACTTGACCATAACCACGAAGCCCAATACCTTCTTTTAAGTGTTCCATTGTATTCATATGGTCAACCCATAAATCATCTATTACCCTAAGTGTAATGGCTTTTTCAAAATCGTCTATTGCAGGATTTCCATTCATTTTCTTGTCATAGTCTTTAATTACTTCTTCAGATAAATAATCGATTACTTCCTGCTCATTCATAGCAATTATTTTATCAACTTTTAATTCTTTACCTGATTTAATAAAGTTAGTATTAAAGTATTCAATAATTTCTGATTTATCATCATCTGTTAAGTACCCTTCTGGTTCAATATGACTTTTAACCAAAACAGAAACTGTATTTTTAAATGATTCGATTACTCTATCATGGATACTTTCTTGATCAAGAATTTCATTTCTTCTTGAGTAAATAATTTCTCTTTGTTCATTCATGACATTATCATAATCAAGAAGTGATTTTCTTATATCGTAGTTGTTTCCTTCAACTTTCTTTTGTGCTGTTTCAATACTTCTTGTTAAAGCTCGAGATTTAATTGATTGATCATCTTTAACACCTATAGACATTAAAAGTCTTTTTATAGAGTCAGTACCAAATCTTCTCATTAAATCATCTTCAAAAGAAACAAAGAATTGGGAATGTCCTGGATCTCCTTGACGACCAGATCTACCACGAAGCTGATTATCAATACGACGTGATTCATGTCTTTCTGTACCAATTACATAAAGACCACCAAGTTCCTTAACACCTTCACCAAGTTTAATGTCGGTACCACGACCAGCCATATTAGTTGCAAGTGTAATAGCACCTTTTTCACCAGCTTTAGCTATTATTTCAGCTTCACGAGCGTGGTTTTTAGCATTTAATATTTCGTGTTTAAGTCCAGCCTTATCTAAAAGCGTACTTAAATATTCGTTGACTTCAACAGATATTGTACCAATTAGAATTGGTTGACCTGTTTCATGAATATATTTAACAGTATTAACAATAGATTTATATTTACCAGCTATGTTTGAATAAACTAAATCTGGTTCATCTATTCTTACAACAGGTTTGTTTGTAGGAATTTGAATAACATACATGTTATATATTGCTCTAAATTCTTCTTCTTCTGTTTTAGCAGTACCTGTCATACCAGAAAGTTTATTATACATTCTAAATAAGTTTTGGAATGTAATTGTTGCCATAGTTTTTGTTTCAACATTTATTTGAACGCCTTCTTTAGCTTCAAGTGCTTGATGAAGACCTTCACTAAATTGTCTACCATGCATTAAACGTCCAGTAAATTGATCAACGATGATTACTTCACCATTTTCAACAACATAATCAACATCTATTTTAAAACCATAGTTAGCTTTTAATGCTTGATTTAAATGATGAACAAAAGCGGCATTATCTAAATCATATAGATTTTTAATATGACATATAGATTCTACTTTTTTAGATCCTTCCTCAGTAAGTGATACTGATTTAGTTTTTTCATCTATTGTATAATCTTCTTCATTTTTTAACTTTTTAGCAACTCTATCTGCATCAACATACATGTTTGCTGAATTAGCTTGACCACCTGATATAATAAGCGGAGTTCTAGCTTCATCTATTAAAATAGAGTCTACCTCATCGACAATACAGTAGTTAAGAGGTCTTTGTACTCTATCTTCTGCTCTTGCCACCATGTTATCTCTTAAGTAGTCGAATCCTATTTCATTATTTGTTGAATATAAAACATCACAAGCATACATTTCTTGTTTTTCTTTAGGTGATAACTCTCTTGTATTAAGACCAACAGTTAAACCTAAAAATTTATATATTGCACCCATCCATTCTGAGTCACGTTGTGCTAAGAATTCGTTAACAGTTACAATATGAACACCTTGACCTGTTAGAGCATTTAAATATGTAGGCATTGTAGCAGTTAAAGTTTTACCTTCACCAGTTTTCATTTCTGCTATGTTGCCATAGTGTAGTGCAAGTCCACCAATAATTTGTACTCTAAATGGTTTTAATCCAGTAACACGATCAGCTGCTTCACGAACAACAGCAAATGCTTCTACAATTAAATCATCAAGAGTTTCACCTTTTAATAGTCTATCTTTAAATTCACCAGTCTTTGCTTGTAACTCTTCATCAGATAATTTTTGCATATCTTCATCAAGAGCCATTACTTTATCAGCTATAAGACCGAATTTTTTTAATTCTTTATATTCCGTATCTATAAGTTTTCTTAATAGTCCCATAATATACCCTCCAATTAGTTATTATAACAAAAAAATAAGGAGTTTTCACTCCTTATTTATTCTTAATTATTTAACATTAATAATTCCGTATTTGCCGTCTTTTCTTTTGTATATAACAGAAACACATTCTTCATCAATATTTTTGAATACAAAGAAGTCATGATTAATTAAATCCATCTGAAGTATTGCCTCTTCTTCATCCATTGGTTTCATTTCAATATCTTTTCTTTTTACAATTTGAAGATCGTCTTGTTCATCTTCTTCAATGTTATCTAAAACCATTTCAAATAGTGCAGAGTTTTTATATTTTTCAGCAATTCTTGTTTTATTTTTTCTAACTTGTCTTTCAAGTTTATCAACAACTAAATCAATTGCTGCATATAAATCAGAATGAATTTCTTCAGCTCTTAAAGTAAATTTGTTTGTAGGAACAGTAACCTCTATTGATTGTTCTTTATTTTTTACTTTAATAATAACAGATGTTTTTATTTCATCAGGATTTTCAAAATATTTATCTAATTTACCAATTTTTTCTTCAATATATTTTTTTATTGCTGGAGTAACAGTTACTTTATCTCCACGTACATTTATTTGCATAAATTCACCTTCCACTTAAAATATATCACAAAATAAAGAAAAAAACTACATATTTGTAGTTAATTGTTCTTCTACTACATCAACAGCTTGCAACCCTTTTGATGTTTCGATAAGTTTAAATGAAACGTATGAATTTTCGTTTAATGTTTTGTATCCGTCTTTTATTATAGCAGAATAATGAACGAATATATCTTCTAAATCACCGTTTTCGATAAATCCATAACCTTTCTCATTATTAAACCACTTTACCTTACCTTTCATAACTCTCACCTCTTCCCTTAGAAAATAACCTATCATATTTGCCGTATAGAAAACAACAAATAATCGTCGACAAATTCCTACATTTTTTTGCCTATTTTAATATATCAAACAATATATTTAAAATTGCTTATATTGATTTAAAACAATGTTTTTATGTTTAAAAATACATTTATAATACATAAATTACAAATAAAGATCAATTTTAGACACTTTATGAACCGTTTTATGCACTTAAATCATGAATTTATTGCTTAAAAAAATAAAGATATTTTTTATCTTTATTTTTTAACTATAAGTTCTGATACAAACATGTCTTCTGATATAAAGTTTTTTAATTTAAAATCTGTTTTATTTTTAATGTAATATAATCCGATTCCCTGGTGACCATCCTTAGTAGAATTTCCTTTTTCACATACTGAATCTATATCAATAATATCTGATGTAAAATTATTGAAACATTTAAAAGTATATTTATTATCATCTTCACTAAAATATATATAGACAAAATTTGATATTTTCCCTTGGGCACTTTCATATGCATTGTCAACAATAATTCCAATACTTTCTATCATTTTTATAAATCTTTTTAGACTAAGAACGTTCATTGGATCTTCTTTAACAAAACTATCAATTATTACGTTTAAGTTATTATTAAATATGGCCTTTTTATATATTATTGCTCTTAGACTATTTGGTAGTGATGATACATTTTCAAAGGTATCTTCATAACTAAACTCTTCTATATATGTATTTATTATTTTTTCTCTTTCTTTGCCATCTACTGTCTTTAATAAACTAAGTTCATGTTTAATATTATGTTTAAACATTTTATATTCATCTAGTAATTTTTGATTTTCATTTTCTTTTTCAACAAAATATTTATTTAAAATTCTTAAATAGTAATTTTGATATAGAGAAATAAAAAAATATAATATAAATATTAAAAATATAATTAAATAAACAACTGTAAAAATAAATCTTACTTTTCCAACAATATTAAGTACATAAAAAGAAAGCACTATAGATATTGTTAAAATTAAAGCCAGAATATATTCACTTCTAATTTTTAGTGTTTCAACTATATTACATATTTTGTTATATAGTTTTCTTACGTGATTAGTTCTTGATATAAAAGATAAAGTAAACATAATTAATGTGCATGATATCATTTTAGAAAAACTTATGCTTGAAACATATTTTAGTGGATTTGATTTTAGTATACATACGAAAAATATAGCAAAAACAACTTTAGATATCGCTACCAAAATATAATAAACAAGTGTACAAACTAAACAATTGTTATTACTTTCTTTTAGTATATATTTTGTTAATATTAAAACCGTAAAAAATGATATAAATGCTCTAAATAAAATTATCCCTGACATAGCAACAGTATAATTTATAAGAGCAAGCGTTATGATTAAAAGAGATTTTTTTAAATCAAAAATTATTCTTTTGGAACATATTGATCTTATGCACATATATACAGATTCAAGCCATATTATATGTATTAAGATACCTATAATAACTTTCATTAACTTTCTAATTCCTTCTTAAATTTTTTCGAAAGAAAGTTTACTTCACTTCCATCTTTCATAATTACTTTTGATTTGTTCCAATCATAAGATGATACTAAATTAGTATTTACAATGCATGATCTATGTACCATTTTAAATCTACTATCTAGTAAATCTAGTATTTCTTTTACCCCTAAACTTACAGAATATTTAGAACTTTCAGTAACAATTATTACTTTTCTATCTTCTTTATCTCTATAGATATATTTTATAGATTGTAAGTATAAATGTAGATCTATATTTCTGCCTTTATAAGAAAACATTTTTTTATCACTTTGTTTACTTAATATTAATCTAATATCTTCAGCTAAGCGTTTATGTAGGTCATGATACTTTTCAATAAAATCAAAAACATTATATACACTTCGATGTGCGGTTTCAAACATCTTATCATGATTTGTTATAAAGATGATTTCACTATCCCAATCATTTTCTCTTATCATGGATGCAATTTCAATTCCTGATTTACTATTTTCTAGTTCAATATCTAGTATATAAACAGTTCTCATATCATTATTAGAAATAATATTTTGTAACTCCTCACAGTATTTATAAAAACAGTATGTTTTTACTTCTAGATAGGTTCTATATTTTTCTTTATCAATAATTTCCTTTATTTGTTTATTATTTTCTACATCATCTTCTACAATAACAAATCTAATCATAGTTGCTTCACCTTTTTCTATTTTTGCTAATTGAAATTATACAATTAAATAACAAATTCTTCAATAAAAAAAATATCACATTTATGTGATATTTTATTCTTTATATTCGTTTAAAAAAATGTCAGCGTACTTTTCCATTACACTATCATCTTCGATAGGATTTAATTGAAATGTATTTCCGCTTCTTTCATATTTTGATATAAACACATTTTTTCTTCCTTCTTCATCAGTAGTGCCATCGGTATACCAAATAATAGATTCATTATCGACATTTTTTACTAAAAGCATTTCATATTGTTCTTCTTTACCATTTTCATCTTTTGCAATAAACATTTTTTCTTTATTCATCTATATCATACCCTTCTTTAGCATGATTATATCATACAATAAACAAAAAATGATATTAATTTACATTATTAAAATCAATATTGTAAAAGTCTTCAGGATCTACTAAATATCCATCATGATATGTTTCAAACAATAAATTAAATTCTGCTGAATCACCTAATTTATTTTGCCCACTATTACCAATAATGTCACCTTTTAAAACAGAGTTTCCCTCTTGAACAGCTATTTCTGATAGAGAATAATACATTGTTTTGTATCCTTTATCATGTTCAATTACTACATACTTACCTAATATGTTGTCTTCACCAATTTTTTTAACATCCCCATCAATAGAAGCTACGATTTCAAAACCTTCTGGTGATGAATATAATATTCCTGTAGATGGCATGTAAGTGTTTTCATAATACATTAGTGAATTACTTTGAACACTTTCTTCATCATCGCTTCTATAATAATCTTTTGATTTAGCTACTGTTTCTTCTAAAAATGGTTTCATAGGTCTTTTTTCTTCAATTTCACTTATAACTGGATAGATTTTTTCCTTAATTTCAGAAACAGTGTATCTATATCCTGAGTTAGTATTATTATCAGTCTTTCCGTTATACATAAAAATTGGAACTGAAAGTAATATTGATGAACCTAAAACTCCTAGCGTAGTTGGTATTACATATTTTTTTAATCTTCTTGCCATAATTTCACCTTTCTAGTTAAATTATGGACTTAAATATTTAAATTATACGAAAATTTTTTTAATATCTACTCCTTGATAAAAATACTTAATAATTTCTTCGTATGTTTTTCCATTTTTCCCAAGATAATTTGCTCCATACTGGCTCATACCTACTCCATGACCATAACCTTTTGTGGTTAGTAAAACTTCGTTTTCATTAATACTTATTTCAAAATCTGTAGATCTTAAATTTAATAGTTTTCTTACTTCTACGCCTGTATATTCATTTTCATTTATTCTTATTTTTTCAACATGATCTGTTTTTGACCTTACTATGTTTGATATATTTATTTCTTTATCTATATTAAATATCTTTTTAAATTCATCCACAGAAATTATTTTTTCCTTATAATATTCATTACTTTCTTTATCCCATGATGTATCTACTGAAACAAGATAATTTTGTTCTCCAAATACTCTAGATGCATCTTCTGTAAAGCCATTACTAGATGAAAAATAATAGGCTTTAATTGGCTCGTTTTGATAAGTTATTATTTCACCTTTAGTACTATTTACAGCATTTTTAATTATGTTATAGTTTTCATCAAAATCATCATTCCATTTGTTTTTCATTTCTTCTTTCGTGATATATGCCTGCCCTTTATCATATATTAAGTTGTCGTAACTGATGTTGCCGTTTTTAATTTTTTCATAAATAAATGTTCGAGATGCGACTGCTTGAGCTTTTAATGATTCATAAGAAAAAGTAGCAGGCATTTCTGCTGCTACTACTCCAATAACATAATTTTCAAGTTTAATGCTATTAATACTTGTTTCGTTTTTAATATTAATAACATGCTTTAATTTTTCTTTTGCATTAGGATTAATAATTACATATATAAATACTTCGAGAAAGATTACTACTAAAATTATTTTAGTACGCATTATAAATCTCCTTATATTATCTTGCTACACTCCATAAATGTAATAACAAAAGTACCTACTAAAAAACCAAGTGCTATACAAAATAAAATAACAAGAATTTTTGCTTCTACTACTTTATTCTTTTTGAAAAAATTATTGAAATTTATTCCTGATATAGCAAAAGTTGATAGAAGTACACTTATAATATAAATATATGTTTTATAATTCATTAGTATTCCTCATTTTCGTAAGCTAATATTTTATTGATACGTCTTTGGAATCTTTCATCTGCACCTGATTTAGTAACTAAGAATGTATCTATTATTTCTTTAGTTGTTGCTAAATCAACTTCACTACTAAGTGCCAAAATGTTTGCTCCATTGTGATTTTTAGCTTTAAATGCATCATCTACTGTAACAGCTCGAGCAGCTCTTATTCCTTTAACCTTATTAGCTGCAATACTCATACCAATACCATTTCCACAAATAAGTATACCTAAACTTCCTTTATCTTTAACAACTTTTTCAGCAACTTTAAATGCAAAATCTGGATAATCATCTAGTTCATAGTTTTTAAGTCCGATATCTATTACTTCAATATTATTATTTTCTAAATAACTAATAACTTGACCCTTTAGGTCAACTCCTTTATGGTCTGCAGCGATGTATATTTTCATCTAATTATCACTAATCCTTCTAATAATTACTTATCATAAATGCTTTAAAAAAGCAACATATTATGCTGCTTTGTTATTATCTAATCCATATTTACGATTAAATTTTTCAATATTTCCTGTTTTCTTATTTCTTCCTTGTTTACCAGTGTAGAAAGGATGACATTCGCTACATACTTCTATTTGAATATTATCTTTTATAGATTTAGTTTTAAATGTAGCTCCACATGCACAAGTAATTGTACATTCTTTTTGTTCAGGATGGATATTTTTCTTCATCTATATTCTCCTTTCGCCATGTTAAATCCATAACATAGTTTTTTCATTCGCGTAAGTATTATATCATACTTTTATATCATATCAAGCATAAAGTTATTTAAAAGTTAACACTTTTTTAACTTTAGCTGTACGAAAAATTATTTTATCTGCGTATTTTGTAGCAATGGTTTTACCATATGCCTTACCACCTACAGTAAATGCTGATATAAATGATGTTACTATAATTGTTGATATTACGATTGAAAGTGATGAATTACCTGCAATATAAATAGCAAGAATAGCACCTAAGCTACCACTTACAATACCGCATATATCTCCAACAACATCATTACATATTGATGCAACTGTAGTTGAATTATTAAGTAAGTTTATTGCTTCCTTTGCTCCTTTTATTTTTTTTGAAGCCATTGCATGAAAGTTTTCTTTCTTACTTGTTAAAGCTGCAACTCCTATCATATCAAATACAATTCCTATTGATATAACAATTATTAGTGCTATTACTAACATAATTATATTTAGGTCTGCAAGTAAGTTACTTGCTCCACTAAATATGGCAGCTAAAATAAAAGTAATAAAAAAAACTTTAATGGGCCAACTTAATTTTTTCATTAATCCTCCCCATAAAGTTCTTCTTTTTGTAATACATAAATGGTATATTGTAAATCAATTTTATGGCTTAGGTCGAGTTGAATTTCTCTAGATTCTCTCCTTTGGTTACCCTTGGGCGATTTCTCTTTAAAGAATCTATTGCAACATTAATATCGATCGTTAACAATACTCGATTGCCACTTAGTCCATACTTTAATACCTACAATATATACACTCTAGAGGTTTTCCCTAACGCCGTAGAGGCTGTTCTTATTCGCTTTTGCAAGTAGCATTTTCAACATAATGTATCCCATACTATCACTCACGACACGTGTTTATTAAAAAATAATTTGACGTAGCAGAAGGATTAAAGGTTATATGCCGTTATAACTTTCCTTAAGCTTAAAATTATATACTGCCCCAATCTGGGCGAAAGAAGCAAATATACAAAGTGTCTTCACACGATTGGTAGATTTTTAGCCCTACCTTCAAACAACATATGCGACTAGAATAGTGCTCCACATGTACAAATAAATCATACCATATTTACACTAATTTGTCAAATTTGCAGGTATTTATCATTTTTAATATTGACTTATTTTTTATTCATCAATTAATTTAATGTCCGCTCCAACATTTCTCAATTTTTCAATAATATTATCATATCCTCTTAAAATATGTTCAATTGAAGTTATAGTTGTAGTTCCTTCGGCAATTAAACCAGCTAATACCATTGCAGCTCCACCACGAAGGTCCGTTGCTTCAACTTCAGTCCCATAAAATTTAGAAGGACCAATAATAACAGCGTTAGTATTTCCGTTTTTTATATTTGCGCCTAGTTTGTTTAAATATTTAACATGACCCATACGATTTTCATATATTGTTTCTTCAAACATGGAAACACCATTTGCTTGAGTAAGTAAAACCATCATAGGTTGACCCATATCTGTAACAAATCCTGGGAATACAGCGGTTTTTAAATTTGTAGGTCTTATATCATTACACTTAGATATAGTTACACTATTTTCCTCTAAAATATATTTAATCTTCATATCTGTTAGTTTTGATAAAAGTGCATCAATGTGTTCAGGAATAATGTTTTCTATTTTTAAATTATCTCCAATCATAGCACCTAAAATAATGTAAGTTCCTGCTTCAATCCTGTCAGGAATAACTTCAACCATACCTTTATGTAGATACTCTACACCATCAATTCTAATAACGCTTGTACCGGCACCGCTTATTTTTGCACCCATATTATTTAAATATGTTGCAACATTTACAATTTCGGCTTCTCTGGCTGCATTTCTAATTATCGTTCTTCCTTTTGCTTTAACTGCTGCAAGCATTATGTTTATAGTTGCTCCAACACTAGCAAAATCAAGTGTCATATTTGCACCATTAAGTTCTTCTGCATCAATTGTGTATAAGTCACCCTTAATTTGTACTTTTGCTCCAAGTGCTTCAAAACCTTTTATGTGGATATCAATTGGTCTTTTTCCAATATTACAACCACCTGGGAAATATATTTCTACATGTTTAAATCTTGATAATAAAGAGCCCATAAAGTAGTATGATGCTCTCATTTTTTTGCTTAATTCCATTGGTATTCTTGTGTTAATAACTTTTGATGAATCTATTTTAATGGCATCTTCATCCTTTATAACGTTACAGTTAAGTTTTTCTAGTATTTCTATTAATACATCTCTATCGCTTATATTTGGTACGTTATAAATATTTGATGATTCATCACATAAAACAGATGCTGGAAGTAGTGCAACTGCACTATTTTTTGCACCATTTATAGATATCGTTCCACTTAAAGTGTTTCCACCATTAATTATTATTTTCTTCATATTATGCTTTTCCTTTTGAATTTAAAATTTGGATATATTTACGAACTACACTTTTTAGTGCTATTTCACCTGAAGATATCACTTTTCTTGGATCATAAACATCTTCGTTATTTTTTATGAATTCAACCACATCATTATGCCATGCAATTTGTAAGTCTGTGTTGAAATTTACTTTAGTAATACCATTTGCTACACATTCTTTAATTACTTCATCTGGAAGACCACTTCCACCATGAAGAACTAATGGTAGGTTAGTTTCATTTGATATTTCTCTCATAACATTTATTTGAATATTAGGTTCACCTTTATAAATACCATGAACAGAGCCTAATGCAGGTGCAAGCATATCTATATTTGTTTTAGATATAAAATCTTTTGCTTCATCTAAAGATGTGAATAATTTTTCATCAGCTACTCCATCTTCTTCTCCACCTATTTTTCCTATTTCGGCTTCAAATATTTGATTATTTAAATAAGATTTTACTTCATTTGTGATTTTTACATTGTCTTCATAACTATATTTTGAACCATCAAACATAATAGAGTCAAAACCTGCATCAACTGCATTTTTACATAATTCAAATGTTGATGCGTGATCTAGATGAAGAATTACAGGAACTGTAATATTTAAATCTTTTTTTAAACCATTAACCATACCAACAACAACATTAAATCCACCCATATATTTTGCTGCTCCTTGTGAAACGCCTAAAAATACAGGGCTTTTTTCTTCTTCACATACCTCTAAAATGTATTTTGCCCATTCTAGATTGTTTATATTAAATTGTGGAATTGCGTAGTTTTCTTCTTTTGCCTTTAGTATTATTTCTTTAAAGTTCATACAATCACCTAATTTTAATATATGTTTTTCAAGTTGTTTTGTCAATAAATCCAAGCCTTAATTGACACTTTATATTAACTTAAATATAAGGACTATTAATAATAGAGTTATTGATATAATTTTAGTGTATTTTTGAAAATTATTCCCAATTATTTTTCCTATTTTAAATCCTAGAAGAGTGAATAATGAACTTAGTAATGAAAATACTGTGCAAGATAATACTAATTTACTTTTACTAATTATGATACCAAAAGAAAAACTATCAATACTTACAATAAATGCAAATATAATAGGTTTTAAAATCTTATTTGTTATTTTTTTATCATTATCTAAAATTATACCAATAATTATAAATACTATTACACCTATAAATATATAGTTTGGTGGAATAATTAAAACTCTATCTACTATATTTTTGAAAGAGTACCCTAAACACGGCATAATAAAATGAAACATACCAACAAATAGTGAGTAGTAAATGGCTTTATATTTAATCATTCCAGACATCGATAGTGTAATAGCCAGTGAAAAAGCATCCATACTTAAACTTACACCTATAAATATTATTTCTAAATATAACATCGCTACCATAATTAAATATACGTTAATTTATTTTATTTAGAAGTTGTTTTACGTATAAATCATATGTAACATCATCAAATTTTTCTTCATCAATCATGCATATTGGTGGAAATAGTACACACCAGTAATTATTTCCTTTTGCTTCACCTAAATTTATAACTAAAGATTCGTAACTTCCTTCTTTATATTTAGTACCTTTATATTCTTTTTCCGGAAAATAATTGTTTCCAAAATATATTGTGTAGTTGTTTGTATGATTTTCTATAATATTTTTTATATTATTCAAATTATTATTTATGGTTTTCTTTGCAGTTTCATAATTATTTACGTCTTTTAGTTTTTCAAACAAAAAACTATTAATCTCGTCTTTTATTACTATTTTTTCTTTCTGGTCTATAATGTCATTACTATTTGCAATAATTCTAATTCTAATAGCATTGCTTGGAATTAATAAAGACTTATTTTTATTTAAACATAGTAGTACTGTTATTATTAAGAACAATAAAAAAACTATTTTTTTCATATTATCACCTAAGATAATATTGGTAAAAATAGTTTTTATTTATTCAAATAAATGTGAACGTATCTATCTTTTTTTGAAAGATCTTGATATACATCAACTTTATAATCATCTAAATATATTTTTGAATACTCTTTTATTTTTGATGCTTGATTCATTCCAATTTCAAAAAATATATGTTTTGGTTTAACCATTGATAATGATACTTTTTTGATTATTTCTTTATAAAATAATAAACCATCATCATCAGCAAATATTGCATTTTGAGGTTCATATTTTGTTTCTATTCCAGTTTCCTCGCTATATGAAACGTATGGTGGATTGCTTACAATAATGTCGAAATCGTCAAAATTTTCTATATCTAACATATCTTTTGCTTCAAAGGTAACATTTGTTACTTCATTATTCTTTTTGTTAATGTTAGCAACATCAATTGCGTCGCAGCTAATATCTATTCCTTTTATATCAGAATTTTTAAATATTTTACCAAGAGTTATAGCTATGCACCCACTACCTGTTCCAAGATCAACAATGTTTCCTTGAAACTCACTTGAAATAGTATTTTTAATAAGTTCAACTAAAAACTCTGTTTCATATCGTGGTATTAAAACATTTTCATTCACGATAATCTTATTACCACAAAAATTAACATTACCGATTACATACTGAACAGGGTAACCATTTTCAATTTTATTTAAAACAATATCAAGGTCTTTTCCTTGATATTGTTTTTTTATTTCATTTAAATCTGCTATAGATACATTACTCAAATGACTCACCAGCCAACTTAAGTTTTAAATCTTCATTAATTAGTGCTTCAATTATTGGATCTAAATGACCATTCATTACACGATCAAGTTCCATTACAGAGAAGTTGATACGATGATCTGTGACACGGTTTTGTGGATAGTTATATGTTCTGATTTTCTCAGATCTATCACCAGTTCCGATTTTAGATTTTCTTTCAGCTCCTACTTCTTGTTCCTTTTTGTGTTGAATTTCATCATTCATCTTTATTTTTAGTAAATTCATAGCTTTTTCTTTATTTAGTAGCTGACTTCTTTCAGTTTGGCATGTTACAACAATTCCTGTAGGAACATGAGTTATTCTTACTGCTGAGTTAGATGTATTTACTGATTGTCCACCAGCACCACTAGAGTGATATACATCAATTTTTAAATCTGACTCTCTGATATCAATATTAACATCTTCTACTTCGGGCATAACAAGAACCGTTGCAGTTGATGTATGAACACGTCCTTGAGTTTCAGTAACAGGAACTCTTTGAACTCTATGAGATCCACTTTCATATTTTAATTTAGAATATACATCGTTACCTTTTATCATACATTCAACTTGTGAATATCCTCCACTTGTTCCAAGGACTTCATTAATAATTTCTATTTTCCATCCTTGTTTTTCTGCGTAGTATGAATACATTCTAAATAAGTCTCCTGCAAAGATGTTTGCTTCATCTCCACCAGCAGCTCCTCTTATTTCCATGATAACGTTTTTACCATCGTTTTCATCTTTTGCAACAAGTAAAACTTCAAGTTCTTTGTGAAGTTCTTCAAGTCTTGGTTTTAATTCTTGAATTTCAAGCTGAGCCATTTCACCAAGTTCTGGATCATTTTTCATTTGCTCTGCTTCATTTAAATCGTTATTCACTTTTTTGTATTCTTCATATTTTAAATAAGTTTCTTCTAAGTCACTTTTTTCTTTAGACAATACTTTAAGTTTATTATAATCATTTAGTACTTCTGGTGTAGATAATTCCTTTTCTAGTTCTAAATACTTTTCAACTATTGCATCTAGTCTTTTAAACATTTTATTTCCTCCTATCAATTAATAATCTAAAACATTATTAATCTGCTCTAAGAGTTTGCTTCGTCCTCATCTAGAATTACAAAATCTTGTAATTCATCATCATCACATACGTCATCATCGTCGCTGTCTTCGTCATAGAAGATATCTTCATCTTCGGTTTCTTCTTCAACTTCTTCTGTTTCTTCCTCTTCATCAACAACAACTTCTTCTTCATCTTCATCTAAAATAACTTTAGTTTTATGACGAACTTTTAAATCGCAGAAACCTCCAGCAAGTACAGTAAATAATTTATTAGTTGAAATAATTTCGAAGAATTCTGATATTCCATTTTCGTATTCAGTATCTGATAATCCTAATAAATCACAGATTTTTTTAAATACTTCTGCAATTTTCATTTTCTTTTTATTTTCAGTTAATATTAGTGAAGCTAGTTCTGCATAACTTAACATTTCTAATTCTTCACGAGACATATTTTTTAATTTCATGTTTGTTTCCTCCTACATTTTGTTAATAACATTAATATTTAATAAACTTAAACCATTTTTTATTACTAAAGCAACGGCTTCAGAAAGATTAAGTTTAAATTCTGTGTAATTTTGATCATTATCAACTATTTTTTCATGTGCATAGAACTTATTAAAGTCTGATGCAAGATCTAGTAAGTATTTAGCAATAATTGATGGATCATTATTTTCTTTTGCACTTATTATATTTTCTTCATATTTAGATAAATTCCAAATTAAATTCCATTTATCTTCATTGATATCTATATTATCATATGAAACACTTAAATTTTGTTTATTACTTAATAAAGAATTAATTCTTGCATATGTATATTGTAAGTATGGACCAGTGTTTCCTTCAAATCTTAAAGTGTCTTCTAGATTAAATTCTATATCGTTAATACGATAATTTTTTAAATCATTGAATATTACTGCTCCAACACCTATTTTTCTACTTACTTCATCAATATTTTCAATATTTGGATTTTTTTCTAAAATGTATTTTTTTGCAAGATCAATTGATTCATTTAAAACATCCATTAAAACAACAGATTTTCCTTGCCTTGTAGACATTTTCTTACCGTCTTGAAGTAGTAATCCAAAACCTATGTGTTTAACTTGATCTTTCCATGGATATCCCATTTTTTCTATTATTCTTTTAACTTGCTCAAAGTGTAGTGATTGTTCATTTCCTACAACATATAATATTTCATCAAAATTGTATTTATTTTTACGATCTATTAGGGCTGCAATATCTCTTGTTATATATAAAGATGCTCCATCAGATCTTTTAATAAGAGCTGGTGTTATATCACCTAAGTCAATAATTGTTGCTCCTTCACTTATTTGAAGTAAGTTTTTGTCTTCAAGCATTTTAATAACAGGTTCCATTTTATCTTTATAATTTGATTCTCCTTCGTAAGAATCAAATTTATCAATCTCTAAAAGTTTATAAGTTTTATCAAATTCCTTTATTGATTCATCTTTAAACCATTTCCAGTAACTTAATGCTTCTTCATCATTATCTTCAAGTTTTTTAAACCATTTTCTGCCTTCTTCATCTAAACTTGGATCTTTTTGAGCTTCTTCATGAAATTTTACATAGACTCTTTTAAGCTCATTTATTAATGATTCTTTTGCTTTAGTTTCGTCACCCCAAGTTTTGTAAGCATAAATAAGTTTACCAAACTGTGTACCATAGTCTCCTAAATAGTTAATTGATATAGTATCAAATCCACATTTTTTTGTAATGTTGTATAAAGCTTGACCAATTACAGTCGTTCTTAAATGACCAACGCCAAATGGTTTTGCAACGTTAGGTGAAGAATATTCAATAACAACTCTTTTTCCCTTACCGTAATCATTATCTCCATAATGATCTTTTTCATTTAATATTTTGCCAATAACCTTTTGACACACATCTTTTTTATCCATGAATATATTAAGATAACCATTTAATACATTTGTGTTATACTTTAAATTCTCTTTAAGATAGTTTGCAATGTCCATAGGGCTTTTATGAAGTTCTTTTGAAAATGAGAAACAAGGAATTGCATAGTCTCCCATTGTTCTATCTTTTGGATATTCAATTTTAACTAAGGATTTATCTACTTTTAATAAAGCAGAAATACTTTCAACTATTTCATCCTTCATACTTAATCACCAATTTCTAAAATTATTTTATGCTCGCCTTCATCTGTTTCTATAAGATAGTTAAGTTCTATTTTTTTATTATCTAATTTATAATTTGCATTTTGTACATTAACATCAAATATTTTATTTTCTTTGATTAATTCAATAGTACATGTGGGTTTTTCTGATATTTCTAAGCTAAATTTATAGTCATCATTTTGTCTTATAAATATAAGCCTATCAGTAATATATATGTAATTCATAATATTATCAAGATAAAATTTATATTTATTATCATTTTCTTGTTCTAAATTTACAATATCATGATGCTTTTCATTAACTTTATCACCAATAATATGAGTTAATTTCATAAAATCACCAGTTTTTCGTATCACATTATAACATAACACTATATATAATGCACTCATAATTTTAAAATTTTTTTACATAATATTCTTGGTGATAACATTGAAAATATTAAGACTATTTTTTAAAATCTTTTCTGTTATAATATTTAGTCTTTCCATTTTCATTGTTTTTCTATATTTATATGCTTATTTTAAACCAAAAACTATAATTAAAAATGCTAGTACATATTTCATATACGATATTAATAATAAATTAGTTTATACTGGTTCAAGTACACAAAAATGGGTTACTTTAAATGAGGTCTCAAATGATTACATTGATGCTGTTATTTCAGTAGAAGATAGAAATTTTTATAAACATAATGGATTTGATTATTTAAGAATAATTAAAGCTTTGTATAAAAACATAACAAATAATAAAATTATTGAAGGCGCTTCTACTATTTCGCAGCAGTATATTAAAAACTTATATCAGAATTTTGATAAAACTTGGAAAAGAAAATGGAATGAAACGTTATTAACACTAAATTTAGAGGTTCACTACACAAAAGATGAGATACTTGAAGGTTACATAAATACGATAAACTTTGGTGAAGGTAACATTGGTATTTATAATGCATCAATGTATTATTTTAATAAAGAACCTAAAAACTTGACTAAAGAAGAAGCAATTATTCTTGCAGGAATACCAAAAAGTCCTGCTAATTATAATCCTGTATCTAATTATGATAAATCTATAGAAAGAGCAAAAATTGTTCTTAATTGTATGATAAATAATAATAAAATAACGAAATCTGAAGCCAGTGAACTATTTAAAGAAGACATTAAAATATACGCAAATGAAAATAACGAAAAATTAAATACTATTATGTATTATCAAGATGCGGTAATGGATGAATTGAAAGAAGTAGTTAACATACCACAAAGTATTATTCAGCAAAAAGGAATCAAAATATATACTAATCTAGATTTAAATGCACAAGAATTGTTAGAAAAAAACATTAATAATTATATGGCTGGAGAAACTATGCAAGTTGCAAGTATGATTATCAATCCACAAACAGGAGGTATTACTGCATTAACTGGAGGTTTAGATTATTCTAAAAGCCAGTTTAATAGAGCAATTCATGCTAAAAGACAAGTAGGTTCGACAATGAAATCGTTTCTATACTATACTGCTCTTGAAAACAACTTAACATCAGCTTCTTTATTTTCAAATGAAGCTACAACTTTTAATTTAGATAATGGAAAAGTCTATTCACCACAAAACTATGGTGGTAAATATGCTGAAAAAGATATAACAATGGCTGCTGCTATTGCTCTTTCAGATAATATTTATGCTGTAAAAACTTATATGTTTTTAGGTGGGGATAAAGTTATAAATAATGTAAGAAAATCAGGAATAAAAGCTAGCCTTAAAGATGTTCCTTCTTTACCACTTGGAACTAATGAATTAACGATGATTGATTTTGCTCAAGGTTATACAACACTTGCAACTTTAGGAAATTATCAAAAAATTCATCTTATTAATAAAGTTGAAGATTCTGATGGTAATGTTTTATATGAATATAAGGATAAACCTGTTACAGTACTTAATTCTAATTATGTTTATATTCTAAATGAGATGTTAACAAATACAACTAATAAAAAATTTATTGATTATACTAAACCAACTGCTTTAGGTATAGCAGATAAGCTTAAAGAAAAATATGCTATTAAAACAGGATCTACAAACACTGATTACTGGACTATTGGCTTTAATAAAAATAAATTAATGCTGGTTTGGTCAGGTAATGATGATGGCTCTGATGTTTCTATAAGTAAAAGTTTTTATACAAAAAATATTTTTGCTGATACAATAGATGAAATTTCTTATAATGATGAGAACGATAACTGGTATCAAACACCAGAAGATGTTATAGCTATGCCACTTGATCCTATTAGTGGTTATGAAACTAAAGATACATCGAAAACAGCAATATTTTACTTTCTAAAAGGTTCAGAAATAATTAATAAAAAGAAAAAAGAGTAATTTATACAATTACTCTTTTGTTATGTCTATTGTTATTTTATAATTATTTGATTGATCTACTTCATCAATATTTATATTAAATCCTCTACTTATTAATTCGTTTGTTAAATCTCGATAATCATTAATTGCAGTTTTTAAATCAAGTCCAGCATTTTCTTTGATTTTTTCATAAAAATCAGGTTCTAAAGTATCAAATAATTTAACAGGATCTAATACTGTATCATCTTCAACAACAGGTATTGGCGTTACATCAACATTTGAATCATCTTTTTGTATGTAACTATTACTATTATTGTTAATATAACCTTCATCAGTATCATTAACACTTGTTATTGGTTGTTCAATAACTTCACTACTTACTTCTTGAACATTATCACTAGTGCCAAATAAATCTTCTACTGGTTCTTGATTTTGTTGAACATTATTTTCATCAATATCAAGAGTATCAACTTCACTTAATTGCTCAATACTGTCATTTATAGGTGTTGCGATAACATTTGTTTCCGTAGGTGTTACATCAAGCGAATCAATAGTATCTATTTCACTATTGTTGCCTACATTATTATTTGCTAAATCAAATTCAGCAAATTTATTAGCATTAAAATCATTATCTAATGATGAATCAATTTCACTTGTTGAAGGCATAAATTCAGGAGAAAAGCTAAATATCTCTGAATTTTTATTTTCTGTTATATCTTCACTACCATTAAGTTCAACTGGTTTATCATCAAAACTCATGTTAACTTCTTCATCTTCAAGAAAATTGAAAAATTTATTAGGAACTTCCTTAACACTTGTTTCATTATTATTCATATTAACTATATCCTCTGGTTCTTTATTTACTTCTGGTGCATCATTTATTGGTGTTAAACCATTAAATACATCTACTTTTGGTTTTTCCTCTGGTTGATTAATATCTACAGAATTAGAAATAATACTTTCAATATCCGGATTTATATTAACTATTGGAATGTCACCATCATTTTGATTTTCTAGATTTTTTTCGTTTATTTCATCCTTTATTGCTAAATCTAATTGACGAACTGTTAGTCTTTCGTTAATTATTCTATTAAGCCATCTAACTTGATCATCTTTATTTTGAATACTAAGTAGTGATCTTGCGTGTCTTTCAGATATTTTTTCATTCATTAAAGCCTTTTGAACTTCATCACTTAGGTTTAAAAGTCTTAATTTATTAGCTATTGTAGATTGAGAAAGTCCCATCTTTTTTGCAAGTTCTTCTTGTGTCATGTTTCCTCGATCTAGCATATTTTTATAAGATTTAGCTTCTTCAATTGCAGTTAAATCTTTCCTTTGGACATTTTCTATTAATGCAACTTCAGCACTAGTACTATCATCCATATCTGTAACTATAGCTGGTACTGTTGCAAGCCCTGCCATAGATGCAGCTTTATATCTTCTTTCACCTGCAATTATCTCAAATTTATCTCCAAGTGGTCTAACAACTAATGGTTGAATTATTCCATGTTGTTTTATGGAATTAGATAAATCATTTAAGGCTTTTTCATCAAAATTTATACGTGGCTGAAAACGATTGGGAATAATCTCCGCAACCGGAATCTGCTTAACTTCTTTAGATTCTTCCATCATATAGACCCCTTCTATTCTTATTATTCTGTTATAATTTTATCTTATTTATTAACTTATTTCAATTCTTTTTTTATTATTTGATCATAAGGTCTTGGATATTTTGAATCTATTTCTTTATTAACTTTAATAAATATATTAGCTCTATATGATTCTTCAACTGGTAATCTATTTTCCATAACAGACAGAACACTTGAATTTAATATCTTTAACGTTGATTCACAGTTTTTAAGTTCATCATCATAGTGTCCTTTTAGAGCTATAAAAATTCCATTTACTTTTGTAAAAGGAAGACATAGTTCAGAAATAATTCTTAGTTCAGATACTGCTCTTGCAGTAGATACATCATATTTATGACGATTATTTTTTATATAATTTTCTGCTCTATCATTTATAATTTCTACATCATCTAATTCTAATACACTTTTTAATTGTTCTAAAAATTTTGTTTTCTTATTGTTTGAATCAAGTAATGTAACTTTAATGTTTGGATAAACAATTTTAATTACCATTCCAGGAAATCCTGCTCCACTTCCTACATCTATTAAAGAACTTACATTATTAAAATCTAATTCATTATTTTTAATAATAAGTAATGAATCATAAAAATGCTTTAAATATATACCTTCTTTATCTTTTATTGCTGTTAAATTTGTTATTTTATTATACTCAATTAAGAATGATGCATATTTTTCTAATTTTTCAAGTTGACTACTAGTAAGATTGATACCAATTTTATTTAATTCTTCTATAAATTTATTTTGATTCATTAGCATATTCCTTCTTTAAATAAACTGATAAAATTGAAATATCAGCTGGATTTACTCCACTTATTCTAATTGCTTGAGCAATTGTTGTAGGTCTTACTTCCTTTAGTTTTTGTCTTGCTTCACTTGCTATATTTTTTACCTTGTCGTAGTCAATATCTTCAGGTATTTGTTTTTCTTCAAGTTTTAACATTTTTTCTGCTTCTTTATATGCTTTTTTTATATAGCCTTCATATTTTAAATTAATATAAACTTGTTCTTTTATATCTTCACTAAATGGTATTTTAATGAAGTTTTCAATAAATTCAATTGTAACTTCTGGTCTTCTTAGTAATTGTTCATAAGATATCGTTGCTTGTGGAATAGGTATAATATTTTCATTAAATATTGCTTCAACATCACTTGTTATTTTAAGTTTATTTTCTTTTAAATATTCGATACATTTTTCAATATCTTCAATTTTTTTATTTAATCTATACATTTGATCAGCATCTATTAATCCTACATCATAACCATGTTTTCTTAATCTTTGATCTGCATTATCACTTCTTAAAAGCAATCTAAATTCTGCTCTTGATGTAAGTAATCTATATGGATCTCTAATGCCTTTTGTTATTAAATCATCAATAAGTACACCAATATAAGCTTCATTTCTTTTGAGAACAAGTGGTTCTTTTCCTTCAAGTTTTAGTGATGCATTAATTCCAGCCATTAAACCTTGACATGCAGCTTCTTCATATCCACTTGTTCCATTTATTTGACCTGCTGTAAATAAGTTTTCTAGTACTTTAGTTTCAAGTGATGCATGTAGCTGAGTTGGATATATTGCATCATATTCAATAGCATATCCATACTTTAATATTTTTGCATGCTCAAAACCAGGTAAACTATGTACCATTTGTTCCTGTACTTCTGGTGGCATTGATGTTGAGAATCCTTGTAAGTACATATCATCATAGTATCTACTTTCAGGTTCAATAAATAGTTGATGTCTTTCTTTATCAGAAAATCTAACTACTTTATCTTCAATAGAAGGACAGTATCTTGGACCTATTCCCTCGATATCATCAAGAGCACCATACATTGAAGATTTATTTAAGTTATCCATTATTATCTTGTGAGTTTCCGGAGTTGTATATGTTAAATAACATGGCTCTTGATCTTCAATTTTGTATTGTGGTTCTAAATCAAAACTAAATGTTAATAACTTATCATCACCAAGTTCTGGTTTAGTTTTAGAAAAATCTATAGAACTTCTATCAATTCTTTGTGGAGTTCCAGTTTTAAGTCTTTTGATAGTAAAACCATACTCCTTTAGCTTATCACTTAAATGTAGTGATGGTTTTTCCCCATGTGGACCTTGTCTTGTTCTTGTTGATCCAACCAAAATATCGGCTTTTAAATATGTACCTGTTGTTAAAATAACTATATTAGAATTAATTTTTTCACCATCTTCTAATATAATTCCTTTTACAACACTATTATCAACAATTAAATCTTCTACCATTCCCTCTCTAATTTCGAGATTTTCAAGAGAATTTAATGTTTTAAGCATTTCTTTTGGATAAGTTATTTTATCCCCTTGTGCCCTTAATGACTGAACTGCAGGTCCTTTAGCACTATTAAGCATTTTTATTTGTAAGTGGGTTTTATCAGCTATTTTACCCATAATGCCACCAAGGGCGTCTATTTCTCTTACAACTATGCCTTTAGCACTACCACCAATGTGTGGATTACAAGGCATATCTGCTATATTTTTTATATTTCCAGTTACAAGTAAAGTTCTATGTCCTTTTTTAGCACATGCGTATGCAGCTTCACAACCAGCGTGTCCACCACCTACAACAATAATCTCATAACCCATACATTTCACCTTCTTTATTTTCCTAAACAAAATCTTTTAAACATTTCATCTAATAATTCTTCTTCATAAGTACTTCCATTAATAGTACCTAGTTCTTCCCAAATAGATTTAATATCTAGTTCTATCATATCTATTGGCATGTTATTTTTAACAGCTTCTTCAACTTCCCCTACTTTATCTAAGCATTTATTTAATATACTTATACTTCTAGCATTATTTAAATAAGTTGGATCAGTTGAGGTTATATTACTTATATTAAATAAATCTGATATTTTATTTTTTAGTTTATCAACACCTTCGTTATTAATTATACTTAGGTATACTACTCTATTTTTATCAATATTTATACTATTTAAATCAAGTTTAGATTCTAAATCAGTTTTGTTAATAAGTACTAAATATTCTTTATCTATAATTTTTGAAATTAATTCTTTTATGTCATCTGTTATTTCTTCATTATTATTTAGCATAAATAATACTAAATCAGATTCATCCATAGTTTTAAGACTTTTTTCTACTCCTATAGCTTCAATCATATCATCTGTATTTCTTATTCCTGCTGTATCTATAATATTAAGTAAAATACCATTTATTGATATTTGTCCTTCAACAATATCTCTTGTGGTACCTGCAATATCAGTAACTATTGCCTTATCTTCTTCAAGCAAAGCATTAAGTAAACTACTCTTACCAACATTAGGTCGACCAATAATTGATGTTTTAATACCTTCTTTAATTAATTTGCCATTTTTTGATTCTTCTAATATTTTATTTATTTTTTCTTTTAATTTAGTAATTTTTGGAAGAAGAACATCGTTAGTAATAATATCAACATCATCATATTCTGGATAATCAATATTAACGTTTATGTTTGATATTATTTGAACCATGTCACTTCTTAGTTCATTTATTAAATTAGATGTTTTTCCACTAATTTGATTAGATGCCATTTTCCTTTGGATTTCTGTTTTAGAATCAATCATATCCATTACAGCTTCTGCTTCTAAAAGATCAATTCTTCCATTTAAAAATGCTCTTTTAGTAAATTCACCAGGTTCAGCAAGTCTACAACCTATTTCTAAAAGAATTTCTAATACTTTATTAGTTGGAGCAATACCTCCATGAGTATTTATTTCTACTATATCTTCGGTAGTAAATGTTTTTGGCGCCTTCATAACAGATACTAATACTTCATCTATTATTTCACCTTTATATTCAATATGACCATAATTAATTGTATGACTTTTAATAGTTGTTAAATCTTTTTCTTTAAAAATTTTGTTAACAATATTAATTGCATTGCTTCCACTTACTCTAATAATTGATATAGCACCTACTCCACTTGATGTAGATATTGCACATATTGTATCTTCCACAAAAATCACCTCTTTAACATAAAAAGATATTTCCCGGGAAATATCTTATTTATCATATTTTATAACTAAATGACGATTTGGTTCTTCACCAATACTTTCCGTCTTAACTCCTTTAAAATCTGTTAATTTGTTATGAACAATTCTTCTTTCATAAGCATTCATTGAATCCATATGAATGTCTGTTTTAGTTCTAACACAATCTTTTGCAAGATTTATTGCAAGTCTTTCAAGTCTTTTAATTTGTTTTTCTTTATAACCTTCAACATCAAGCATTACTCTAATATGTTTACCAGTTTCTTTATTTACAACTTGCATTAAAATACATTCAAGGGCTTTTAATGTTTGTCCATTTCTTCCTATTAATATAGGATTGTTATCTGATATCATTGTTATTTCAATATTTTTTTCTCTTATTTTAGATTCAAAATTAACTTCTATTCCCATATCACTAGTTAATTTTTTTAAATAATCTTTTAAGAACTTACATATATCTTCTAATTGAAAAATTTTAACATTGAAACTTCCTGCTTTAAATAGTTTTCCCTTAGTTTCTTCATAACTATAGATATATCCATCTTCATTTAAATTTAATTTATTTTTTGCTTCTTCTAAAGCTTCTTCTAATGTTTTAGCTGTAAATAATTCGTACTTCATATTAATTACCTCTTCTTTTTTCTACCTTTTCCTTTATAGAAACTTTTTTTGTTGATTTATTTTCCTTTTTATTTCCTTTTTTTTCATCATTTTTAATTGAAAGATCAATTAAGTAGTTTTGAACAACAATAAATGCATTTGTTACAATCCAGTATAAAGCAATTGCTGTTGGTAAACTAAATGATGCTACAAAAATCATAACAAGCATTATTATTAACATTGATTTACTTTGACCTTGCTGAGCTGTTGCTGTTTGATTTAATGTCTTTTTAAATGAATAATAAGTAGTTAATAAAACTAAAACTATTAGTATAATGTAAAAATAATTACCTTTTGAAATTCCAGTTGATGGTGTCATTCCTAAAGATAATCCTAAGAACTTACCTTCAAATATTGCTGGCACTCTATTTATTGCTTGTAAGAAACCAAAGAATAATGGAAGTTGAATAAATGCAAGTAAGCAACCAGACATAGGATTAACTCCATATTTCTTATATATCATCATTGTTTCTTGACTTTTTGCCATCATAGATGCTGAATCTGTTTTATCTTTATATTTAATTTCAAGTCTTTGAATTTCAGGTGTAGCTTTTTGTAAGTTTTGTGATTGTAATTGACTTTTTTTAGAGAATGGTAAAAGAATAATTCTTATTAAAATACCTACAATCATTACTGATAAACCAAAATTTTTAATTGCATAACCTAATTTTAATATTAAGTATGCTAATGGTTTAACAAATATAAATTCCCATAAACTTCTAGTTTTGTTTGAATTAATTTTAAAATTCTTACATTCAGGTAGTTTTTTCATTGATACTTTTAATTGTTTATCATATTTATTATAAAGTTCAATTAAATCTTTTTTTGTTGGTTTACAAAGAATGTTATTTTGTAATGTTTGACCTGTTGGTTTATAAATTTCTACTTTTTTGTCTTTATTTTTTATAGCTGATCCACAGCCAGTTACTAAAACAACTACAATTAACGCTAATAATAATGTTTTAAATTTTTTCATTGTTTTCGACCTTTCCAATAATGTCTATCATATCTTCATTCCATTTGGCATGAGAGAATAATAAACAATCTTTCCTTAACATTATAATATATTTATAACCCTTTGGAAATAAAAACTGATTACTATGAACTATCATTCGAATTTTGCGTTTTACTTTATTTCTTTCAACAGCATTTCCTATTTTTTTTCCTACGGCAAATCCAAAATATATTTTTTTATCATCTGATGGATAATAATATATTGTTATAATATTTCCTTTTATTTTTTTTCCGCCATTAATAATTTGATTAAATTCATCATGACTTTTAATAATAAATGCTTTTTTCATATTATCCACCTTTCTATATATATAATGTTATTTAAAAAAAACCACATTAAAGTGGTTATTTTGTTAATCTCTTTCTTCCTTTAGCGCGACGTCTATTTATAATTTTAGATTCTACTCTAGCAAAGAAACCTTGTTTTTTCTTCATTTTTCTATTATTTGGTTGATATGTACATCCTTTAGCTTTCATATTTCCACCTCCAAATCTATCTAAGCGTTTTTATTATAATATTATAAACAAGTTAAAGTCAAGGAAAAACCTTAATAAAATTAAGTTATTAACATATTTTGTTAATTATTTTTTTTACAATTGTTAATTGTTAATAATTAAAAATTAATTTGTGGATAATGTTAATAAGTTAATTTTTTATAATATTTTCATATTTTTATGTGTGGATAACTTTTGTGGATAACTTTTTATGTTAAATTTAGGGTTTTTTTTTATCAACAATTGATATAAAATAAACTTAATCGTTAAGTTAGTGGGGTGATAAGGTTGAAAGTTGATTCAATTTGGTCAAGTTTTTTAAATGAGGTAGCTAATGAACTTGCTCCAACATCTTATCAAGTTTGGTTTAGTGAGTTAAAACTTATTAATATGGATAAAGATAAAATTATTATTCAAGTTCCAATGTTAACTCATAAAACAACTTTATCCACAACTTATTATCAAATTATAAAAAATATCTTTTTATCCCTTACAGGAATAGATTATGAAGATAGAATTCAATTTATTCTTGAGGAAGAAAATAATTTTATAGATAAACTTAATAATGAATTGGATGAAAAGTTAGATTGGAATTCTAATTTAAATCCAAATCTAAATTTTGATAATTTTGTTGTTGGTTCATCAAATAAACTAGCATTTATTGCAGCACAGGCTGTTGCAGATTCTCCTGGAACTATACATAATCCATTATTTATATATGGAAAAAGTGGTTTAGGAAAAACTCACTTAATGCATGCTATAGGTAATAAAATAACTGAAAAACTTAATAAAAAAGTTTTATATGTTACTAGTGATGAATTTATGAATGATTTTACAGGAATTGCTGATATTTCTAAAAATTCAAACACTATAGATTATGCTAATCAATTTAAAAGTAAATATAGAAATGTTGATGTATTAATTATTGATGATATACAATTTCTAGTAGGTGCTGAAAAAACTCAACAAGAATTTTTTAATACTTTTAATTATTTACATAAAACTAATAAACAAATTATTATTTCTTCTGATAGATCACCTGATGATTTAAAAAAATTGGAAGAAAGATTAAGATCCAGATTTATGTGGGGATTACCTGTTGATATATATCCACCTGATTTCGATCTTAGATGTCGAATTATTAAAGAAAAATTAAAAAATACATCTATAGAAAATAAAGTTGAAGAAGAAGTTATAGAATACATTGCTAATTCTTGTCAAAATGATGTTAGACACATAGAAGGATCTATTAACAGGTTACTTGCTTATACAGCAATGATTGTTCCTGACAAAATTAATTTAGATTTTGCTATTGAAGCACTCAAAGATTTTGTTAATAAGAATATTTATGTTGAAAGTAATATATCAAAAATACAAAAAGCAGTAGCTGATTTTTATAACATATCAATAGATGACTTAAAAGGTAAGAAAAGAAATAATAAAGTAGTTATTCCAAGACAAATTGCTATGTATCTATGTAGAATGGAAACAAATGATACTTTTCCAAAAATAGGACTTGAATTTGGTGGTAGAGATCATTCAACAGTAATATTTGCTTGTGATAAAATAGAAAAAGAATTAAAAGAGGATAATGACTTAGCTGATACAATAAATAAAATTAAATCAAATTTATAAACATTAATAAATGTTAATAAATACAATGTTATAAACATTAGAAAACTATTATAAATTAGTAAAAAATTTTAGTTATTAACATTATTAACTTTATTAATAATATTAATTAAAAGAAAGAAGGATTATTATGAAATTCACAATTGAAAAAAGTGTAATTTTAGAAGCATTAAATAATGTATCTAAAGCTATATCTTCAAGAAACATTATTCCAATATTAAATGGAATTAAATTTGAACTAAAAAAAGAGGGATTATATTTAACAGCAAGTGATAGTGAACTTAATATTAAACAACTAATTGATATTAAGGATATTAAGAATGTTGAAAAAGAAGGAATTATAATTATTCAAAGTAAATATTTACTAGATATTATAAGAAAAATGCCTAGTGATACAATTGATTTTGAGGTTGTAGATGGATTAAAGGTAAAAATATTTACTGAGAATAGTCAGTATAATTTAAATTGTATGGAAGCTAGTGAATATCCTACTATTAAGATTGAAGAAAGTAAGGATCCTATAGTTATTAATAGTAATAAATTAAAAAATATAATTCATCAAACAATATTTGCTATTTCTACACAAGAATTAAGACCACTTTTAACTGGGTTAAATTTGAAAATTATGGCTGATAATCTAGAATGTGTAGCAACAGATTCATATAGACTTGCAAAAAAAACTGAAAAGATTGATAGTAAATCAGAAGTTAATATTATTTTACCTGGAAAAAATATTATTGAACTTGAGAAAACTTTACCTAATGATGAAAATGTAGAAATACATATTTTTAGTAATAAAGTATTATTTAAGTTTTTAAACATTTATTTTCAAACTAACTTACTTGCTGGAAATTATCCAAATACTAATAATTTAATTCCAACTGAATTTAAATATATTGTAAAAATTAATTTGTCAGAATTTTTCTCATCAATTGATAGAGCTGCTTTATTAACACAAGGAAAAGATAAAAATATTGTAAAGATGACTATTAATGATAATAAGATGATAATAAATTCATTTGCATCTGAAATAGGTAAAGTTGAAGAAACATTAAATATAGAATCTAACAACAAAGAAAAATTAGAAATTTCATTTAGTTCTAAATATATGATAGAAGCATTAAGAACATTTAAAGATGAAGAAATCCTTCTTTTATTAAATAGTGATATTAAACCAATTATTATAAAATCTGTTGAGGATGAATCATTAATTCAATTAATATTACCAATTAAAACATATTAGACTATATTCGACAAAATATAGTCTTTTTTTGTGATATAAATAAGTTATTTATTTTTATTTAGGGGGATATATATGGATAAATATGAAATAAATGACAGTACGGTAGCTTTAATATTTAATAATTTTAAAACAATTGTTTATGAAAAAGATAAAATTTTTTTAGTAAATCAATTACCAAATGAAATTATTAAATATAGCTGTGAATATTTTGGATCAAGTTATAAAGGTAGAGTAGATGGAACTAAGTCATTAACTGGATTAACTCATAAGGCTCCAATAATAATTGAAGAAAGTAATGAAATTATATTTTTTCCTCTTTCTTCACCTAGATTAAACACTTGTTCATGGCTTAGAAATAAATATATAAATAATTATTATAAAGACACTAATGGATGTATTTTAAAAACAGTAAATGGTAGTGAAATTAAGATAAATTGTTCATATGAAATAATTAACAATCAAATTTTAAGATCATCAAGATTAGAAAGTATAATTAGATATAGAAAAAATACTAATTTACTTTAAATTAATCAATATTTGTGATATAATTTTTTCTAGGTACAGGTGTACGTATTTTTAAAAAAAATCAAAATTGAGCCTAAAAAGAGGTAAATATGAAAATTGATAGTTTAAAATTACTAAATTTTCGTTCTTATTCATCAATAATTTTAAATTTTAATCCAAATATAAATATTATATATGGATTAAATGGTCATGGTAAGACAAATATTGTTGAGGCTATATACGCACTTTCATTAACAAAATCATTTAGAACTAATAATGATAGTTTAATGATTATGAGAGGAAAAAATGTTTCAAAAATTGAAGCAAATATTAATTGTAAAAATGAAATTAATAATTATCAATTAATTTTGCAAAACCATGAAAAAAAACTAAAAATTAATGATATAAAAGTTAACAAATTAAGTGATTATATATCAAATATGTTTATGATTCTTTTTAATCCAGATGATTTAAGAATAATAAAAGATTCACCTGCACTTAGAAGAAAACTTTTAAATATTGAATTATCTCAACTTGATAAGAATTATGTCTTATATTTAAATGGTTATAATAAAATATTAAAACAACGTAATATTTATTTAAAAGAAATGAATATAAACGGAAATCTTTCAAAAAATTATTTAAATATAATGACTGAAAAACTTGTTGATTATGGTTTAAAAATTTTTGAATTAAGAAAGAAATTTTTAGATAATATCAAAGAATCAATAGGTGAGAATTATTATAAGATTTTTGGATCTGGAAAATTATCTATATCTTATATAAGTGATTATTCTTTATCAAAAAAAGAAATATTATCAAAATATAATTCTAATTTAAAAAAAGATATGTTTCTTGGTAAAACATCTTTTGGTATTCATAGAGATGATATTAACTTTATGCTAGATGATTTTTTATTAAAAGAGTGTGGATCAGAAGGTCAGCAAAAGAATGCGATTATAGCATTTAAATTATCTGAAGTTGAGATAGTTAATAAGATTAAAGGTTATTATCCAATTTTAATATTTGATGATTTATCAAGTGAACTTGATAAAAATAAGATTAATAATATATTGGGTATGCTTAGTAAAAAAGTACAAACATTTATAACGACAACAAACATTGATTATTTTAGTGATGAAATGCTAAGTGTAGCTAAATTAATTAAAGTTGTGGATAGTCAGGTGGAGGTTTAATATGGAAAATGAGAATAAGCATTATGATGCCAGTGATATTCAAGTACTAGAAGGATTAGAAGCAGTAAGAAAAAGACCAGGTATGTACATTGGTACTACTGATGTTAAAGGACTTCATCATTTAGTATGGGAGATCGTTGATAACTCTATTGATGAAGCATTAGCTGGTTATTGTACTAGTATTGAAATAGTTATTAATAAAGATAATTCTATTACAGTTAAAGATAATGGACGTGGTATTCCTGTTGGAATTCATGAAAAAACAGGTATTTCTACTGTTGAAACTGTTTATACTGTTCTTCATGCTGGTGGAAAATTTGGAGGTGGCGGATATAAAGTATCCGGAGGACTTCATGGTGTTGGTGCATCTGTTGTTAACGCACTTTCTAAATGGGTTAATGTAACTGTATATAAAGAAGGAAAAATTTATGAATGTAAATTTGAAAATGGCGGAAAAACAGTTCAAAAACTAACTGTAATTGGCGAATGTGAACCTAACAGAACAGGAACAACTGTTACTTTTAAACCAGATCCTGAAATTTTTGATTCTGAAATATATGATTATGATACTTTAAAAGTAAGAACAAGAGAACTTGCTTTCTTAAATAAAGGTTTATCACTTAATTTAAGAGATGATCGTGATGCTGAAGATACAGTCGGTGAAACATTTATGTATGAAGGCGGTATTTCAGAATACGTAAAATTTATAAATAAGGGAAAAACTCCAATTCATGAAGAGATTATTCATTTAGAAGGTGAAGAAGAGGGAGTTATGTTTGAAGTAGCTCTTCAATATAATTCAGGTTATAGTGACAGTATTTATTCTTTTGTTAATAATATTAATACTCATGATGGTGGAACTCATGAGGAAGGTGTTAGAAGAGCTCTTACAAGAATTATTAATAATTACGCAAAGAAAAATAATTTATTAAAAAGTAATGATGATTCTTTAACTGGTGAAGATGTTAAAGAAGGTTTAACAATGATTATTTCATGTAAACATCCAAATCCTCAGTTTGAAGGACAAACAAAGGGTAGACTTGGAAATAGTGAAGTAAGAACTTTAGCTGATCATGTTTTTTCACAAGGTTTTGAAAGATTTTTAATGGAAAACCCAGAAGAGGCAAAGATTATTGTAGATAAAGCAATGACAGCTTCAAGAGCTAGAATTGCTGCGAAAAAAGCTAGAGAATTAACAAGACGTAAAAGTGACTTAGATGTAGTTAATTTTGGTGGAAAACTTGTTGATTGTAAGGAAAAAGATCCTTCAGTGTGTGAAATTTTTCTTGTCGAGGGAGATAGTGCTGGTGGGTCTGCTATTAAAGGTAGAAACTCAATGACACAAGCTATACTTCCACTTAGAGGTAAAATTTTAAATGTTGAAAAAGCTAGAGTTGATAAAGCTTTATCGAATGAAGAAATAAGAACTATTATAACTGCATTTGGTACTGGTATAGGTCAAGAATTTGATTTAAATAAGTTAAGATATGACAAAATTATTATAATGACCGATGCCGATGTTGATGGTTCACATATTAGAGTTTTATTATTAACATTATTTTATAGATTCTTTAGACCAATTGTCGAAGCAGGTCATGTTTATGCTGCTCAACCACCATTATTTTGTATTAAACATGGTAAAACAATTAAATATGTTTTAAATGAAGAAGAAAGAGATTCTTATATAGCATCACTTAATGAAAATACAAAATACGATATGTCTCGTATGAAGGGTCTTGGTGAAATGGATGCTGAGGAATTAAATGAAACAACAATGGACATTGAAAAGAGAGTTCTTCGTAGAATTACTGTAGAAGATGCAATTGAAGCTGATGCAGCGTTCTCAAAACTTATGGGTGAAGAAGTTGAACCAAGAAGACAATTTATTGAGAATAATGCACCATATGCTCAAAATTTAGATATTTAGGGAGGTTTTATTTATGGATCATAGTAGAGATAGATTACAAGAAAATAATATTGTAAATGAAATAGAATCTTCATTCCTAGAATATTCAATGTCAGTTATTGTTTCTCGTGCACTTCCAGATTTACGAGATGGTTTAAAACCTGTACATAGAAGGATTTTATGGTCAATGTATGAATCTGGTTATACACCTGATAAACCACATAAAAAATCGGCAAGAATTGTCGGTGATGTTATGGGTAAATATCATCCACATGGTGATTCTTCAATTTATGAAGCAATGGTCAGAATGGCACAAGATTTTAGTTATAGAAATATGCTTGTTGATGGACATGGAAACTTTGGTAATATTGAAGGTTACGGTGCAGCTGCAATGCGTTATACCGAGTCAAGACTTTCAAAAATATCTCTTGAACTATTAAGAGATATAAATAAAGAAACAGTAAATTTTGTTCCTAATTTTGACGAATCAGAAAAAGAGCCTGAAATTTTACCATCTAGATTTCCTAATATATTAGTTAATGGAACAATGGGTATAGCTGTTGGTATGGCTACTAATATTCCACCACATAATTTAGGTGAAGTTATTGATGGATGTATTGCATACATTGATAATAATGATATTGATGTAAATGGCTTAATGCAGTATGTTAAAGGGCCAGATTTTCCAACAGGTGGAATTATTTTAGGTAATAGTGGTATTAAAAAAGCCTATGAAACTGGTAGGGGATCTATAACCATTAGAAGTAAAGCAACAATTGAGGAACATAATGGTAAACAACAAATTATAATTGATGAAGTTCCTTATGGTGTTAATACATCTGATTTAAAAGATAAAGTAGCAGAACTTGTCCACAATAAAATTATTGATGGAATTTCTGATTATCATACTGACTTAAAAAATGGTATTAAGATTACTATCACTTTAAAAAAGGATGCCAACGCACAAGTTGTTTTAAATAACCTATATAAACACACTCAATTCCAAACAAATTATGGAATTATATTCTTAATGCTTGATCAAGGAGTTCCAAAAACTTTAGGACTTAAAGATATCATTTCTAAGTATATTGATTATCAAAAAGAGATAATCATTAGAAGATGTAAATTTGATTTAGATAAAGCCGAAAAAAGAGTTCATATTTTAGAAGGTTTAAAAATTGCTCTTGATAATTTAGATGAAGTTATTAAATTAATTCGTGGGTCAAAAACTGACGAAGAAGCTAAATCTGGTTTAATGAGTAAATTTGGATTAACTCAAATACAAGCAGAAGCAATTCTTGAAATGAAACTACGTCGTTTAACAGGTTTGGAACGTGATAAAGTAGAAAACGAATTACAAGAATTGTTAGCTAAAATAGCTGAGTTAAGAGAAATACTAGCTAGTGAAGCTAGAATACTTGAAATTATAAAGAATGAACTTCTAGAAATAAAAGATAAATATGGTGATGATCGTCGTACAAAAATTGATATGACAGCAATAGAATATATTGAGGATGAATCTTTAATTCCAGAAGAAAATATTATTATTTCTTTAACTGAAAAAGGATATATTAAACGTGTACCTTCTTCTACATATAAGACTCAAAATAGAGGTGGTGTTGGAGTTAAAGGTATGACTACTAATGAAGATGATAAAGTAGATCATTTAATTAACTTATCAACACATGATTATGTATTATTCTTTAGTAATAAAGGTAGGGTATATAGACTTAAAGGTTATGAAGTTCCAGAATATTCACGTCAAGGAAAAGGTTTACCTATTGTCAACTTACTTCAAATTGATAAAGATGAGAAGATTTGTAGCATGCTTAAAATATCAACAGATAATGAAGCAAGTTATCTAGCTTTTGCTACAAAGAACGGGATTATAAAAAGAACTGCTATATCAGAATTTGAAAATATTAGAACTTCAGGTAAGATAGCTATAACAATGAAAGATAATGATGAGCTATTAGTTGTTAAGCCAACGACTGGAGAAGATATGATAATGATGGCTTCAGCTGCTGGACGTATGGTTAAATTCAATGAAAATAATATTAGAGTTATGGGAAGAACTGCAGCTGGTGTAAGAGGAATAAATTTAGCAGATAGTAAATGTATCAGTATGGAAGTTGTCCACAATGATGATATTATTCTAATTGTTACAGAAAAAGGATATGGTAAAAAGTCACGTGTAAACGATTATCGAGAAACTAACAGAGGAAGTAAAGGAGTTAAAGCTATCAACATTACCGATAAAAATGGTAATATAGTTGCTGTAAAACTTATTTATGGAAATCAAGATGCAATAATGATGACAGATTCTGGAATGACTATGCGAATGAGTCTTGACCAAGTATCAACACTAGGAAGAGCAACACAAGGTGTTAGACTTATAAATTTAAAAAATGATCAACTCGTTGCTACTGTAAGCTTAGTTGATAAATCTGAGGAAGTTGAAGATGAACAACCATCTGAAAATACCGAATCTGTAAAAAAAGAAGTTTAATACTTCTTTTTTTATGTTCCACGTGGAACATATACAAGTTAATAATAATGTTTCACGTGAAACATAACATATATTATTTGATTAATATTATTAAAAATGATATATTATGTACGTGCAACAAATATATTGTAACCTGGTCAGATTCGGAAGAAAGCAGCCACATCAATCCCTATTTGTGTGCACTTTTTTTATGAGGTTTTTATGAAAAATAAATATTATGAAATATTATTAAAAGAAGCTAATAAATGTTTAAAAACGGAAGATGTTCCTGTATCAGCAATAATTGTAAAAGATGGTAAAATAATTTCAAAAGGTATTAATAATCGTAATAAAAAATATAAAACAATTAATCATGCTGAAATTATAGCTATAAATAAAGCAAATAAAAAATTAAAAAATTGTTTTTTATATGATTGCGATTTATATGTTACTTTAAAACCATGTGAAATGTGTAAAAAAGTTATCAACAATGCAAGAATTAAGAATGTTTTTTACTTGCTCAACAAACCAAATAGTAAAAAAGAATATGACAAAACTAAATATGTAAATGATAATAATAAATATTCAGGAGATTATCAGGAAATATTAAGTAATTTCTTTAATAAAATGCGATAAAATATGAACAATATGTTATAATTATATAAGAGGTGATTGGTATGAGTTATAAGGTTTTATACCGAAAATATAGGCCACAAACTTTTAATGATATTATTGATCAAAACTTTATAACTGATACTTTAAAAGAATCAATTATAAACAATAGAATTTCTCATGCGTATATCTTTTCTGGTCCTAAAGGTACAGGAAAAACATCTACTGCTAAAGTATTTGCAAAAGCTATTAATTGCGAAAATCCGGTAGATGGAGAACCTTGTGGAAAGTGTAACTCATGCTGCAATTTTGGTAGTAATCCCGATATTATAGAATTGGATGCCGCTTCAAATAATAAAGTTGAGGATATAAGAGAAATTATCAACAATGTTAAACTTGCACCAACATATTCAAAATACAAGATATATATTATTGATGAAGCACATATGCTTACAAATAGTGCATCAAATGCATTTTTACTAACTTTAGAAGAACCACCATCTCATGCTATATTTATATTAGCAACTACTAATCCAGAGTCTTTACCACAAACAATTTTATCGAGATGTCAACATTTTGCTTTTAGTAAAATTTCAAAAAAAGCACTTATTAACAGAATAAAATATGTTTTAGATAATGAAAAAATTAAAATAGAGGATAATGTTATTGAGGAAATTGCTACTTTAGCAGATGGTGGATTAAGGGATGCTTTAAGTATTCTAGATCAGTTAGTCACATTAAATAAACCAATAACAATAGATTTATTAACTGAACAATTTGGAGTAGTTTCTGAAAATAGTATTAATCAATTACTGGATGCAATAATTACAAACAATATTCAACAAATAATAGATTTATTTAGTTCATTTAATGAATATGGTTTAAGTGAAAAATCCTTTATAAATAAGTTGATTTCTTCAATTGCAAAAAAATCATGTGAATTAAAATTAAATAATAAATCTGAAGAATTATTGAAATTAAAAAATATATTAAAAGAAGTAATTAATTTAGATATTAATAGATCTTCAATTAATTATTATGATGTAATAGAAACTTTTATATTAACTAATTTAAATGAAAATAATATTGAAAATATTTCCCGGGAAATAAAAACAGAATCAAAAATTAAACCTGAAACCGAAAAAGTTTCGGAAAAAGCGTCAAAAATAGATGATATAAAAGAAGAACCAGAAAAAATTAATAATAGTTTACAAATAGTAAACAAAATTGATAAAAATATCGTTGAAATAAGAATAAATAATTCGTTTTGTGCTGCGACAAAGAAAAATAAAACCGAAGCAGAACAAAAATACAAAGAGCATTTAAGTCAATTAAAGAATGAAAATGACATATATTCTTTAATGTTAGATACAAGTGTTGGTGTTGTTTCACCTACAAATATATTAATAGTGTGTAATTCTGAGGCAAGTGCAAATTTGCTTAATGAAAAATCTAACAAAATAATGAAATGTTGTTCTTTTGACGATAAAAAACCTGTTTTTGTTTCTGAAGAAAAATGGCAAGAACTTGTTAAAATATTCCAAGATAATAAAAATAAAGGAATAAAATATACATACATAGAAGAACCAAAAGAAGAAAGTTCAGATTACTTGCTTGATATGGCAGATGACATATTTGGTAATAATATAATAGTGGAGGAATAAATATATGAATATGCAAAGTTTAATGGCTCAAGCTCAAAAAATGCAAAGAGATATTCAAAAAAAGAAAGACGAAATTAATGCAATGGAGTTTGAAGGAAAATCAGAACTAGTTAATGTAAAAATAAATGGTAAAAAGGAAGTTTTATCAGTAAAAATTAATGATAATGCTTCTTTAGAAAAAGATGATTTAGAAGTTCTTGAAGACATGATTAAGATTACTTTAAATCAAGCTTTATCTAAAGTAGATGAAGAAACTGATAAACAACTAGGATCTTACGGTGGTGGATCTTTAGGTGGATTGTTTTAATGAATTATCCTAAAGATTTTAACAAATTAATTGATTTTTATAAGAGTTTTTCTGGAATTGGTGATAAAAATGCGGAGCGACTAGCTTTTTCAACATTTGAAATGAATGATGAAAAGATAAAATCCTTTGCAGATACTCTTTTAAATTTAAAAAATAACATTAAAAATTGTAAGATATGTGGAAATATTTCTGATGAAGATATTTGCTCTATATGTTCAGACGATAGTAGGGATAAGAATACAATTTGTGTTGTAGAAGACTATAAAAATTTATATTCTTTTGAAAAAAGTAGTACATATCAAGGAACATATCATATATTAGGTGGACTAATATCTCCACTTGATAATGTTAATCCTGATGATTTAAATATAGGTTCTCTAGTTAATAGGGTTAAAGATTTGAAAAATCCAGAGGTTATTATTGCATTAACTTCTTCAATAGAAGGTGAAATGACAATGTTATACTTAAAGAAGGTTCTTTCTGATTTTAACGTAAAAGTTACCAGGTTATCATATGGCGTTCCCTTAGGAATGAATTTGGACTATATGGACGTGTTATCTTTAAATAAAGCACTTGATGATAGAAGAGAAATAATAGATTAGGTATATATGAGTAATTTTTAAGTATAATTAAATATGATAAATATTATAACTAAATGCTTAAGAAAAATTCTTATATCTTTTTTAATAATAAATGGATTTAATTGTATATGTGGTAATATATTAATGTTTATTCCAGTAAATATTCTAACAATATTAATTGTTGCTTTACTCGGGATACCTGGTATAATATCGATAAATCTAATATATTTTATTTTTTGAGGTTTATTATGAAAGAAGATTTTAAACTAAAAAATATATATGATAAATACCGTGAGAATAAAAATTCTCACGTTTATTTGGTTGAAACAAACTCTATTACTCAAGCTATAGAAGATATAAAGAAATTAATTATTTTAATAAATGAAGATGCAGAGAGTAATATTGAACCGTTAATTTTGAATGAATCATTACCTACTTTAATGATTATTGGACCAAAAGTTCAAGAAATATTAACAGAAGATATTGACAGATTAATAGTAATGCTTCAAAAAATTCCAGTAATTACTAAAGATAATTATTTTATTATTCATAATGCTGAGAAATTAAATAAAAAATCTGGTAATCAAATGCTTAAAATCATTGAAGAGCCAGAAACTGATATGTTAGGTTTTTTTGTTTGTAATAGTACTGATGGTATAATGCCAACAATTTCAAGTAGAACACAAACTATATCACTGATATACGATACTGAAGAAATTTATGAAGAAGATTTAATTTCTGATGCTCAAAATTATTTAAATGAATTACATGATAAAGCGTCATTAATAGTAAACAAAAAATATATTGATAAGTATAAAGATATAGATCAATTCAAAATTTTTGTTGAGTGCATTATTTCAATTCAGAAAAAATATATTAATACACAAACAAACTTTGATATAATTAAAAAAGAAAGTTTATTATTAAGTAAATTATATGATCTTATATCTAAAATAAGTGGAAATTGTAATATTAATTTATTAATGGATAAATTTTTAATAGAAGTGAGTAGATTATAATGAAGATATATGGTTTAACATTTGTAGATAAAGGAAAAGCTTACAATTTTAAGAGTAATCTTGATTTAAAAAAAGATGATTTAGTTGTAGTAGAATCTGATAAAGGTGTTCAAGTAGCAAAAGTTGTTTTTGTTAAAGATGGCGATGATAAAGAATTATCTCAGTATAAAACAATTTTAAGAAAGGCTACTGATGAAGATTATAAAAAATATATGTCTAATTTAAAAGATTCTAAAGAAGCTTTCATTAAAGCAAAAGATATTGTTAATAAAATGGAATTAGATATGAGATTATTATCTGCCAATTTTACACTTGATAAAGAAGTATTATTAATAAATTTTGTTTCAGATGATAGAGTGGATTTTAGAGAACTTGCAAAAAAATTAGCTTCAATGTATAAAACAAGAATAGAATTACATCAGGTTGGAGCTAGGGATAAAGCTAAAGAAGTTTGTGGTATAGGAAAATGTGGTCAAGTTCTTTGCTGCAGTAGGTTTTTAAATCAGTTAAACTCAGTAACGATGAACATGGCAAAAGATCAAAACTTGGCTTTAAATCCATCTAAAATTAATGGTGCTTGTGGTAGATTACTTTGTTGTCTTGCATATGAAGATGAAGTATATTGTGAACTTTCTAAAGGTTTACCTAAAGTAGGTCAAAAAATGAAGTACAAAGGTAAAGATGGAGTAGTTTCTTCAGTAGATATTTTAAAAAGAACATATGTAATAGTTGTTGATGAAGAAAGAATCGAGGTTTCACTTGATGGTGAATAAATCTTTAAATGATTTATACGATTATGTTCCATTAAAAATTTATCAAAATGATAAATATTTTAAGTTTTCTTTAGATTCCGTATTATTGGCAGAATTTGTAAAAAATCCTAATACAAAAAAATCTATTATAGAATTGTGTGCTGGTAATTGTGCTGTGTCAATGATATTATCTACAAAAACTTCAGCAAAAATTAAAGCAGTAGAACTTCAAAAAGAAATTTATGAACTAGGTAAAGAATCAATTGATTATAATAAATTAGAAAATCAGATTGATGTTATTAATTGTGATATAAAAGATGTTAAAAAATATTTCCCGGGAAATAATTGTGAAGTAATTGTTTGTAATCCACCATATTTTGTTAATAATTCTTCTTCATTTATAAATAATGAAGATATAAAAGCGATAGCTAGACATGAAATAACTATAACGTTGGAGGAAATAATAAAAATTTCTTCAAAATTGTTAAAACTTAATGGTGAGTTATATATGGTTCATAGATCTGAGCGAATTGATGAAATAATAGAATTATGTTCCAAGTATGGTATAAGAGTAAAAAATATTCAATTTGTATCAACGAAGAAATCACAAGATCCTCGATTAGTTCTTATTAGAGCAATTAGAGGTAGTAAGTCAGGAATAAAAATTTTGAAAGAATTATGTATTGAGGATTTAGAAACATTTAAAAACATATTCTGGAAGGAGTGATATTATGAAAGTTATTGTTGGTCTTGGAAATCCAGGCAAAGAATATGAAAAAACAAGACATAATATAGGTTTTATCGTCTTAGATAGTTATTTAGGAAAAGTTAAATGGAAAGAAGACCATAAAGCATTAATTTATGAAACTAAAATAAATGATGAAAAAGTTTTGTTTGTTAAACCGTTAACTTTTATGAATAACTCTGGTGAAGCTATTAAAGAAATTTTATCTTACTATAAAGTGGATATTGATGACTTACTTGTAGTACAAGATGATATAGCTTTGGAACTTGGTAAATCAAGAATTAAATATGAAAGCTCTGATGGCGGACATAATGGAATAAAATCTATTATTAAAGAGTTAAATACAAATAAATTTTTGAGATTAAAAATTGGATTAGCAAAAGAACAAGATATTGATACAATTTCTTATGTTCTAGGAAAACTATCAAAAAAAGAAATTGATCAAGTAAAATCTGATTTAGATAAATATTATAATATTATGGAATCATTTATTTATTATGGAAAAGATAAGGTATTGATGATGTAATATGGATAAGATATTTGATATTCTAAATTATGAATCTGGAAAATCAATATCCGGCTTAACAAATGAGTTAAGCGTTTTTTGCGTTATTAACAAGTATAGAAATACAAATGGAAATATATTAGTAGTAACAAATTCTGTATATGAAGCAAACAATTTTTATAAAATGATTACCAACTATACTAATAATGTTTCTATATTTCCAATGGATGATTTTATTACATCTGTTGCAATAGCTATTTCTCCTGAATTTAAAGCATCAAGATTAGATGTTTTGAATCATAATTTTAAACATCAAATAATTGTTACCAATTTGATGGGATATTTAAGATTTTTACCATCAATTAAATCTTACAAAGAAAATTTAATTGATTTAAAAAAAGGAATAGAGATTAATAGAAATGAATTAATTGAAAATCTTGAAGTTCTTGGTTATAAAAGGGAATCTCTAGTTACATCAACTGGTGAATATGCTGTTAGAGGATTTGTTCTTGATATTTTTGTAATGGGTAATTCCAACCCTGTAAGAATTGTATTTTTTGATAATGAAATTGAAAGTATCAAGGAATTTGATACTGAGACACAATTAACTACTGCTGTTTTAGATGAACTATCAATAACTCCATTTTCTGAACAGTTTTCAAATGAAAACAGTTCTTTATATGATTATATTGATCCTGAATGGACATTCTTTATCGATAAACCTCAGATTGATGCAGCTTATAAAAAACTTCAACTTGATATAACAGAATTTTTTGAACGAAAAAATGAAAATTATCACAAGTTGATGTTCAACTTTGAAGATATCAAATATAAAAAATATAATAATCTTGATAAATTTAATTATTCTACAGATGATGTTGATTTAAATGCAAAAGAAATTTCAAATTACTATGGCAATTTAGATAATTTAAAAACTGATGTTGATAAATTATTACTTGGTGGAAAGCAAATTTATTTTTGCACGAAAAATAAAGATTTAAAATCAAGTTTAATAGATTTATTTGATAGTAAGGTATCAATTATACCTATAGAAATAAACAAAGGATTTATTTTTGATAAGTATGCTATTTTTTCTACTAATGATGTATATGGAAAAAATGATGAAAAGATTGTTTATAAGAATACATATCATTTTGGAAAAAAAGTTAAATATGCTAACCAATTAGAAGTTGGAGATTATGTAGTTCACATTGGCTATGGAATATGTCAGTATGTTGGAATTGTAAGTTTATCAAAAAATGGCTTAATTAAAGACTATTTACAACTCAATTTTGCGGGAAATGATAAAATATATGTACCTGTTGAAAATATTAATAATCTTTATAAATATGGTGATGCAGATGGAACTGCACCGAAACTAAATCATTTAAATTCAACACTTTGGACTAAAACTAAAGCAACAATAAGAAAAAAGATAAATGATATATCAGAAAAACTTATAAAGTTGTACAAAGAAAGAGCTAATACAACAGGTGAATCATATAGGGATTTACCTGAGGAAGAAATTTTTGCATCTGAATTTATATATGAACTAACAAAAGATCAGATGAAAGCAATCGATGATATAAATCAAGATTTAAGAAACAAAAAACCTATGGATCGTTTACTATGTGGAGATGTAGGATTTGGTAAAACCGAAGTTGCATTTAGAGCAATGTTTAAAACGGTCTATAATGGAGCCCAAGTTTTATATTTATGTCCTACAACGATATTGTCAAAACAACAGTATGAAAGTGCAATATCAAGATTTGTTAACTTCCCAGTAGAAATAGCTTTAGTTAATCGTTTTACAACACAAAAAGAGTATAAAAAAATTCTTGAAGGTTTAGAAAGTGGAAAAATAGATATTGTTATTGGAACTCATCGATTATTAAATGATGAAATTAAGCTTAAAAAATTAGGTTTACTTATTATAGATGAAGAACAAAGATTTGGGGTAACTCATAAAGAAAAAATTAAAGAAGTAAAAACCAATGTAAACGTTTTAACTTTGTCAGCAACTCCAATACCAAGAACCATGAAGATGGCTTTATCTGGAGTAAGGGATATGTCTATTATAGATACTCCACCTGTTGATAGATATCCTATTCAAACTTATGTTATTGAAGATAACGATTTACTTGTTAAAGATGCAATTTATAAAGAATTATCTAGAAATGGTCAAGTTTTTATTTTATATAATTCAGTAGAGCACATAATGAGTAGAGCAAACCTTATAAAAAAATTGGTTCCAGATGCTAGAATATGTGTTGCTCACGGTCAGATGAATAAAATTGAACTAGAAGATATTATGGAAGATTTTATTGATTATAAATATGATGTTTTAATATGTACCACAATTATTGAAACAGGTATAGATATTCCAAATGCGAATACTTTAATTGTTTATGATGCTGATAAGTTTGGTTTAAGTCAACTTTATCAGTTAAGAGGTCGAGTAGGAAGAACTAATAGAATTGCTTATACTTATCTATTATATAAACCTGGTAAATTACTAACAGAAAGCGCCACTAAGAGATTAGAGGCGATAAAAGAATATACAGAACTAGGTAGTGGATATAGAATAGCTATGAAAGATTTATCAATAAGAGGAGCTGGTGATTTAATAGGAAGTGAACAAGCCGGATTTATTGATTCTGTTGGTATAAGTTTGTATACTAAATTAATTTCTGAAAGTTTATCTGGAAATGAAACTGATTTACTTGAAAATACGAAAGAAGGAAATAATTTAATTAATGTTGAAACACATATTAGTGATGATTATGTTAGCGATGATGATATAAAAATAGAGATACATCAATTGATTAATACAGTTGTTTCAAGTCAAACGTTTAATAATGTTAAGGCAGAACTTGAAAATAGATTTGGTAAATTACCTCAAGAACTTGAAATTTATATGTATGAAGAATGGTTTGATAGTATGGCGAAGTCATGCAATATAACAAGGGTTTTACAAAATGAAAGACTTATTGAAATAACTCTTCCTAAAAATATGTCTCAAAGTATCAAAGGTGATACACTATTTATTGAAGCTATGCAAATATCTCAAAATTTCAAATTTAAGTATGTTAATGAATGTATAGTAATTCAGTTTTTTATTAAAAAAGATGATAAACATTTCCTATATTATTTAGTACCTTTATTAGAAAAAATAGTTTAAAAAAAGAGATTTACTGATTTTCAGTAAATCTCTTTTTACATTCTTCAATTAATTTTTTGGTTTCTTCAATACCATAAATGTTTCCAACTTCAACTTGTATTCCCTGTAAGTGCTTGTATGTTTTGAAGAACTCTTTAATTTCATCTAGTGTATGTTCTGGTAAGTCATCTATAGTTTTTATGTGATCATACCTTGGATCATTTGCATTAACGGTTAATACTTTTTCATCACGATAACCATTATCGACAAGTTCTAAAAACCCAAGAATTCTACCTTTAACAATACATCCAGGAAATGTTGGATGAGTTGTTAAAACTAATATATCGAGTGGGTCTCCATCTCCAGCAAGTGTATTTTCAATAAAACCATACTCGCTAGGGTAACTTACACTTGAATAAAGAACACGATCTAATTTTATTCTTCTTGTAACAGGATCAACTTCATATTTATTTTGAGTTCCCATTGGTATTTCTATTGTAGCTTCAACTTCCATTTTGTCACCTCTATATAAAAAAGTATGTAGTTTTTTTTATAAAAAGTCAATTAATTGTATAAATCTCTTTACATAACAAAAAATATTATTAGGAGTGGTAATTTTTGAATTATACGGGTGTTATTAGAAGAGTTGATGAACTTGGCAGAATTGTTATACCAGTTGAAATAAGAAGGTTATTAAACATAAAAGAAGGTGAAAATCTAGAATTTATTATTAAAGATAAATGTATAGAATTAAAGAAAAAATCATTAATTGAAGAAAATTTTTCTTTTTTTACTCTAATTAGTGAACAGCTTGATGCAATAGTTGAAGGAAAATTTATAATTACGGACAGGGAAAAAGTATTTTCATCAAATAATCGAGAAATTTTGAATAAAAAAATTGATAATAAAATAATAAATTTACTACAAAAAAATGAAAGTTCAAAATTGGAAAGTGTTGATCTTTATTTTGATAATGAATTAATTAATTCAACATTTTATATATATCCATACTCATTTGAAAATGATATCGGTGGGTTCATTATTTTATATGATATTAAAAAAATAGATGAATATAATAAGTTAATAAAATTTTTAATTAATTATATTCATAGCAAATTTAGCTTGTAACTTGAATTTATACAAATCATGTGTTAAAATCGAAAGTAATTTAAGTGATGAAGGAAAGAGAGAAGCATATAATTTAAATTATAAGAGAGTGATGTTAGGTGAAAGATCACATTTAAATTGTTTCGAAAATGGCTCCGGAGCTTAATCGTATAGTTCGCGTTAAGAATTAAAGAGTATGAATTAATTCATAAATTAAGGTGGTACCGCGGGGTTACTCTCGTCCTTTAGTTTATGAATTTTTTTTAGTTTATAAGGAGGAATTAATTATGGACAAAAAGTTTTATATAACAACACCAATATACTATCCTAGTGCTAATTTCCATATTGGTCACTGTTATACAACAATAATATGTGATGCTATTGCAAGATTTAAAAGACTAGAAGGTTATGATACATTTTATTTAACTGGTACGGATGAACATGGTCAAAAAATACAAAAGAAAGCTGAAGAAGCTGGTGTTACACCAAAAGAATATGTTGATAAAATTGTAGATGATGCAAAAGACTTATGGAAAAGTCTAGGTATTACATATGATAAATTTATTAGAACTACTGATGAAGAACACGTTGAATGTGTTCAGAAAATATTTAAACAATTATATGACCAAGGTGACATTTATAAAGGTGAGTATAAAGGATTATATTGCACTCCTTGTGAATCATTTTGGACTGAATCACAATTAGTTGAAGGTAAATGCCCAGATTGTGGAAGAGATGTTTATGAAGTTACTGAAGAAGCTTACTTCTTAAAATTATCTAAATACCAAGATAAATTAGTTAAGTACTATGAAGAACATCCTGATTTTATTGAACCACTTTCAAGAAAAAATGAAATGATAAATAATTTTATTAAACCTGGTCTTGATGATTTATGTGTATCTCGTACAAGTTTCGACTGGGGGATACCTGTTACTTTTGATGATAAACATGTTGTTTATGTATGGCTTGATGCTCTTTCTAACTATATTTCAGCATTAGGATATAAATCAAATGATGAAACATTGTTTAATAAGTACTGGCCAGCAGATGTTCATGTTGTAGGAAAAGAAATTGTCAGATTCCATGTAATTATTTGGCCAATCATGTTAATGGCTTTAGGATTAGAACTTCCTAAGAAGGTATTTGGTCATGGATGGTTAGTAATAGATGGTGGTAAAATATCTAAAAGTTTTGGAAACGGAAAAGATCCACGCGAATTTATTAAAGCATACGGCGTTGATGCTGTTAGATATTTTGTTTTAAGAGAGGTTCCTTTTGGAAGTGACGGTAATTTTTCAGAAGAAGCATTAATAAATAGAACCAATGCTGATCTTGTTAATGTACTAGGAAATTTGGTAAATCGAACTATTAGTATGAATCATAAGTACTTTGATGGTGTTGTTTTAAATGCTGATGTATCTGAACAATTAGATAAAGATTTGATTGAATCAACTACTAAATTACATGAATTAGTAATAAAAAATGTAGAAGATTTAAAAGTTGGAGATGCTCTTCAAGAAATTTTCGAAGTTTTAAGAAAGGCAAATAAATATATTGATGATACAACACCATGGATCCTTGCTAAAGATGAGACAAAACAAGACAGACTTAAGACGGTGTTATATAATTTACTTGAAACAATAAGAATATGTGCTGTATACTTACAAGCATTTATTCCTGAAACTGCAGAAAAAATATTCAATCAATTAAATACTAAACAAACGTCTTTTGAAAGTGCAAAGGAATTTGGATTACTAGAACAAAATATTAAACTAAATGAACCTATTCATTTATTTGATCGTATTGAAGTAAAAGAATAACGTATTTCCCGGAATTTATTTCCCGGGAAATATTTTTTTGGTATAATTTAGTTATAGGTGATTTCAATGTTTACTGACACGCATTGTCATTTTGAAAAACAATATTATGATAATTATAATGAAGTATTTCAAAATGCTTTTAATAATAATGTAAGTAGGTTTATAGCTTGTGGTTGTTCTAAAGATGCTAACGCTGAGGCCATAAATTTATCAAATAATAATGATTTCGTTTACACAACGATAGGTTTTCATCCTGATCAAGCTAACTTCTACACAGATAAAGACCTAGAAGAACTTAAAAAATTAATTATAACTAATAAGAAAGTTATTGGTATAGGTGAAATAGGACTTGATTATCATTATGACGGGTACGATAAAGATAAGCAAATAACACTATTTGAAAAACAATTGAAAATTGCTGAAGAACTTAAACTTCCTGTTGTAATACATAGTAGAGATGCTACTCAAAATACTATTGATATATTGAAAAAATATAATGTTAAAGGAGTTATTCACTCATTTAGTGGATCCTTTGAAGTTGCAAAGATATACATAAGCATGGGGTTTAAACTTGGAGTTAACGGAGTTGTAACTTTCAAAAACAGTAATTTATCAGATACTTTATCTAAACTTGATATCAGTAATTTGGTTTTAGAAACTGATTCCCCATATTTAACACCTGAACCATTTAGAGGGCAAAAAAACGAGAGTAAAAATATTTTATATATCGCAAAAAAAATATCAGAAATTTATAATATAGATTTGGAAAAAGTCTCAGAAATTACCAATAAGAATATCAAGGAGATTTTTGACATATAGGACATTTATATGCTAAAATAATTGCATTCAAAAGAGGTGATAATATGATAAAAAAGACGATAAAATATGTTTCTCGTTTTGTTAAGATAGCTTTGTTTGTATCTTTAGTTTTTATCATTGAATCAAGCTCTAGTAGATTTTTAAAGAAAGTCGAAAATGAAAATTTTAATCGAAATGTTGATTTATCAACAATGGCATTAAAAGTTACAGAAATGGCTGAAAACGATTTATATACTGCAGTTGATACATTTACTGGATCATTAACTGGTTATTCACACGATTGCCCTTTATGTGGTGGAACTCTTGCATGTGCACCTAGTTATAATGTAAGAGACCGAAGAGATTATTATCCTGATAAAGAATATGGAATTGTTAAAATTGTTGCATCAAGCAAGAATTTACCATGTGGTACAATTATTAGATTTAATCAACCAAAAATTTCACCAGATCCAATTTTCGCAATAGTTTTGGATCGAGGTGTTCCAGGAAATAATCTTGATTTACTTGTTGAGACTGAAGAATATGCATCAAAATATATTGGTAGATCAACAGTAACATATGATGTTCTTAGAACAGGATGGTAAAACATTCTGTTTTGTTTATTAGAAAGGAATTTTTTTATGAAAGCTAAAAAATCTTTGGGGCAAAATTTCTTACAAGATAATAACGTAATTGATAAAATAGTTAATTCAGTTGATGTTAGTGAAGATGATTTAATAATTGAGATTGGTCCTGGTCAGGGTGCTTTAACCAAAAAACTAAAGAACAAAAAAGCATCATTAATTGCTTTCGAAATTGATGAAAGAATGCATGAATGCTTAGATCAACTGGTTGATAATAAAACAACAATTATTTTTGAAGATATTTTATCTGTAGATTTAAATAAATTATTAACAGAAAAAAAATATAATAAATTATACGTAGTAGCAAACTTACCGTATTATATTACAACACCGATAATAGAAAAATTAATTAATTTAGATATTAAGATAGATTCAATGGTTGTTATGGTTCAAAATGAAGTTGCAGATAGATTTTGTGCTAAACCAAAAACAAGAGATTATGGCTATATGACTGTTTTATTAAACGCATTTTATAAGGTTGAAAAACTATTTATTGTAAAAAATACATGTTTTATACCTGCTCCAAAAGTTGATTCTGCAGTTATAAAATTTAATCTAAAAGAGAAAAATTTTGATTATGATAAAGAAAAATTTAAAAAACTCGTTTCACTTTCTTTTGCACATAAAAGGAAAACATTAAAAAATAATTTGCCAGATGATATATGGAAGAAGATTGTGCCTTATTTAGTTGATAAAGATATTAGTTTAAGTGTTAGAGCAGAAGAACTATCAACAGATGTGTACATAGATTTTAGTAATTTAGTTTAAACATAATTCATAGAATTACATAGGTGGTTCTATGAATTTTAATTTGGGGGATTTTGTTACAAGGAAAAGTTATAAACATGATATTCTTTTTAAAATAATAAAAATAGAAGAAGATATAGTATATCTTAAAGGTGTTAATGTGAGACTACTTGCTGATGCTCCGATAACTGATGTAGAAATACATGAAGAAAATATACGTGACGACTTTAATGTTGCAATTAGTAACAATAAACTTGATAGAGATGGTTATTTTTATCTTCCTGGAAAAGTTCTTCATCTAGACGGCGATGGTGAATATCTTGATAGGTGTTTAAAATTTTATAAAGAAAATAAAATTTATGCTATAGGAAAAAAAGTAAAAGAAGAAAATATGTCGAGTCAAGTTTCTGCTTTGTTAAATGAATATAAACCTGACATTTTGGTTATAACTGGTCATGATGCATATAATAAAAAAGCTGGTGACATAAATAACATAAATAATTATAAAAACTCAAACAATTTTGTTAAAACTGTTAAAGCTGCAAGAAAATATGAAAAGAGTCATGAAAAACTTATTATTATCTCTGGCGCTTGCCAAAGTGATTATGAGGAACTTATTAAAGCAGGATCAAATTTTGCATCTAGTCCCAAAAGAATTAACATCCATGCTCTTGATCCAGCAATAATAGCAACAACTGTTGCTATAACTGAAAGAAATAAAGAATTGGATTTGATAAATTTATTAAATAAAACAAAGTATGGACCTGACGGTATGGGTGGATTATTAGGTAATGGTGTTATGTATGTGGGGTTTCCTAGGTAATGAATTTAGATATAATAAAAGATAAAATCAAAAATAAAATAAATTCAAGCGTAATAATAACTGTAAAAGGTATAAGAAACAAAAAGCAAATATATGAAGGAAAAATATATAAATTATATCCAAATATATTCAGTATATTAACAAGAAATGGAGAAAAATCTTTTTCATATGCCGATGTTGTAACTAAAGATATTTTAATAAAATACATATAATTTTTTATTGTAATTTGAAAAATATGATATAATTAATACATAGATAGGAGGATATAATGAAAATTACATCAGTTACTGTTAGAAAGTTTGACCGTGAAGGATCAAACGTGAAAGGATTTGCTTCAGTTGTTCTAGACGATGCATTTGCCATTCATGACATAAGAATTATAGAAGGAGAAAATGGTTTATTCATCGCTATGCCTAGTAAGAAAAAAGCTACTGGTGGATTTAGCGACATTTGTCATCCTCTAAATTCTGATGTACGTAAAGAATTTCAAGATGCAATATTAGAAGAGTATAATAATACTCCAGATGTTGCTACTGAAAATGAATAAAATGCTCATTAGAGCATTTTTTTAATGCCTTAAACATATATTAATATTGGTGAAATAATATATGAATGAAAATGTTTATAAAACACATGAATTAAAAATGATAAATAGAGAAACTCTTAACTTATCTGGAGTTAATAAAGTAATTAATTTTGATAATGATGAATTTTTTCTTAATTCTGTTATGGGTGATATATATGTTAAGGGGAAAAATTTAGAAGTATTGCAGTTAGATACCGATAAAGGCGATATTAAAATTAAAGGAAAAATAAATAGTATCATTTATAGTGATTCAAAAAAAGAAAATAAAGAGTCTTTATTTTCAAAGTTATTTAAATGATAAATAGTAATCTACAATTATTTAGCTGGATAATATCACTATTTATTGGTTTTATATATTATTTTATTTTGAATTACATATATACAAAACTTAACTTTAGAAATATTTTTCTAAAGTTAATTATTGATATTTTCTATATTTTTATAACTTTCGTTATATTGTCTTATACATATTATAAGATTAATAATGGAGTAATACACTATGGTTATCCTATATTTTATGTTATAGGTTACTATTTAGCTAATAGAGTAAATATATGTGTAAAGCGACTAAAAAAGGCAATTTTTTTAAAAAATAGATGATATAATATACACAATAGGTGGTATCCATGGAAAGAAGAAAGAGTAAAAAAGAAAAAAGACGTATATTTATGATCTCTTTTTTGGTAATTGCTTTATCCGCTTTTTTAGTAAAAAGTGTTTTTTCTGATTGGATTCAAATATTAAATAACAATAAACAAATTCATGTATTAAATGAACAAAAAAAGGTATTACTTGAAGAAGAAGCTTCACTAAGAGCTGAATCCACGAAACTGGAAAATCCTGAATATGTAGCAAGATATGCACGTGAAAAATACTTGTATTCTGCACCTGATGAGATTATTATAAGAGTTAACTAGGTGATAGATATGAAAGTTAGATTAGCAGCAGAACTTCAACCCGATAGTATTGTTGATGGTGATGGAGTAAGAACAGTTGTATGGTTTCAAGGATGTTCTCATAACTGTTTGGGTTGTCATAATCCTCAGTCACATGATTTTAATGGTGGATTTGAAATTGATATAGAAGATATTTATAAAGAAATTGATAGTTTAAAATATCAAAACGGTTTAACTTTATCTGGCGGAGATCCATTTTTTCAGCCTGAAGCTGCATTAGAAATTACAAAATATGCTAAAAGTAAAGGCTATAATGTATGGTCTTATACTGGATTTACATATGAAAACTTGTTGAAGATTTCTGATGATAATCCAGTTATAAAAGAATTACTTGATAATTTAGATGTATTAATAGATGGAAAATTCGAACAAGATAAAAAAAGTTTTAATTGTAAATATAGAGGATCTACAAATCAAAGAATTATTGATTTAAATAAAACAAGAGAAAAAGGAGAATTAATATTACTGTATTAATTCTTTTTATTTTCATAAACTTTTAGTATAATAATTAAACGGTGATGACTTATGAAAGCAATATATAAATCTGATTCATTAAATCTATCATTATATAAATTGCCAACATCAATTATATTTAATGATGATAAAATTAAAACAAAATTAGTAGAAGAATTAGCTGATAACGATTTTGAGGTTATTAATAATACTGTTTTAAAACTTAATATTTCTGTTAGAGAATATTTAAAAGTATATGATTTTAACATGAGTTATGTTCCATATTTTAAACTTGAAAATTACATGTCTAAAAAAATTAGTTTTTTAGATTATGAAACTTTAATTTATATAAAACTTATTGGGTTTTTAAGTCATAAAGAAAATATTTTTATATTTGATGATATTCTTTCTTTCTTATCTGATGAAAGAAAAGAAAGAATTTTGAAATATATAAACGAAAATAACATAATGTATGTTAATATTACTTCTGATATAGAAGAAACTTTATTTTCTCAGTATTTAATTGTTTTAGGAGAAAAAGGTGTATTAATTGAAGGAGAAGTTAAAAAAGTTTTAATGGAAGAAAAACTTTTGAAGAAATTAGGTTTTAATTTACCATTTGTGCTTGATCTATCTCTTCAATTAAAAGCATATGAAGTAATTGATCAAGAATACTATGATTTAGATAAGTTGGTGAATGACTTATGGAATTAGAAGGAAAAGTAATTGCCATAATTGGTGATAATTTAAATTCATCATTTAATCTTAAAAAAGAAGTTTATATTTTAGATAACATAAAAAAACATACTGATAAAAATAAAATTCTTGAAGCTTTAAAAATGGTAAATTTAAGTGAAGATTATTTACTTAAAAAATCTAATGATTTATCTAATGGTGAATATAGTAAACTTTGTTTAGCAAAAGATCTTATTAATAAAGAAAAAGTAATATATTTGGATTATTTTGATAAAGGTTTATGTTATAAAGAACGAGAATATTTTAAGAAGTTAATTAAAAAATTATCGCGTAATTATGGCTTAACGTTTATAGTTAAAACTAACGATTTCTCATTCTGCATTAATTTAGTTGATGAATACCACATTTTGAAAAACTTGAAGGTTGTTAAAATTATTACGAGAGAAAATATTTATAAAGAAAAAGTTTATAAATATTATAATAAGCATCAATTAATTGATTTTGTTTTAAAATCAAGAGAGAAAAATCATTTAATGGATGATTACTTTGAAACAAGTGATATTTTAAAAGCTATTTATAGGGAGTTAAGATGAGATATTTTCTTCGTATAAAATATGATGGTAGCAAATTTTATGGTTTTCAAAGACAAAATAATTTATTAACAGTTCAAAATCTGATCGAGGATAAATTAAAAGAAATATTTAATGAAGATATTAAAATCAAGGGAGCAGGAAGAACTGATAGAGGCGTTCATGCGTTAGGTCAATGTTTACATTTTGATTCTGATATTGTTATTAAATGTTCATATTTGAAAAGAAAGTTAAATAGATTATTACAAAATAATATTATTGTAAAAAATTGCAGTATAGTTAATAGCGATTTTCATTCAAGATTTTCAGTTAAAAGAAAACATTATAAATATAAAATATCATTTAAAAAGAGTGATTATAATAGCAATTATTATTTATATTCAAAAAAATTAGATATTAAAAAAATGAAGGAAGTTTCAAAAATTTTTTTAGGAGTTCATAATTTTCAAAATTTTGTTAGTGGTGAGAGAGATAATTATGATTGCATAATATATAAAATAAAGTTTGAATATTTATTTAATAAATTAACAATACATTTTTATGGAAAAAGTTTTTATAGATACATGGTAAGAAATATGGTTGGAGCACTTATTGATGTTGGTAAAGGAAAAGCAACAAAGGAAGATATTATTAATCTTTTAAATATGCCAAAGACTGATAAAATGTTATCAACAGCTCCTGCAAAGGGCTTAACATTAGTAAAAATTTATTATTAAATGTAAAAAATAACGAAATATCGTTATTTTTTTCTATATTTTAATTGACTTTTATACTGTAATTTCATATAATTTATAGCGGTACATTTTATTTGCTCTATTCGTTAAACCGTGGGAAAGTTGAAGCGTTGAAAGCAATGAAAGGATTTAAAATGAGTACATTTATGCAAAAAAAAGAAACAGTAGATCGTAAGTGGTATGTTGTTGACGCAGAAGGAAAAACTTTAGGACGTTTAGCTACTAAAGTTGCTACAGTTCTTAGAGGAAAACATAAACCTACATATACTCCATACGTTGATTGCGGAGATTATGTAATCGTTATTAATGCAGATAAAGTTGTTTTAACTGGAAATAAGTTAAATGACAAAATGTATTATAACCATAGTGGATTCCCAGGAGGACTTAGAGAACGTAATGCTAAGACCATGATTGAAAAATATCCAGAAGAAATGGTTGAAAGAGCTATTAAAGGAATGCTTCCTCATAATTCTTTAGGTAGAGCTATGGGTAAAAAGTTATTCGTTTATGCTGGTGCTGATCACAAGCATGAGGCTCAAAAACCAGAAGTAATGGAAATTAATTAGGAGGTTAACAATGGCTAATAAACAAGTTTGGACTGCTACAGGTCGTCGTAAAAGATCAATCGCTCAAGTAAGAATGGTTGGTGGAACTGGTAAAATCACTGTTAACGGACAAGATGTTAATGACTATATGCCTTATGAAACATTAGTAATGGATTTAAAACAACCATTAGTTGTTACTAACAATGAAAATAGATTCGATATTGATGTTACAGTTAAAGGTGGAGGATTCTCTGGTCAAACTGGAGCAATTCGTTTAGGTATTACTAGAGCTTTACTTTCATTTGATTCAAACACTGATCAAACAAGTGATACAGCTTATAGAAAAATATTAAAAGTTAATGGTCTTGTAACTCGTGATCCAAGAGTTAAAGAACGTAAAAAATATGGTCTTAAAAAAGCACGTCGTGCTCCACAATTCTCAAAACGTTAATACATACTTATATCAAAAATTGTTTCGAAAACCCGTTTTACGGGTTTTTTTATGTTATAATTTTTTTACGCGGAGGTGCTTTTTATGAAAGAAGATAAAATTATGTCTTTGATGGATGAAATTAATTATGGATGGGTTGATAAGAAAGGATCTAAACATGTTGATGATTTTGATACTTTTTCTACCGATTATGTTCTTCAGTCTCCGCAAGAACTTATTAAAAGTAAACTTGGTGTTTGCTGGGATCAAGTGGAACTTGAAAGATATTATTTTCAAGAAAGCTTTGAAGAGGTAAAAACTTACTTTATTGTTCATTATGATAACGCTAAATCTCCAACACATACTTTCTTGGTATTTAAAAAAGATAATTATTATTATTGGTTTGAACATTCATGGGAAATGTTTAGAGGTATCTATAAGTTTCATTCCTTGAGGGAATTACTATCTAATGTAAGAGAAAAGTTTATAAAAACCACTTTATATGATAAATATATTAAAGAAAATCTTGTTATATATGAGTATAATAAACCAAAATTTAATATATCAGTTCAAGAATTCTTTGATCACTGTGATAATGGTAAATATGTCGATATAGAAAATATGTAAAAGTATATTAATTTTTAATATACTTTTATATTATCATGATTACAAAGTATGTAATATTTGTTATAATTTAAATGTGAGGATGATTGTATGAAAAAATTTTTAATATATATGTTAATTGTAATAATTGGAGCTGCAGGAGTTTATTATTTTTTGTGTGGTTTTGGTAATAAAAAAGAAGAACCTAAGAAAGTAAACAACGAGGAAACAAAAGAAGAGGAAAAGAAAGAGATAATTCCTAGTAAGGATGATTTTGTTACTGAAGCTATTAAATTACAGACACTTGCAGAAGATGAAAATGGTGCTGATGTTTGTAAATGTTATAACGTAAAAGAACTTGATAGAAATACACCGCTAACTGGAAGTATCTTAGTTTATACAAGTGGTGATATATATGTATCTAGTATGTGGTTAAGCAATGGATATTATTATATTGAAAATTCTGAAGTAGTCACTGCTGGAATGCTTGATGAATCAAGTGAACAAGCGTCAATTTATTGTGGAGAGGCTTCTAAAGATATTCAATCTAGTTTGTGTGATGTTAGTTATTAATGGAGAAAACTATGAAAAAAGTAATGTTTGTTTCAAGTAAAGGTGGGCACTTTAACGAACTTATGCAATTTGAACCTTTGTTCAAAGATTATGACGTAACAATTGTTACCGAAGCACCTAAAAACAAAAAAAAATTTAAAGAAAAATATAAAAAATATAAAATGCATTTTTTACTTAGATGCTCAAATTATAAAATAATAAATGTATTAAAGGTTTTTATAGATTGTTTTATAAGTTTATATTATTTTATTAGATTTAGACCTAAATATATAGTTACAACCGGTGCTTTTGCTGCAGGTCCAATATCATGTATTGGAAAAATTTTTCGATGCAAAATAATTTATATTGAAACAATGGCAAATATAAATACACCTACTAAAACAGGAAAGAAATTATATAAGATTGCTGATTTGTTTATAGTTCAGTGGGAAAGCATGTTAGAAGTGTATCCTAACGCTGTTTATGGAGGGTGGATAATATGATACTTGTTATATTAGGTACCCAAGATAAACAGTTTTATAGACTTTTAAAAATTGTTGAAAACGCAAAGAAAAAAGGTATTGTAAAAGATAATATAATAGCTCAAGTTGGATCTACTGAATTTAGTAGTGACATTATGGAAATACATGAGTATATACCTGAAGATAACATGAAAAAACTTATTGAAAAGGCAGATTTAGTTGTTTGTCACGGAGGTGTTGGTGCAATTACTGATGCTTTAAAAATGAACAAAAAAGTTTTTTCAATGGCTAGATTAAAAATGTATAATGAGCATAGAAACGATCATCAAGTTCAACTAGTTGATAAGTTTAATGAACTAGGATACATAAAAAAAATTAGTGACTATGACGATTTTGTAAGAGAATATAAAGTTTTAAATAAATTTAAACCTAGAAAGCCAAAATTTGATAATACAAGAATTTTAGAGTTAGTGTCTAATTTTATTGGTAAGTAATAATATTTTATGAGGTGATTTGATGAAATCAAGAATATTAGTTGGAATTAATAATTTAACTGCAAATAGTATTGGGATAAGTCTTGTTAATTTTTTAAATACTATTGATTATTCTAAATATGATGTTGATTTAATATTCGTTAATTCACAAACTAACTTACTTAATCAAATTACAAGAAAAGTAAATATCATTCATTCTCCATTTTCTTCAAAGAAACATGGATTTTTTGATAAAGTAAAAATGTTTCATAGATATTCTTTGAGCATTATGTATGATTTAGGTAATAAAGAGTTAATAGATATTATCAAATTATCTTCAAGAAATAATGCAGTATATTTACATCATGATTATAAAAATATATATGTTATATCTGCAAAATATAATGAATTTGTTTTAAATAACAAGATTTTAGATTTTAAATATATTTTGTTTCCAACAAAACAATTATTAGAATCTTTTTCTAATATTTATGCTGATGCTGAAGATAAATCTTTTGTGCTTCCTTATGCAATTAATGAAAAAAGAATTATTGAGTTAAGTAAAGCACATGCAGAGCTAGGTAAACCTGATTATAAAAAATTGATTATATCAGCCGGAACATTAAATGATAGATCAAAAAACTATACACTTATGATTAATATGATGCATAAGTTAATTAAATTAAATAATCATGTTAATTTGTGGATATTAGGTGATGGACCAGACCAAGTACATTTAAAGATGCTTGTAAAGAATTTAAAACTTGAAGAATACGTAAAATTTTTAGGTTTTAAGTCTAATCCATATCCATATATGGCTATGGCTGATTATATAATTAATACGTCGGATTTTTCAGATTTTTCCACTACCATGATTGAAGCTAAAGTGTTAGAAAAACCAATAATTACTACTTCCATTGATATGGAAGGAGATAATGCTTATGTTGTATCTTCAAATCTTGATAAAATTGCAAGTGAAATAAATGATATATTAATAAAAAATGTCAAATATAATAATAACAATAATTTTTGGGCAGAAAATCAAAAAGTTATAAAAACAGTTGAAAAATTAATTAATAAATAAGGAGAATACATTATGAAGAAGGTTCAAATAATTGCTCTCCATTTAAGTTATGGGGGAATAGAAAAAGCTATTTCTGATTTAGCAAATAATCTTTCGGATGATTATGAAGTTGAAATTGTATCCACATATAAAATCAATGAAAATCCTGCTTATAATTTAAATAAAAATATAAATGTAAGATATTTAATTGAAGATATGGTTCCTAATAGAGAATCTTTTTATAAAGCGCTAAAAAAATTTAATATAATTAAACTTTTTAAAGAAATGTTTTATTCAATTAAATTACTACATTTAAAAAAATCATGTATGATTAAACACTTAAAAAAAACTAGTGCAGACTATATAATATCAACAAGAGAATTTCATAATAAGTTATTAGGTAAATATGGAAACAATAATTCTATTAAAATAGGGTGGGAACATAGTCATCATCATGGAAATAGAAGTTACTTTAAAAAAGTTGTAAATTCTGTTAAAAAACTTAATTATTTTGTTTTAGTTTCAGAAGAACTATTTAGTGACTATCATGATGAATTAGTAGATACAAATTGTAAGTGTATATATATACCTAATATGATTGATGTAAAAAAACCTATTAAGTCTAAGTTATCTAATAATAACTTAATTTGTGTTTCTCGCTTTTCAAAAGAAAAAGGTATTAGTGACTTAATAGATGTAATTAATTTAGTAAAGAATGATTATAATGATGTCAAACTAAATTTAATCGGTAGTGGACCTTTGTATGAACCAATCAAAAATTATATTGCATCCAATAAGCTAGATTCAATTATTACGTTACACGGATTTAAAGATAGTGATTATATACATAACGAATTATCTAATTCTTCATTATATGTTATGACATCTTTTACAGAATCTTTTGGGATATCGCTTCTTGAGGCATTTTCTCACGGAGTACCTGCTATTGCATTTGATTCTGCTGAAGGTGCTAGAAAATTAATCACTAATAAAAAGAATGGTGTTTTAATAAAAAATAGAGACAAAAATTTAATGGCAAAATCTATAATTGATTTATTAAATAATCGTAAACTTTTAAGTGAATACGGTAAAAATTCACTAAACGTATATAATAAATATACGCCTGATAAAGTAATTAGTTTGTGGAAAAAAATATTGAAATAATATAAATATATGTTAGAATACTAAGCACGGAGGTTAACTATGAATAATTCTGTAGTATGGTGTGAAGGAACTTTTTTCTATAATAATCGAGAAGTTATGTTAGTTGAAGTTCTTGAATCATATCAAGTAAAAGATAAAAAAACAATTGTTAATTTTAAAAAAGGGGAAAGAGTAGTTACATATTATCCAAACAAAAATGGAATAATTGAAAATATAGCAACAGGAGAAAAATATGTTTATGGAACTGTAATATTTAATGGTACTGACAGATTTATTTCTCCATTTAGAGGATCATTTCTTAAAAGCGAATATAATGTAGCTGTTGAATCTCCAATGCTTACAGATGAAGATAAATTTGAATTTAATAGAATGCTTGCTGAAAACAATATAACAAGTGAAGAGCAACAAAGAAGATTATTTGATTCACTACTTAGAAATAAAGGAAGCATTATATTAAATAATTGGATTGAAAAAAACTGTAATAATATTCAAAGAAAAAACAAGTAATTTAAATATTACTTGTTTTTTTTAATAGCTAAAATATTTGAATACTGCTCTTTCTTCGCAATCTAAACCAGATGAATACGATATGTTACCTATAACTTTTTCTACTTCTTCAAGCGAGCATTTATTATTAAAATATTTATTACATACTTTAATAAAAGATAATACTTTTTTCATTGCTATTTCATATAGTTCATCAACTGATTCTGTATGTTTTTCTCCTGTAACTGGGTGAAGCCATACTTTATGATCATTATTTAATAAATCATAGTTTGGTTTATTAATGTGGTGTGAGTATGAGTATGATTTAAAGTTTTTAAATGGTGTAAAGAAATCAACTATTTTATATGTGAATTTTTTAATGTTAAATCTATCATACATTAAATATCTATATATGTAATAACACTGGTTATAAGAATCAAAATATTTGTTTCCGATGTCTTTATAATTAAAAGTATTTATAAACGCATTATCAATATTTTTTATTAAATTATTTTCAGGTTTAATTTTAGGAAATAAGTCATTATATAATTTGTATTTATAGTATTTTTTATCGTGATCTTTATAGTAATAAATCGAATCAAGCATTATTTCATTTATTGCATGTTTTCCTTGATATTTCTTGGTATTTTTCTTATCCAACTTAGTAAATCTACCACTTATATAATGTACATATGGATGAAATGTACTATCAAGTGCATAGTGTGATAAAGAACCATATAGGTAACCTATGTTACCATCATCATATAATTGATTATCTTTAATGTAAGTAATGATGTTTTTAAAGTATTCTTTAACTTTATGAGTATGCGCATAGTGACTTAGTTTTCGAATATCTTTTCCTTTTTTTAGTTTGAAGTTATTATAACTAAAAAGATAATCAAAGCTTTGCGAAAAAATTAAAAAATACGTGGGGTCATTTGGAATAATGACTTTTTCTTTATTTAATTGTTTATATATATCTTTACTAAAATAATTATGTAAATAAATAGATGGCATTATAATCACCTTTTCAAATTATATCACATATGTGTTATAATACATATAAGAATAGGTGATTAAATTGGGGAAAAAGATATTTAAAACAATTGATGAACAGATTGATATTTTAAAAAATAAAGGTCTTAGTTTTGATGATTTTAACGAACCCTCTGAAGTACTAGTTCGTGAAAATTATTTTTTTCTTAACGGTTATAGACATCTATTTTTAAAATCAGCTAATAGTAATATGTTTATCGAAGGGACAAATTTTTCTGAATTATATGGACTGTTTTGCTTTGATAGACAACTTAGGAATATCTTATTTAAAAATATAATGATTGTTGAAAATAACGTTAAAAGTATATTTTCATACGTTATATCTAAAAATCATGGTTATAAAGAAAGTACATATTTAGATCCATCTATATTTACTAAAGATCCAAGGAGAGCCAAACAAATTGGAGATTTAATTAAAAAGATGAAAAGGCAGATAAGAGTTAACGGTAAACAACATAATGCAACAAAGCATTATATTGAAAACTACGGTTATTTACCTTTATGGGTCGTTGTTAAAGTCTTATCGTTTGGTATTATAAGTGAATTATACAGTATTTTAAAGCGTGAAGATCAGGAAGAAATTGCTAATTATTTTGATGCAACCGTAGAAGACTTACTAATTTATCTTCCTGTTTTAAGTAATTATCGAAATTTATGTGCTCATGAAGATATTTGCTATGAACATAAAAGTTATACTTTTATAAGACCTAATAAATATCATTATTACCTTAATATACCAAAGGTAAATGAAGAATATATTTATGGTTTAAATGATATGTTCTCATTAATAATAATATTAAAACAAATTCTGAGAAAATCTGATTTTAATTTACTTATTCATGAAGTATCATACGAACTAGATATTCTTGCTGGTAAACTTAAAACTATCGATATAATTAAAGTTATGGATAGAATGGGATTTCCACCAAACTTTTCTGATATAACTAAGATATAGTTCTTAAAATTGAAATATTATATAATATATGCTATTCTTTAGATAGAAAATGAGGTTTTAATATGAAAACTACAAAAGTTAAAAATTTAAATAAAAAAATTATTGGAGCAGTAATTATTTTAGTTATTGCTGTTTTGCTTGCTATAGTATTTGGAATCAGATCTGCTAAAAATGCTAGTAAAAAAGATAAAGATGATTCAAGCGTTATTTTATATAGTTATAATGGTGATGAAAAAACAAGCTCAATTAACATTGAATTTAAAAATGGAAAAGTTAATGATGTTATACTTACACTTTATTTTGAAAATGATAATATAGCAAAAGAGGTTGCTCAAATTTATAAAAATCAAAATGAATATGTTGGTGTTAAAGCAAATGGAAGTAGTGTTGTAATGCATTATAATGATGATGAAATTAGTAAGTTAGCAAAATATACAAAATCACACATTTTATCTGAATATGAAAAAGATGGTTATGTAAAAGGAAAATAATGTTATAAAACATTATTTTTTTAAAGGAGTACTATATGAGTGAAAATAAGATAAGATATTCAGATTTGTTTTGGCTTTTTATTGCAGCATCTTGGTTTGGAGTAATATTAGAAGGTTTATATTGTTTATTTAAATTTGGTAAGTGGGAATCACATGTTGTTTCTATATATGGACATTTTTGTATTATATATGGTGTAGGTGTTATATTTTATTATATTTTCTGTAATATTTTTAAAAATAAAAATATATTTTTAAAATTTATTACCTATGCTTCTTTAGGAACTTTTGTTGAACTTGTGTGTGGTTTATTACTTGACTATGGTCTCGGAATGAGGGCATGGAGTTATGAAAATTCATTTTTAAATTTTCATGGATATATATGTTTTTTTATGTTTGTTATATGGGGTTTATTTGGATTGGGATTTGAAAAAATTATTCCACTACTTAGAAAAGGTCTTAAAATAACAGAACATAAAATTTTTAAAATTATACTCCCATTTTTTACAATATTTATGGTTATTAATCTAAGTTTTACATCTTTATGTATTACAAGGTGGTCTCAAAGACATAATAATAAATCACCTCATAATTTTGTTGATAGATATATAGACAAGAAGTATGATGATAAGTACATGAGTAAAAGATTTATGGAATGGTATTTTATTGATGATAAATAAAACATTTTAACATTATTGTTAAGATGTTTTTTTAACAAAATAATATATTTTTCATATATTATTTTAGGTGATTATAATGAAAAAAGTCGTTATAGATGCAGGTCACGGTGGAGCAGATCCAGGAACTAGTGGTAACGGAATTATAGAAAAAGATTATAATTTAAAAATAAGCAAATATATGTCTGATAGGTTAAATGAACTAGGAATAGAAAACACTCTTGTTAGAGATAAGGATGAAACTCTATCACCTAGTGATAGAGTTAATAGAATAAAAAGTATTTATGGTACAGGAAAAGATGTTATATTAATATCAAATCATTTAAATTCTGGTGGTGGGGATGGAGCAGAAATTATATATGCTTTACGAAATAATGATACTTTATCAAAGAAAATAGCTGATAATATGCTTCTTGCTGGACAAAATGTAAGAAAATATTTTCAAAGAAGGTTACCGAGTAATCCATCTAAAGACTATTATTTTATTATTAGAGATACTCTAAATAATGAATCTATATTGATGGAATATGGATTTGTCGACAGTAATAAAGATGATGTTAATCAAATAAAAAATAATTATGAAGGATTAGCAGAAGCAGTTGTTAAATCTCTAGCTGAATATATAGGTGTACCTTATAAAGCTCCTTCAGGTAGTATAGAAAATTACTATACAGTGAAAAGTGGAGATACCCTATGGAACATTGCTTCTAAGTATGGATTAACAGTAAATAAACTTAAGGAACTTAACAATTTATCAACAAATTTGATTAGTGTCGGGCAAAAATTAATTGTTAGTGAAAATGCATCTAATATAGATGAACCATCAAATAATTTGGTTCATATAGTTCAAAAAGGTGATACATTATATAGCATTGCAAAACTATATAATACTACAGTTGATAAGATTAAAAAATTAAATAATTTATCATCTAATACATTACAGATTAATCAAAAATTAATTATTAATGATAATGCATCCTCAACACCTCAAACAAATTTATTTACTTATAATGTAGTTAAAGATGATAACTTATATAATATAGCGAAAAAATATAATACAACAGTTTCAGAACTTAAAAATATAAATAATTTAAAAACTGATGTCTTACAGATAGGTCAAAAGATTCAAATTCCAATTATAGGTAATACTAAGGTTTATTATGTTGAAAAAGGTGATACATTGTATAGTATTTCTCGTAAATTTAACACAACAGTTACTGATATTGTGAACTTAAATAATTTAATATCAAGTAATTTAAGTATAGGTCAGAAATTACTTATACCATAATTAACAAAAAAAGATCACTTATGTTTAAGTGATCTTTTTAGTACAATTGGTTACATTTTCCTGGTTCTGGAATATAAAAACAATGGTTTTTATATCTACCAGAGAGTTTTTGATCATACCAAGTAGATTTACAAGATGAATTCTTACTAGGACAGTAAAACCATAGTGCATTAGTTGCTGGATAATAGTATTCTCCATCTAGTACTCTTTTAGCGAGCTGTTTTTCATAAGATGTTGCTGCTCCTTGAAATAGTGAGGAATTTATTCCAGAAAATTGGTTCTTTTGATATATAGCTTGATATATATTTGTAATGTTTTTAAATGTTAAGCAGTCTGCTAGAACTCTATTGACAACAACATTACCAACCATAAGCATTCCTAAGTCTCCTTCGCTTAATGCTTCTGATCTCATAATTCTTGCAAGTAAATCAATATCATTTTCGGTATAGTTTATTAACATGTTATCACCAGTATATTATATGAATAACTTGAACTTTAGATAAATACTATGTTATAATTGATATGCCTGTTTATAGGGGCGTGGTACAATGGTAGCATAGGAGTCTCCAAAACTTTTGATGGGAGTTCGATTCTCTCCGCCCCTGCCATTAAGATTATTAAAACACTAACTATTTAGTTAGTGTTTTTTTAATTGCCCATCGCAACCTCAAAAGTTTCCGATTAACCACTTATAAATGGTATCCTTATCATAAATGCTAACATTAATCCAATAATTAGACTAATTCCTAAATTAATAGGTTTCTTATATAAAATTAAACAAGTAGCAATAAATGTTATTGTATATAAAACACCTCTAAAATCAAAATAAAACATCCCTAAACTAAAACAACTTGCAAACATAAAAAACAATATTAAACTGCTAATAATAATTGATAATTTATTTTCGCTTTTACCATACCAACATATATATGCAAGTACAGGAGAAATAATAGTAAATCCATACCATGTCATCATATAGTTTCTAGGATTAAATCCGCTAAATATACTTGTATATAGATGATAACTAATACACATTCCTACAAAAAATAAGAAAACATTAATACTTGCTCTTATAGGCGATTTACTAAATATTGAAATAGTAATGGCTATAAATAACCAAATAGCCATTTCAGAAAAGAAATTATTTAAATCAAATTTTTCAATAATATTCATCCACCATATTGAATTGTTAATAACTAAATTGTCTAACCATTTAGAAAATATTCCTAATAATAATCCAAATAAGAATATTAATGTAGTATTAATTATTTTATTTTTTAGTTTTAAACTATTATCTGCTTTTCTAATATTATTTAAAATTTCTTTCATATTCGTCACTCTATATAATTATATCATATATTTATAAATATCTTTTACGAACTATTTTATACTAAAATTCAGCTTTTTTAATTAGATCACTATATCTTTTTTATATTAACGTTTAAACCATTTTTATGTATGTTATAAATTTTTTATAAATATTATGTAATATTAATATAACGTTTTATTATATGTGCTGTTGCTATAAATTGACATGTATTTTTTATTTTTTTATAATATGAAATAAATTGAGAGGGTTTATTATGGTTGAAGTAGAATTATCAAAGGAAGACTTATGTAATTATTTGTTTGAACTGGAAGATATTGGTATAGGTAGTTACGGGATTGTAAAAAAAATAAACGATGATGTTTGCGTTAAAATATACTATAAAGATATATATAAGACATTTGTAAGTAAAAATATTAATAATATAGATGATGAAATAAATACACGATTAAATATTCAAAATGAATCTATTAAGCTTTCTTTGTTAAATAAAGAAATATATGAAAACAGTATAACTAAACTTGAACTTCTTTCTCAATTAGGATATATAAACAAAGTTTTATATTATAAAGGTTACAAGATAGGAATAGAGATGAAAAATTACCAAAATTATAAGAGTTTGTGTGATACAGCAATGTATTTAGACATGGATAGTATTAAAATAATTATTGATAAAATCAGATCAAAACTAGATGAACTTTTAACTCTTAATATTTTTCCAAGAGACTTAACTAGCAATAATATATTAGTTGATATAAATACGCTTGATGTGGTTCTAATTGATTTAGATGATATTTGTACAAGATATGATACAAATGATTATTTAGAAAAAAATCCTCGAGTTAGAAAATATTTAATAAATGATTGTAATAAAAAATTTAGTCATTTAAAACAACTTTATATAAATTAATACAATATATACATTTTTTAAATATATAATAATGTTAGGTGATAATATGAAAAAAGAATTAGATAATTTTATTGTTGAAAAGACATATGAATTAAGTAGCTTATTATTTTTATCATTGTTCACACTATTCACCTATAATAAATTAAATCATGGGTATTTATTAATTATAAATATAATGAGTAAAGGTATGTAAAAGATCAAATTATAAAATATAAATTTCAAAAAGTTTATGTTATATTTATTTTAGTGGGTGATACCTTGAGCAAGAAATTAATTATATCTTTAATATTAATTATAACAATTGTTTGTGGACTTGTTATATTTTTAGAGGTTCATAAAGAAAAGTCAGGATCAAAAACTTTAGAGTTGACATATAAAACAAGTGCCGGGGTTCCGTATGAATGGATTTATGAAATAAAAGATAAAAACATTGTAACCCTAGATGAGAGTTTTAAAGAAACTGTAAATTATGATAAGAATATAACAGGTGGACCAGTATATGTACATTATGTATTTAAAGGTTTAAAAAAAGGTGTAACGACAATAACTTTTAAATATGTAAGTATTGTCGATAATGAAGTTTCTAAAGAAGAAACTGTTAAAGTTAAGGTTGATAAATATAAAAACATTTCTTTGATGGGTATGTAAAAAAATCACTAATCGTTTGATTAGTGATTTTTAGTATTTAATGTTTGAGTTGTTTACGTGATTTATATGTTTTTCTATATCGACTTTGTATCCATCTGGAACTATTGTTTTAGGATGAAAAATAAGTTCAACTTTGCCTTTTTCATATGATAAAACATCACAGTTATTCTGATATATTTTGTTTAAATTTCCTGTTAACCAATATATTATCCAATTGTTAGCTACTCCATGACCAAATATAATTATGTAGTCATATTTATTACTATTTGATAATAAAGTTAACTCTGATGATATATTTTTGGTCCTATTTTTAACATCTATTTGGCTTTCACCATTTAGATATTTAGTATTATATGGATCAATTTTTAAATTTTCAAGAACTTCTTTAGCTTCTGGGTGCACACTTAATAACTCACTATTATTTACTGCGTAGTGAAAACCTGCATTAAGTTCAGATAACTCATCTAAAGTTTTTATCTCATATGAAAAATTAACATTTTTAAGAGCAATGTTCATTGTTTCGTTAGTTCTTCTATAGGGACTTACTAAACATAGAACGTTTCCACTTAATGTATTAATAAATTTATTTAATTCTTCTGCCTGCTTAACCCCATAAATTAAATCTATTGGCATATTTTTGTCTTTTGCTATTTTATATATACCTAGTTGCTTATTAAATCTAATATTATTTGCTGGTGTAAAAGCATGTCTTATAAATAGAATTTTAGTCATATTTCATAACCTCTGCTATATTATAATATATCTTTTTTAATTAAACAAAAAAACTTACTATTTTGTAAGTTTTAATCATTATAAGTTCTATTTGTATTATTTGGGTCCAATATAATGTAATATTTAGATAATAAATACTCTGCAGCTTCATATCCGTTTTCAAGGAGTTCTGTTATGTATTCGAATCTAATTTGTTTAGGATTGTTTGATGCCATTAAATCTTTAAAGTAATCATCTCTTGGATCCATAATTAATATTTTATTTTTACTTTCGAACCATTTACAATTCTTTTCTAGTACAAAGGATGTAATTGTTGGATTTTCTAAATTTATATAAATTTTACCAAGAACATTATTATTGTCATAATCATATATACTAGTTACTTCAGGATTAAAGTATTTATTAATACTTTTATCTTTTTTGTTTGTTTTTATAATAACTGATGAACTATATAAGTATATATTTCTAGGATTTTTAATATATGGAATAACATAGTCGTATAATTTAGCTCTTGTACTTGGTACATAGATTGTTTTACCATTTAAAACATACGGTTCATCTTCTAATAGTTCTTTGTTTTCTGGTTGATCAAGCATTTCTTTTAAAGCTTTTAAGTGATTAATGTTTGTGTTTGCAGTATAAACATCACCATTAACAATTTTTTGTTTACCAATTAATTTTTTTTGTTTTTCTTCTAAACCTTTAATTGTGTCATTTAAATATTTAATAACAGTTTCATCCATATATTATTCCCCCTAAATAAAGGTAATACTTATTATATTAGTTATTAATAAAATAATCAATAGATATACACTTATTAAACATATTATGTATGAAAATTATTAATAAAACTGGAATATTTTTAATTTTGTCGTATAATATAGATGTAAGTGAAAGGGGGAGACATCTGTATGAATCAGTTTTCAAAAAAACTTCTTTCTAAAAAAGATTATTACAATACTGTATCAGATTTGATTGAAAACAGTGTTGTTTTAAGCATGGATAATTATACACAGCATGGTTCAACCTCCACACTAGATCATTGCATAAGAGTATCATATAGAAGTTACAAAATTGCAAAAGCATTAAAGATGGATTACATTTCTGCTGCACGCGCCGGACTTTTACATGATTTATTCTTATATGACTGGCACTTACAACCTAAAGGTAAAAAGATATTAGAAAAGCATGGTTACACACATCCAAAAACAGCATTAAATAATGCATGCTTACACTTTGAACTTAATAGCAAGGAAAAAGATATCATTTTAAAACATATGTGGCCACTTACTTTAAGAAGTGTTCCTAAATATAAGGAATCATTCTTAGTATCAATGATTGATAAATATTCGTCTTGTGGTGAAACATTATTTCCATTAATGATAAAGATATCTGATTATATCTTATAATTTTTAATTTACAAGATAATCTAATAATGCTATTATATTAAACAGGCGAGGAGTTGAAGAAATGAAAGTAATAAAGAAAAATTTACCAGAAGGTGTTAAAAAACAATTTGGCTTATATAAAGGTGTTAAAGTAAAATACGTTGCTAAAAACACTAAGAAAAAAAATAAATAAAAAAAAGATTTCATTTTTGAAATCTTTTTTCTTTTCTTAAAAATATATTGTGCTATAATTAATTTGAAAGGAATGAAAAAAATGTGGGTTGTGTCTCAAAATAAAGAAAAAGTTCTTAATTGCTATGCATTTAATATAACAAGATATTATGCTCAAAAAGGATATAAGTATGCTATCATGGGAGAGTATGCTCATAGCTTTTGGGGTGGAATTGAAGATGTTGTAAGTCTTTATAAGACTAAAGATGATGCAGTTAAGGATTTAGAAAGATTAAATAAAAGTTTAACGAAAGGAGACAAATTGTTTAAGTTTTAATTATGAAAAAAATGGCTAAAGAATTTAAAGAATTTATCAGTAAAGGTAACGTTATTGATTTAGCTGTTGGTGTTGTAATTGGTAGTGCTTTTGGTGCTATAGTTACATCACTTGTTAATGATATAATTATGCCTTTAGTTGGAATTATACTTGGCGGTATTGATTTTACTGCTTTAACACTTAATGTTAAAGACGCAACAATCTGCTATGGACTTTTCATTCAACAGGTAGTTAATTTCTTAATTATTGCTTTCTGTATTTTCTTAGTTATTAAGTTTATTAATAGACTTAACAGAAAGAAAACTAAAGAAGAAGCAAAAGAAGAAGCTCCTAAAAAGAGTGAAGATGTAATTTTACTTGAAGAAATAAGAGATCTATTAAAAAAGAGAAAATAATCTCTTTTTTAATTGAATAATATATAACATAAGGTGATAAATAATGATTATTGAGTTAATAAAAAGTGTTATTTTTGGAATTGTTGAAGGAATAACAGAGTGGCTTCCAATTAGTAGTACAGGTCATATGATACTTTTAAAAAGGTTTTTATCTTTAGATGTATCTGCTGATTTTTGGGAAGTATATTTAGTGGTAATTCAGTTGGGAGCAATACTTGCTGTTTGTACTGTTTATTTTAAAAAATTAAATTTTTTACTTTATACAAAAAATAAAGAAAAATTTAATAAATCAATAAACATATGGAAAAGAGTTATAGTTGGATGTATTCCAGCAGCTGTTATTGGTTTTTTACTTGATGATTTTTTGGATAAACATTTTTATAATTTTCCAACAGTTGCTTTAATGCTTATAATTTATGGAATTTTGTTTATTATCGTAGAAAACTACGTATCAAATAAAAATGCTAAATGCAATGAAATAACAACAATGAGTTATAAACTTGCTTTATATATTGGTTTATTTCAAGTTCTTGCATTAATCCCTGGAACATCTAGAAGTGGAGCAACTATACTAGGTGCATTAATTATTGGTACTAATAGAACAGTAGCTGCTGAATTTACGTTTTATCTTGCAGTGCCTGTTATGGCTGGAGCAAGTTTATTAAAACTTGTTAAATTTGGATTTGACTTTAGTGGATCTGAGATAGCAATACTACTAACAGGTATGATTGTTGCATATATTGTATCAATAATTGCTATTAAATTCTTATTATCTTATATTAAGAAACATGATTTTAAACCATTTGGTGTTTACCGCATTGCTCTTGGGTTAATATTACTTTTATATTATTTTTTAACTATTAGGTAACCTAATAGTTTTTCTTTTTTTATATTTGTGATATAATGGAAACATAAGTTACCATAAGGGAGGTTTAAGATGGCAAGTATAGTTACTTTTGAAAAAGAAGATGTAATTGTTAAAGCAAAAGCAATTGTTGCTGCAACAGGATGGGAGTCACTTAATGCTAGAGGTTTAGCAAAGGAACTTAGTATATCAACTAAACCACTTTATCGTATGTTTGATGGAATGGAAGAAGTAAAAAAAGGTGTTTATGATAATATCTATAAATTTTATGATGAATTTATAACATCTCGTATTGATAAAGAAAAAGCATTAATTACATTATGTGTTGCATATATTGAATTTGCTCAGGAACATAAAAATTTATTTAAAACTTTGTTTTTATCGAATAACTTAAGTTGGAAATCAATAGATTCTGTACTTGATGAAAAATGGAATCAATCTGCCATTATTAATTTGGTTAATAAGCATGGTTATTCATTTGAAAATGCTAAAGTTTTATTCATGCATTTATGGCTTTATTCTAATGGTCTTGCAACTTTATTAGCAACTAATGATATGAAGTTAGATAGTAATGATATCGTAAAAAGAATTGTTGCTGTTTATAAGGATTTAGTTAAATGAAAAATGAAAGAGTAGAGTTTTTAGATAATCCGTGTATACAAAGAATAGAAGAAAAATGTATTCACTGTGGAGTTTGCAAAAAAACATGTGATAGTATTCAAGGAATTGGACCTAATTGCATTAAATGTGGTCAGTGCATTTTAAGCTGTCCAACAGGTGCACTAGTTCCTAAATATGACTACCAAACAATACTTAATTATCTAAATGATACTGATTATACTTTGGTTATATCTATGGCACCAGCAGCTAGAGTTTCATTAACTAAAGAATTAAACATAAAAAATGATAACCCAACAAAAAAGGTTGTTGGTATTTTAAAAAGATTAGGTTTTGATTATGTATATGATGTTGCAGTTGGAGCAGATTTAACTACGATTGAGGAAGCAACAGAATTTGTTGAAAGATTGGAAAGAAATAATCTTCCACTTATGACTTCTTGCTGCCCTTCATGGAAAAAATATGCTATAGAAAACGGTTTAGATAAATATGTATCAAGTACAAAATCACCTATAAAAATGCAAGGTTATCTTATAAAAAATTATTTATCAAAATTCATAAATTTTGATAAGAAACTTATTAATGTTATGTTAATGCCTTGCGTTAGTAAAAAAGAAGAAATTATAGATTCAGATGATATTGATTATGTTATAACAACTAGAGAACTTTTATATATGATTAATGAATCTAAAATAGACCTTGAGACAGTTTGTGAGTGTGAGTTTGATGATTTAGTCGGAAAAGCAACTTCATCTGGTATAATATACGGAACTAGCGGTGGTGTTTTATCATCTGTTGTAAGAAGTGCATATTATTTAAAAAATCATAAAGAAATGATTTTAAATTATGATCGAAATAATTTAAATAATGAACAATTATCTGTTGAAAACGAGTATGATTTTGGTGATAGAGTAATTAAGACTTTGAGAGTTTCAACTATGAATGAATTAAAAAAAGTAGATATTCATAATTATGATCTTATAGAAGTTATGGCGTGCCCTGGTGGATGTATCAATGGTGGTGGTCAACCTCTATCTGCTAGTGGAAGCAATATGGATGATAGGTTAAGAAAAGCAAATGATTTAATGGACGTTGCTAATTCAAGCAAAGTGTTTGATAGTTTTAGATCAGAAGAAATTGATAATGTTTATAAATATGATATAGGTATACCTGGCGGAAAAAATGCACAAAAGAAATTACATGATAATTAATCGTTAAATTATAGGAGGTTTTATGAAAAAAATAATTTGTTATTTATTAGTGTTTGTACTTTTATTAGTAGGAGGAGTTAATAAGGTAGCTGCTAAAAAAGAAAGTGTTGAAAAAACAGATGATTACAAAGCTACTCTTTATCTATTTAGGTTATCTGGTTGCCCTCACTGTGCTGATGAGATGGATCATTTATTATTAATTCAAGATCAATATAAAGATAGACTTGATATAGTTGTTTATGATGTAAGTGATAAAAAAACAATGAAATTAGCAAAGTTAGTTGCAAAAGAACTTGGTTCTAAATATAAGGGAGCACCTTATAATGTTATAGGTAAAAAACAATATGTTGGTTATAGTGAAACATTTGTTGATGACTTTGATGAGTTCTTAGAAGCAGGTATTGAAGCTAAAGGAAAAGATGTTGTTTCTGAACTACTTAAAAAAGATAAATACAAAAATGTTAAATCAACTACTCTTGAAGAAGCCATAGAACTAGAAAATAAATATGAAGAGGAAGAAAAAAAGAAATCTTCTAATAGTAATAACAAACAAGATAAAGTAATAATTATTATGTTTGTTGGTGCTGTTCTTGCTAGCATTTTAGGTTTTGTAATAAGTACAAAAAGATATGATAAATAAATCCATCAAGATGATGGATTTTTTTATTTTTGAAATGGGTTAAAAAATAACGTCTTTAATTGACAATTATTGACAAAAAATATAATATTATAATAGAGGTAGTGTGTCATGGATAGCAAGAAAAAAAAGAACTTAGTTTTTATATTATTGTTAATAGCAATTTTATCATCGATTATAGTATGTATTAAGGTAAGAAATATTTCGTATACTAATGAGATAGAACTAGCTAAGTATGAAGTTTTTAATCCTGTTTTAGATAATGAAGAAAATATAGAAGGAACTGATTATGTTAAATTTGATGCTTTCTTTTTAAGTGATGAAGATAACAATGGTGAAGCTGAAGGTTACCGTGGAATTTCACTTGAAAATAATAAAAGTGAAAAACTATATTTTTCATTACAGGTTAATGGTGATGTCACACTAAAAAATGCAAGTATTTCATTTATTAATGACAACGTAACTGTAAGTGGTACTGTACCTAAGAGTTCTGCTATTCCAACTTCTTACTATAGTGATGATTTTGATACTATAACACTTAGCGATGTAAGTAATGGCGTTAGTTCATTTTTCTTTCTAAATGTAACACCTTCTTTAGATTTAGACTTAAATAAATTTAGTGGAACTAATAAAGTTGTTTTAACTGGTCAAGTATATGATAATGTTACAGGGGAAACTACAAATATTACTAAAGAAATTAATTACGATGTTAATGTTCAAACAAATGGAATAATTACTCATTATACAAGAACAAATAGTAGTAGTGAACAAAACTCATTTGTAGTTAATTACAAAGTATATGTTAATGAAGGATATTCATCAATGCCACTTCTTGAATCACATATTGAAGGCAGTGTTTCTACACTTCTTGGTGCAAAACCTACAAATGTTGTAATTAGAACTGAAGGTACTCAAAATTTCACTTCAAGTTTTGATGAAGACAATTTAACATTTAGTGCTACAAAAACAGCGGTTATTGAAGATAATGTAATTGTTGAACCTGCTTATTCATTTAAAACTTTAGATAAAAGAATTACACTGTGGTATGTTGATGTTACATATGAAAGAGATGAAGAAGCATCTAATGAATTCGTTTCTTTGTCTGCTTCATCATGGCACGTTGGTATTAAAGATTCAACAGGTGCAACTGAAACAAGTGAGAAAAGACAAACAATAATATCTCAACAAATTGATGCTTTATATCCTTCAACTGACGGATTTATGGATGCATCAAAGGTTTATTTAGGTGATTATGTTCTTGAAGAACAAGAATATTATGTAGATAAAACACCTATTATGGTTTTATATAAAGATAACAATATGCAAGAACCTCGTTATGAGGAAATGGTTTATAATCAAAAATATGAGGTTAATTCAAGACTTGCTTACGATAAAGGTGGTACTGCTAATTACTTAGATAAAGGAACATTCTTCGGTAATACCGATATGTCTTCTTATATTGATTACTCAACAATTAGAGTTGTAAAGAGTAATTTATATACTACTAACCAATCATTTACAGTAACTGATGCAGATACTGGAACTATATTATTTGTAATTACTCAAAAGGATTTTGGAAAAACCCTTAATTTCCCTGCAAATGTTCATAGAATTAAAATAGAATCTAATGAACTTCCTGAATCTAGTTTCTTAAAATATACGTTCTATTTTACTAAGAGTTTTGATGTAAGTAAGATAGATAAAACTACATTCCCAACATTTAATTACGGAAATATAACTAATAGAATAGAAACATGGCAAAAAATATCTGAAGTTGATGATTCTGCACATGTGCCTCAAATAGGTAATGCAGTTTTGTCAGAAAAATCTTCTTCTGTTGGTTTAACTACTGACAAAACAACTTATTATAGAGATGCATCTGTACTTTCAATACCATTTAAATTAAGAATTAAAACTAATGATGATGATATCATACATAGCAAATGGGATGGAGGAGTAATTCTACTAAAAATTCCTGAGCTATTTATTGATTTGAAAAATGTTAATGCATCATCATATGGAAGCAACATGACAATTTTATCAACCGAGAAATTTAAATCTGGTGATAATTTATTTATTAGAATTGTCTTTAGTGGCGAAGCAGCTGACATTAAGTTAGACTTTGATGGTGTTGTTAATCCTGCACTTCGAAGCGATACTGTTAATTTTGAAGTTTATGGTGTTAATAATGCATCCACAATATATTTAGGTAATAATCAAGATATATACGATGTTGATACTGATGGAAATGTTAATGAAATAATTGCTTATGATTCAAAAGAAGTAAGTATTTCTTATCCAAGTGAAGTTACTACTTGGGAGTCACTTGAAAATTATGATCAAAGTGTAAGTACATCTTATACACCATCACCATTAATTGCTGATGTTGATCCAAACAGAGATGAAAAAGATGCTGATTTAAGAATAAGCATTCAAAACAATTCATCATATAATGTTAAAAATGTATATGTAATTGGTAAAACTGGTTATGTTAATAATACTTATCAAATTGGTTCTGGTGATTTAGGAACAGAATTTGATTCATATATGGATGGACCTATTACATATGATCCATCATTAAACGGAAATGTCAAAATTTACTATTCTTATATGTCTGAACCAAGTAATGATTTAAATAACATAATGAATGGGTGGACAGAAACTCCAGCTGATTATAAACAAGTTAAATCTTATATGATTGTTCTTGATGAAGACTATGAATTAAACGTTGGTCAAACAATTAGTTTTGTATATCCTGTTGAACTTCCTGTTACAACTGAAAATTTAAACAAAGTATCATATTTTACTCATGGAGCATATTTTGACTATATGACTGAAAGTGGTACTTACTCAGCTAGTGCATCTGGATTTAAGTTAGGTGCTAGAATTGCAAGGCTTTATAACTTAAAACTTAATTTATATAAAAAGTACTCAACTAACCAAAAGATAACAGGTGGAACATATAAGCTTTATCCTATTAATAATAGTGAAGATGTACAAACAATAACATTTAATTCAAACGGTTATGCTGAAGTTGAAAACTTATATGTTGATACTGATTATGTTTTAAAACAAATTACTGCAAGAACAGGCGCTATTTTAGATGAAGAAGAAAGAGAATTTAGAATCAGTAATAATCAACTAGATAATAGTTTAAGTTTATCTAATTCAGATAATTTTAGAAATATTTCATTTGTAAATAATAATGAAGTTGATATTGAACTTGAAAACGAAGTAACTTATTGGACGATTTTAAACAGTTTTGATATAGATAATAATTCTCAACTTGATGCTGTATATGAAATAACAGGAAAGAATCATGAAAATGGTATTAGAGTTACTACTAGTTCTAGTGGAAGTAATGATACTTTAATAGATTTTGTTCCTGGAGAAGTATACCACGTTAAACAAACATATATTGATGGTTATGCTAAAACAAAAGAATTTGATTTTAAGGTAGTAAGAGATAAAGATGATAATACATTTGATTTAACAACAAGACAAGCTCCAGTAATAACTAGAAGTGGTAATTGTGATTCTGAAGCTATATTTACAGCTAACTTAAGTTCTTATTCACTTGAAATTCCAGATCCTGGAGTTAGCTCAGAAAGAGAAATAGATTGTAATTTAATTTTAAATCTTGATGGATATCAAGATGAATATCGACTAACCGGTGATATTGAACTTGATGATGATTATTCTGCTAGTACTGTTTCAAATGTAGGAATATCACTATCAACAAAAATGAATTATACTGAATCACCTAATTTATATAATTTAAGTGTAGGTGAATATCAATATTATCTTACACAAAATATTGATTTAGTTTCTGCTAAAACTAAATATCGTAATAATATTATTGATACCCCACTTGTTGGTGGTAGTGATTATGATTTATATATTACATATAATAGAGGTTCATATGAATATGCATATTTAAGTTTAAATAACTTGAAACTTACAAATTTATCTATCCAAACTGAGTTATATCAAAATAAACAAAAATATAACTTACAAAGTAGTGATAATCCTAATGTAAGGCAGTTAATAGCATCTGATACAGTAGATGCATATGGTCATCCAATATTAATTTTATCTGTATATAATAAAAAAATGACTAAAGAAACATTTGAAATAGTCAAAACTGATGCAGTAACTGGTCAACCTTTACCTGGATCAATGTTTAAAATTTCAGGTCCTGGTTATGCTGATAATACACTTTTCTCAACGGATGAAAATGGTAAAGCTACATTAGATTTATATTTATCTTATTCTGGAAATTATAGTCAGGTTCCTGGTGTTGGAAATAATAGTGATTATCCTGTTAATAATGTTTATACAATCGAAGAAGTTTATGCACCTAATGGATATTCTATAAATAATTCAAAAGTTAATTTTAAAATTGATGCAAATTATAAAACTAATCCTAATGATCCATCTGCTGATCCAGAACCAACTTATCAATTTACTTATGTTACAAATAATAAATTTAAATCAACAGAGATTAAAAATCCTTTAGTATTTACTGCATATGTTGAAAACTATCCATTATTTAACTTGGTAAAAAAAGATAACGATACTGGTGAAGTACTACCAAATACATACTACAAAATTGAAGCTTATGACAAAGTAACTTTAGAGTTATCACCTGCTAAAGATATGAATGGAAACATTGTAGGTGAAAAACAAGTTATAGATGGTGAAACTGTTTATCTAATTAAAACTGATAATAATGGATCTATAACAATTGGTTTGAGTGAGGGAACATATAAGTTAACAGAGGTTATTCCTTCTGATGAAAAATATGATATTTCAAATGAAATAATTTATTTTACCGTTGGTGAAAATAGATTGTATCAACCTCGTGGAGCATATATTGATTCACTTGTTGATTTACCTGATGAATATAATTATAGTAATAATAACCCAAGTAACTTAAGTTATAAGATGCTTAATGTATTTACAACAAGTGATAATGGATATCTAGTTGTTGCTAATACAACTACATCTGCGCTACATGTTGTTAAATATAATTCTAATAGTGAAATAGAATGGGATACACCAATAACATATGTTGGTGGAAGAAATGTTGAAGTTAGATATTTTGATAACGATAATGTATATTACAATTCTAAAATTGACCCAAATCAAGCTAGTGAATATATGTCATCTAACTTTAAGGGTGTAGTAACTGAAGAAAATGATTCATATTATATTTATTTTGCTCAAAATGCAGATGTAAGAATTGATAAATATACAGGAGATATATTATACAATAATGGAGCTAAACCAGAACCTGCATTTGTTACTTTGTATAAAGAAGTATGTCCAAAGACTGGAAGTGAAAGTCCAAGTCAATTAATTGATGGAAATGACTCTGAAGTTTATTGTAGAGCAGATTCATATAATGTAAATATTCCAGAACAAATATATTATAGTTTATTTTATGATACTAATAATACTGGTTCAGTATTAATAGGTAAATTAAGTAAGGCAAATGTAATGCAAATTGGTGATCAATTTGGGCCATATACTAGAGGATCATATAATAGTTTTAGATTAACAAATGGAACACTTATCACTAATGAATCTACAACAAAAGATGAATTCTATATTACTAAATTTAATAAAAATGGTGAATTTATTAGTGCAGTACCAATAACTGATAATATAGATGTCAAGTTTAATGAATACTTAGTTAATCATAATATTGATTTAGGTGATCCAGTATACTTTAAATCACTTGGATCTAATATATATCAAAATAGAATTAAGTATTTTGATGATGGTACAGTAGGCGCAATTCTTGTTGCTCAGTTTGGTTATGCTGATGCAATGCCATATGAGTACTACACAATTGCTATTTACGTTAAATTTGATGCAAGTGGAAATGTTACATTTATAACCCCACTTGGAATAAATGGCACAGATATTTCTGATATAAGAGCGGACTCTAATAATAACTTTTCATTTATTAATGATGATGGATCGTTTAGTGTTGTTATGAATGGAACATTAAATAAAATTTATAATTTTGTTTCAGGAAATTTCTCAACGGGCGATAATCTACAATTCCCAATTCCAGATTCCATTAAAGTAAGCGAAAGTGGAATGCCAGCTGTTGGTCCATACGTTATTGAATTTGATAAGGATGGTAATGTTACTAATTTAATTCGTCTTGCTACATATTCAAGAGAAAGTCAATATATTGATTCATCTACAATGTATAATTCTGTTTATTCATATAATGCATATCCACTTTATTTAATTAAAGATGGTGATGGATATATTGTTGTTGATTTAACAAATGCAGATACACCATATCAAGCGTTATATGATGAAGATAAGAGAACATTATTCCTAGATAATGGAAATAAATTAGTGTTAAATGAGTATGATAGAAATACTGCATATCTTGTTTATAGAGTAAATAAGGATTCTAAAGTTGATTGGATCAAACAAATTTATGGAGTAGAAAACACAAGTTACTTTATGCATCAAACTACAAATATTGTTAATGATAGCTTTGCTATAGCAATCCCTTCATTAACAAAAGAAATTGTTGATATAGATGATGAGGATTCACATACTCCAGTAAACGGAAACACAAATAATGATATACTTATTGCTAAATTTAAAGTTAATCGTGAAGAGCTTCCTGTTGCTCAACAAGTAATTAATTTAGAGTTATTTAACTTTAGAAAACAATACACAATTAATGTTCAATCAAATGATTCTAATAATGTTTTATTTAACATTAAGGAAATTAGTACTGGTGATGAAAATATTACTAATAATCCTGGTGATATTGATATAGTTAAACATGGTGATGATTCTAATTACTTAATTAAAATTACACCATCTCAAGGATACTACGTAAAAAGTATAAAAATTAATAATGATGAAGTTAACTTTAAATCAAGTATTGATGGAGTTGTTAATTTAGATCGTATAACAAATGTTACAGAAGCTAAAAATGTTTATGTTGAACTAGAAAGATACTCATCTAAAGTATTAGTTCACCACTATATTAGTGGTACAACAATTCCAATAGCTCCTGATGAAACTATAACTGGAGATTATGGAGATCCATATGAAACATATCCCGCAAATAGTAGCGAATATGAAGTTGTAAAAGATGCAAACAATCAATATATTCTACCAGATAATATGAATGGCTACTTTACTACTGAACCAATAGAAGTTACATATTACTACTTAGCATATGGAAATTTAAAAGTTAATTATATAGATAAAGATACTTATAAATCACTTCATGATCCACTTAACTTAAGAGGAGTAAAAGGCTCAAATTATTCAACAAGTCCAATTGATATCGTTTTATATCAATTAACTGGTGTTGATGGTGATGAAAACGGACAATTAAATAGTTCTTTTGCTGAAGTTAATTATTTATATACAAGACTTAATAAAACTTTAATTACTACGAAATTTATTGATAAAGATACTAATTTATCGGTAGCTGATCCTGTTACAGATTATTATGACAGAGGTTTAACTTACTATACTTATAAACTTGCAACTGATCCACAGTATTATGAATATGTAAGTAGTTCTGGAAATGAATCTGGTGAAGCACAAGGCGATGAGATAATAGTTATTTATTATTATCAAAAACTTAAAGGTACAGTTACAACTAAGCATTTAGATGCTGTTACTTTAGAACCTATTGCAACAGATAATGTAGAAACACTTACATATGGATCTAACTATCAAACAAGTAAGTTATCTACTATTCCAAATGATTACACTTTCTTGTCTGTTACAGGTACTGAGCAAGGAACAGTTAATTCGCCTAATATATTAGTTACTTATTACTATAAACCTAAATCAGCGGAAACTCCTAAATATGGTAGAGTTATATCTAGATATGTAGATGTTGAAACTGGTAAAGATATTGGTATAAGTAATATTCAAAATCTTCTTTATGGAACAACATATACAGGTGTAAGACCATCTAATGGTATTGATGGTTATGAACTTGTATCTATTATTGGCGATGAAACTGGTATTGTTGATAGAGATAATATTGAAATATCTTATAGATATAGGAAAAAAGATATTACAATCATAATTCCTGAAATTCCTAAAAAGGATGATGATACGTCTTCAATAATACCTAAAGAAGATACACCAAATAATAGTGCAAAAGAACCTCAAGTAATAGAAGTTAAAACTGATAATCCTAAAACAAGCGATGATATATATAAATACTTATTTATCTTTGCTGGAAGTATTGTTTTAATACTTGGATTTACTATTCCTGTTGTAGTAAAAAAAATTAAAAATAAAAAAAGATCTATCAAGTAATTGATAGATCTTTTTAAATACTTCTTAATTAAAGAAATAATTATATAAATCAATTGTTGCACTAATAATTAAAAATACACCAACTAGTATAAGAAGTACATTTGAAATTAAAATACAGTATAATCCAGCAATAATTAATATACCACCTAAAACTAAAAGAGGTACGAACTTATCTTTTGCTTTAAATGATAGAGCAATTTTTGTTAAACCATTAATTACTAACCATATACCAATAATCATTCTAAGTGTAACTTCAATAGTATATGCAAGTATTATTAGTAGAATTCCAAGCACTAATGCATATACACCTAAAGTCATGTTTCCTTCTTTTTTTGTTAGTTGTTTACTAAATAAGTTAAATAAACCTATTAAGCATGAAATACCTCCAGTAATATAACATGTCCATACTACAACTCTATTGTTATTTGTAAGAAGCATACAACCAAGTACTAATATTAAAAAATTTAGTAGAAGTGGTGTTTTCTTTTTCTTTTCTGGATTAATTATTAAATCATTTTTCATTTACATCCCTCTTTTATATTATACCTGTAAAAGTTATTAATAATCAATAGTCTTTTTTTGATATATATGCTATAATTTTACATATAAAAAGGGTGAAGATATGAATAAGGATCAATTTGTAGAATTACTTAATAAAAAATTATTTTATCTTGTTGATAATGAAAGAGAAAAAGAAGTAAACAAGTATATTAGTGCAATAGATAATTATGTTAATATGGGTCAAGATGAGGCATTTGTTATTAATAATTTTGGTAATATAGATGATTTAGTAACAGCTATTTATTTATCTCATGGACTTGATTATAAAAAATTACTTGATAAATCATATGATGATTCTAATTATGATAAAGGGGCATTTAAAAATTTTATTTCTCTTTTAACAAGTAAAAACAATAAGGCATCTCGTAATGCAATATTTTACGTAGTGTACATATTTTTGCTTGTAATACTTCTTAAGGTGTTTTTCATATTTGTAAGAGATATAGGTTCTCAAATCTTTGCAGATATGTTTAAAAATAAATCTTTTGATAAATATTATACCCTTGGTTTTGAGATAGCATATTATTTAGTTGCTATTATGGTATTTGTATTTATGTTTAAAAAGAAATTTGGTAATAAGAAACAGTAAAACTACTTCGGTAGTTTTTTTCTTGCATATTTTATTAATTTGTTGTATTATCTTTTGGTAATTCGTTGGGAGTTGACCATATGGAAAAGATAATAAACATAGCTGTAGTTGCTCACGTAGATGCTGGTAAAAGTACTTTAGTAGATGCACTACTTGAACAAAACGGTGTTTTTAGTGAAAGAGAAGAAGTAGTAGACTGTGTAATGGATAGTAATGATATTGAAAGAGAAAGAGGAATTACTATCTATTCTAAGAACTGCGCTATAAGATATAAAGATTATAAAATTAATATAGTTGATACACCAGGTCATGCTGATTTTTCAAGTGAAGTTGAAAGAGTTATTAGAACTGTTGATACTGTAATTTTATTAGTTGATTCAGCTGAAGGACCTATGCCTCAAACAAGATTTGTTTTAAAGAAGGCATTAGAGCAAAATTTAAGACCTATTTTATTTATTAATAAAATAGACAAAAAAGATGCAAGAGTTCAGGAAGTTGTTGATATGACTTTTGATTTATTCTTAGAACTTAATGCAAGTGATGAACAATTAGATTTCCCTATAATATATGGTGTTGCTAGAGATGGTATAGCAAAACTAAGTATGGATGATGATTCTAATTCAATAGCTCCACTTCTTGAAACTGTAATTAATCATGTTAAACCTTTTGAAGGAAATGAAAATGATAACTTACAACTTCAAGTATCTGCACTTGACTATGATGAGTATATTGGACGTATCGGTATTGGACGTATTAATAAAGGTAAAATCAAAAATGGCGAAACAGTAACACTTGTTACCAATGATGGTAATCAAACATCATTTAAGATTTCTAAACTGTTTGTTAATGAAGGAATTAAAAGAGTAGAAAAAGATGTGGCTTATTATGGTGATATAGTTTCAGTTGCTGGATGTTCTACAATTTCTATTGGTGATACTATTTGTGAAAATGGGAAACCTGATCCACTTCCTCCAATTGTTATTGAAAAACCAACTTTATCTATGAACTTCTTAGTTAATAGTTCTCCTTTTGCAGGTAAGAGTGGTAAATACTTAACTAATAGACATATTAAAGAAAGACTTGATAAAGAACTTGAAACAAACGTAGGTCTTGAAGTTGAAACTCTTGATGGTGCTGATGGTTATAAAGTAAGTGGACGTGGTGAACTACACTTATCTATTCTTCTTGAAAATATGAGAAGAGAGGGTTATGAACTATCTGTTTCTAAACCAGAAGTTTTAATTAAAGAAATTGATGGTGTTAAATGTGAACCATTTGAAAAAGTCATTATTAACTGTCCAAATGACTATTCTGGAACAGTTATTAATGATATTCAAGAAAGAAAAGGTATTTTAGTATCAGTTTCATCAGATAGTGAAAATTTCTCACACTTAGAGTTTAGTGCACCTACTAGAGGTTTAATAGGTTATAGATCTGCATTTATTACTAATACTAAAGGTGAAGGTGTTATGGTTAGAAGTTTTGATGACTATAAACCTTATGTTGGACCTATTACAAGACGTAAAAATGGTGTTTTAGTATCTATGGAAAATGGTAAAGCACTAGGTTATTCATTATTTAACTTACAAGATAGAGGTACTTTAATAATTGAACCAGGAACAGATGTATACTGTGGTATGATTATTGGTATTCATAATAGAGATAATGATCTTGATGTTAACCCTTGTAAGAATAAAAACTTAACAAATACTCGTTCTAGTGGAGCAGATGAAGCAATTGTTTTAACAAAAGCTAAAACATTTACTTTAGAAGAAGCACTTGAATTTATTGAAGATGATGAATATGTTGAAGTTACACCAGATGATATAAGACTTAGAAAGAAATTTTTAGATCCTAAAGATAGATTTAGAAATAATAGAAACAGTGATTAAAAAAGAATTAGCGGTTTGCTAATTCTTTTTTTATCTTTCTTTACTTTCTTCTATGGCATCTTGAATACGATTTTCAAGTTCGCTGCTATCAATATCTTTTTGAATTTCATTACGAATTTCTTCAATACCAGCTACATAACCACATTGATATTGTAAAGCGGCATCTTCTCCATATGTTTTAGCAATATGCTCTTTTACTTTTTTGTATTCTTCATAAGCATTTTTGGCAATGTTCATGCCGTGGTTATAGAAGTTTAAATCCATATTGTTCATATTTATTTCCTTTCTATAGATTTATTTTGTTTCTTGAGTATACTCTTGTACCATCTGGTTTAAGTGAATAGTTAACAATCATTTCACCATTTGTGTCATATAACTTAACAATTACTGTATAACCAACTAAACCTTTATTAGATGTATTAAATACTGGATTAATAAATGATTCTTGAGTATAACCTTTTTTCTCGATTTGTTTTAGTAATATTTTTTGATCTGCTTCACCGATAACTTGTGCAGCTTCAATATATTTATTTTTTGATTTAGCAATTGTTGGATCAAGCGCACATCCATCAGATGTTGCATTATATGTAAGAGTTATTTTATCACTTTTATAAGATGCATCACCATATTTACACTTATCTTCAACCGGTGTAGGTGTTGGAGTAGGTGTAGGCGTAGGTGTTGGAGTAGGAGTAGGTGTCGGAGTTGGTGTTGGAGTAGGTGTTGGAGTTGGTTTTGCTTCAATTATAAGTTTAGCAGAAAGTTCCGTAGATTGGTTTCCTGATTCATCTCTTGCATATAACCAAATTTCGTGAGTTCCAACTTCCGTCATATTGTTATATTTATCAGATGTGTAACTATATGTGCAACCTTTATTGGAGTCATCTGTGCATGATTCAACAAAATCGTTTATATTGTAAGTTCCACCTTCGGTAATTTTTACATCTTTTAGTTTTAATACTGGTGGTGTTACATCGCTAACTGTAATAACGACTTCATATTCATTTTCTCCAATAGCAACTTTTATTATATAATCGCCAACACTTATAAATTTACCATTAGTTAAAATGTTTTCATCATATATAATTTTATCATTATCAGTTTTAACTTTATCATAGTTACTAACTATATCTGCAAGTTTTGGAAGTTCATCACCCAGTTTTAAATTAATTGAGAAATTAATCTTAGGTTTATCAACATCAACTATAGGTTTATCATTATTATTAGGTTTCTTTTTCTTTTTATTTTCATTTTTACTGCATGCTTTGATACCTAATATAAGTAGCAGTATAACAATTAGTATAATGATAAAAGGAAGAAGTTTTTTTAATATATAAACAAGGTATGTAAAAAAACCTTTTATTTTTTCACTATAATTAGTTTTTTTCTTTGTTTTCTTTTTCTTAGTATCCTTTTTTAATTTTGCTTTTGTTACAGGCTTTTTAGAAGAACTGTTATCTTCTTCATCAAAGAAAAATTTCTTTCCGAATTTTACCATATTATCACCTTTTTTATCGTCTTTTCTATTTTAATATATCATATAATAAGTATGACATGTTATTTAATTAGATTTGTTTTACAAAAAAATGGCACTTTTTTCATTATATAAAGGTAAAAAGTTGTTGTTTTATCATATTAAATATGTTAATATCTATATTGCAGTTATATATTTTTATATAACTACTGTTAAGTGGGAGGGAATACTTGCGGATTACGCCTGGTACCACTTACGCGAAAATTATATACATTTATAGGAGGTGTTTTCGTGGCAAAGGAAGTCGTAAAAAAGATTAAATTACAAATCGAAGCTGGTAAAGCTACACCTGCTCCTCCAGTTGGTACTGTACTTGGACCTGCTGGTATTAACTTACAAGAGTTCTGTTCTAAATTTAATGAAGAGACTCGTGATAAGATGGGTGATGTAATACCTACTGAAATTTCTATTTATGAAGATAGAAGTTTTGATTTCGTACTTAAAACTCCACCTGCTGCATTCTTAATTAAGAAAGCTGCTAAAATTCAAAAAGGATCTCATAAAGGTGCTAATGAATTAGTTGCAACAATTTCTAAAGAAGATTTAAAGAAAATTGCTGAAACTAAACTTCCAGACCTTAATGCTTATGATGTAGATGCTGCAATGAATATTATTGAAGGTACTGCACGTAACATGGGTGTTGCTGTTAAAGGTGTTAATGACCAAGAACTTGCTGAACAAGCAAAAGAAGCAGCTATTGAAGAAGCAGAACAAGCTAAAAGAGATGCAGAACTTGCAGAAATGGAAGCTGAAGCTAAGGCTGATGTTGACGTTAATGTTGAAGTTATTGGAGAAAATAAAGAAGAATCAGAAGAACAATCTGAAGAAAATTAATAATTTTATAAATTGTTATCCGCTAATATACCACAGTTAGGAGGTAAATCTATGAAACGTTATGGAAAAAAATATGTGGAAGCTTCTAAAAAAGTAGATAAAGCTAAACTTTATACTATTGATGAAGCAGTTAAACTAGTTAAAGAAACATCAACTACTAAATTTGATTCAACTGTTGAAGTTGCAATTAAACTTAATATTGATGCTAAAAAATCTGATCAACAACTAAGAGGATCTTTAAAACTTCCAAATGGAACTGGTAAAACTAGAAGTATTTTAGTTTTAGCAAAAGGTACTCAAGCAACTGAAGCAAAGAAAGCAGGAGCTGACTTTGTTGGTGATGTTGATATGATTGAAAAAATCGAAAAAGAAAACTGGTTTGATTATGATGTTATCGTTGCTACTCCAGAAATGATGCCACTTCTTGGTAAAGTTGGTAAACTTTTAGGACCTAAAGGTTTAATGCCAAATCCTAAAACTGGAACAGTTACAGCAAATGTTGTAAAAGCAATCGAAGATATTAAATCTGGTATGGTTGAATATAAAAATGATACTTATGGAAATATTCATATGGTATTTGGTAAAGTTTCATTTGATGCTAAAAAATTAGCTGAAAACTTAGACTTTATTATTAAATCAATCATTAAAGCAAAACCATCTACAGTAAAAGGTCAATTTATTTCTAACATTTCAATTTCTAGTACTATGGGTCCTGGAATAAAAATTGATAAAAATACTATTGAAATTTAATTAGATGGTGTTATAATACTTGTTAGTTAAAGCAATTACCAAAGACAGCTGGGACTTTTAAAAGTTTA
>JAFZWF010000010.1 GCA_017617435.1 Bacilli bacterium
AGGACAAAATCCTTTATTGGTGACGATAGCTAAGTGGACACACCTCTTCCCATCCCGAACAGAGAAGTTAAGCACTTATACGCCGACGATAGTGTAAGCGAAAATAGGTAGTTGCCAATATTTTTTTTTGCTTTAATTTAGGAAGTATTTATAAATATTTTTGAACTATATCAAGTATTGACAATATTTATAAGTATTTTCTTTATATACATATTTGACTTTGCTATAATTGTTTTAGGTGATTATAAATATGGATTATAAATTTACATCAAGATCAGAAGATGATACAAGGGAACTCGCAGAAAATATTGAAAGTGAGAAATTTCCTGGAATGGTAATATGTCTAAATGGTGAGCTTGGTAGTGGAAAAACCTTGTTTGTTAAGGGATTTGCTAAGGCACTAGGTATACGTGATGATATAACATCTCCAACATTTAATATTGTAAAAGAGTATTTAGATGGAGAGGCCGAACTTTATCATATGGATGTTTATCGTATTGAAGATAACTATGAATCCGTTGGTATAGAAGATTATTTTAAACGTGATGGTGTTTCTATTGTTGAATGGGCTGATATGATATCTGATATTTTACCAAAAGAGAGACTGGATATTAACATTGCTATTGCTGGTGAAAATACTAGAGTACTTACTCTAGTACCACACGGTGAAAAATATGAGGAGCTTTGTAGATCAGTATTATAGAAAGAAGTGATTTGTATGTATTCACTTTTAATTGATACACATGATTCTAATGTGTTATTTGTGCTATATAAAGATAGCCTCGTAATTGATAAGTTAAATATAGAAAGTAAAATGAGACATAGTGAAGTAACTATGCCTTCTTTAAATGAAATAATTTCTAGAAATCATATTACTATTAAGAATTTAAACGAATTAATTGTCGTAATTGGACCAGGCAGTTTTACAGGTGTTCGAATAGGTGTTGTTATTGCAAAAACAGCGGCTTATTTATTGAATATTCCAATTAAAACCATAACATCAATTGATTTAAAAGTATTCTCAAATAAGAAGATTATTCCTGGAAAATATTTTGCAAAAGAAAAGAATGGATACTTTATTGGTGAGTATGATATGAGTGGAAAGCTAATTGGTGAAATTAAGTATATTGGTAAGGATGAGTTTAACATTGATGAATATATTAACTTAGATAATATGGATTATAACCAAATATACACACATTTAAAAAATCAAGAGCCAATTAATCCACATTTAGTTAATCCAATATATATTAAACAAATCGAGGCTCTAAAATGATTTGCGAGTTAAACGAAGAAATGTTAGATTCGCTTTACTTACTTGGGTCTGAACTTCATATAAAGTTCAATACTTTATATGATTATAAATCTTTAAATGAAGATATTAATGAAACATACTGCTTTATTGACAATAATAACTTAAAAGGATTTGTTCACATTCAAAATATATGTGGGGAGATCAATATTATAGATATTATTGTTGATAAAAATAGTAGAAATAATGGTATCGGGACCTTATTAATTGACTATTTATTAAAAAAATATAAAGGTTTTAAATTTGTGTTAGAAGTAAATGAAGATAATATTAATGCTATAAAATTTTATAAAAGCCATGGATTTAAAGAAGTAGGTACGAGAAAAAACTACTATGATGATAAAGATGCAATTATAATGGAAAGGTAATGATTATATGAAGGATATTTATATATTAGCTGTTGAAACTTCATGTGATGAGACAAGCCTAGCCATCGTTAAAAACGGTAGGGAAGTTGTTGCTTTAGAGGTATATACTCAAATGGATACTCATGCATTATATGGTGGAGTAGTACCTGAAATTGCATCTAGAATGCATACAGAAGCTATTACGCTTGTACTTGATTCACTATTAAAAAAATCTTCTTTTGATATAAATGACATTGATGCTGTAGCAGTTACTTATGCTCCAGGATTGATGGGCGGACTTTTAGTTGGAATTGAATTTGCTAAAACGATATCATATATATATAATAAGCCTTTAATAAAGGTAAATCATATGGTAGGTCATATTTATGCTAATAACATAGAAAATAGACTCAAGTTTCCTTTACTTGCAATGGTTGTTTCTGGTGGACATACTGAATTAGTTGAAATGAATAATGATTATGATTTTAAACTTTTAGGGTCTACTATGGATGATGCAATAGGAGAAGCTTATGATAAAGTTGCTAGAATATTAAATGTCCCATATCCAGGAGGACCTAATGTTGAAAGGTTAGCCAGAGATGGTAACGTAAGTTACCAACTAGCAAAACCGGTAAATGATAATACTTTAAATTTTAGTTATAGTGGTCTAAAAAGTAATGTTATCAACTTTGTACATAATTGTCATCAGCGTGGAGAAAATATTAATATAAATGATCTCGCTGCAAGTTTTCAGTATTATGCAGTTGATGAAATTACTAGAAAGATAGATATTGCATTATCTAAAAAGAAATATAAAATGGTTGTTCTTGCAGGTGGCGTTTCAGCAAATCAATATTTAAGATGTGAGGTTGAAAAAGTAACTTCTAAATATAATGTTGAACTTGCAGTTCCAAGAATGCTTTATTGTACTGATAATGCAGCAATGATTGGTGCCGCTGCATATCCGTTGTATGTTGAAAATAAGGGAATTGCTGATTTATCTTTAAATGCTCTTAGTCATATAAGTACAGTTGAATAAATAAAAATTGTAAAAATGATAAATTTTTACAATTTTTTTATGTTTTATATGTTATTTTTCACTTGGTGAATTAAAATGAATGGTAAAGATAATGAATTTTCGTTTGTGGTAGCGATTAATAGAAAAAAAGTAGGTGAATTAAATCTATTATTATATGATCTAATTCATTATTTATTTCCTTATGCTAATGATGATATGGAAATTAAAGCATGGAAGAACCACTATAATCAAAAAACTGATGTTTTGATAAAAATAGGTAATGTTATTAAACGTATTAGCATTAAAATGGGATCTAGGAATTCAGTCCATGAAGAAAGTTTAAAGACTTTTATCAATTTTTTAATATATCTTAAAATACCTAAAAATATAATTGATAAATATCTTTATTTTCACTTTGGTGATGGTACGATTAATGGTAAGGGAATTAAGAGAGTTGATTCTATGTATTTAAGAGAGCATTATAAAAAAGAAATTGAAGAAATAAATAAGTGGTTTAGTAATAAAAGTTTAGGTAGAAAAGTATGTGACCGGTTTATAGTTAAGGGACTTGTATATCATGACTCTATTGATGCTCTTGTTTATGGAACACCCGAAGATTTTTTATGGTTAAAAAAAGATGACATATATAAAATAATGGATTCAAAAATGTCTTTGTTTAGTACAAGTCCTCATTTTGGATTTCTTACTCTTCAACCGTATAGTAGATGTATAGACCATAATAAAAAATATGAATTTGCAAGATATAAAGTTCAATTAAAATGGTATAGCTTATTTGACGATATTATTGAGTATATGAATAAATCAGTAATTCCAAGTTGATAACGTGGGTTTTAGGCATAAAAAAAACTCGAATGTATCGAGTTAAATTTTATTAATGGAGCGGGTGATGGGAATCGAACCCACGTTATCAGCTTGGAAGGCTGAAGCTCTACCATTAAACTACACCCGCATTGAAAAATTACTCTATTAGTATATCATAAATCGAAAAAAAATCAAATATTTTCTCAAATATCATATTTTTTTCAGTTTTATCATAATGTTTAATGATTGATTATGTATCTAGTTAATATATTAAAAGGTTTTCTTTATGGAATTTTTAGTGTAGCTCCAGGATTAAGCGGTGGAGTTCTTGCAAATTATTTTGGAGATTACAAAAAGTGTATTGTTATCCTAAATAAATTTCGTTTTCGTTTTTCTGAAATTTCATATTTAACTTCTATCTTTTTAGGATTTTTTATAGGAATAATCTCTTCATCTCGAATTATTTTGTATTGTTATGATAATTTTTTTGAATTATTTAAATGGATAGTTTTAATTATAAATATGGTTCTTTTTTTAAAATTATTAACTCAAAATAGACTACGCTTTAATATAAATAATAGATTTATTTGTTTGCTACTTTTTGCTGCTTTAGTCTTAATTATTTTAAAGATATATACACCTGTTGATGGATTGTTTATGTATGCTATTACGGGCATCGTTTATAGTACTTCTAAGATTATTCCTGGGATAAGTAGTACATCTATTTTAATATTTTTGAATTTCTACGATAATTTAATGTTATTTCTTTCAAATCCTATATCTGAATTTATGATGCAACCTCTTCTTTGGTCTTTATTTTTGGTTTCTTTCATTATTTTTTCAATATTTTTGTTTAAACTGGTTTATAAAATGGTTTGTAATAGTTATTTTGACGATTTGATGATTTTAATAATGTTTTATAATATCGTATTACTATTAATGTAACTATATTGCTGTGTCAAGTATCATCATTATTGTAAATCCAATAAGAGTAAAAATCGCCATAAGAGATTTGTTGCTGTTCGTTTGACTTTCTGGGATTAATTCCTGGATAATAACGTAAATCATTGCCCCTGCTGCAAATGAAAGAAATATAGGCATTAAATATTGAATTTTGATTGTTAATAATGCTCCCACTACTCCAAATATGGGTTCTACAATTGCACTTAGTGATCCATAAATAAATGATTTTAATCTTGTATAATTTTCTCTTCTTAATGGTAAGCTTATTGCGCTTCCTTCTGGAAAGTTTTGAAGTCCAATTGCCAGTGCCAACATAAAAGCGTTTGTTAAACTTGTATTTAAATGTTGATACTTAAGCGAACCGAAAGCAATACCAACAGCAAGACCCTCTGGAATATTATGCATCGTTATTGAAAGTATCATTAAAAAGACACTTTTTTCTTTCATGCTTATATTTTTTATCTTTTTTTGAAAATATTTATCTGTTATAAAAATAAAAATTCCACCAAACATAAAACCTATGGATACTATAAGCCATGGAATTTGGTTTAATGATCTAGCATTTTCAATTGCAGGATTTAATAAAGACCAAAAAGATGCTGATAACATAATTCCGGCTGCTATTCCAAGAGATGTATCCATGATTGTTTTGTTTATTTTTTTAAAAAAGAAGACCATGCTTGATCCAAGCACTGTAATTAACCATGTAAAAATGGTTGCGTACAAAGCTAAAAGAGTATAATTATTTAAATTTATCATTTTAGCACCCCTTGTATAATATGTGAATTTTTTTTATATGTGAATTCATGTTATAATTAAATACAAGGTGATATCATGAATAACTTAATAAAAAACAATTGGAATAATAATAATTTAAAAGACTTTTATGATTTATTAATAAAATATAAAAAAGATGACCGAATCTTATGGACCACCAATATTGTTAACACTAAGATGAATGTTTTAGCTGTTCCAAGCGATATTACTAAAGAAATATCTAAATATATATATAAAGGAAATTATCTATCTTTTTTAGATTTAATGCCTTCAAAATATTATGAGGCTACGATTGTTGATGGATATTTAATATCAAAGATAAAAGATTTTAATTTACAAAAGAAATATATATTATTATTTTCTAAGCATATTGATAATTGGGCAAGTGTGGATACGCTAAAATATAATATAAAGGGTTTTGAAAAACAGTATTTAGAATTTTCTAAATCACTAATAAAATCAAAAAAAACATTTGAAAGAAGAATAGGTGTTAGAATTTTATTTTCATTTACTAAATTTGATGAATATATTGATGAAATATATAGTATTATGGATTCTTTATATAGTGAGTGTGAGTACTATGTTAATATGGCAAATGCATGGTTGTTTTGCGAAATGTTTATTAAAAACCGAAATAAAACATTATGTTATTTAAAAAATCATCATTTAAATAAATTTACGATAAATAAAGGTATTAGTAAATGTTGTGATAGTTTTAGAGTAAGTAACGAAGATAAATTATTACTAAAAAAATATATAGTTAAATAAACTATATGATATAATATTCAAACAATCATTATGAAAGATTTCATATCAGGAGGTCATTATGGGTTTAAGTGAAAAAGATATTAGAGATACAGAAACTTTGTTAAAAGCAGCTCAGGCTATTCAAACACTTTATAATAAACTTTATAGACTTGATATAGAAGGTAAATTTTTTGCTGAAGAATATTTTAATACAATTGATTATTTGAGTATCGCAAATTCAACAGAAATTGATTTATGTAATGAGATATGCACTGATGCGAGTAAATGCAATAAAATGGCTGAATATTTATTAACTACAAAAATAAAACCTGATTTTTTATATGATTATGATCAACTTATTAGATTTGATTATAAAGATAATTATGTTTTAAGAGTTAAAAACAATTTACTTCTTTATGCTTTAAAAGATGATGATAGGGTACCTGACGAGTGTAAAAATGAAATGCAAAGAAAAATAGAACAGCTTCGTTTAAGTGGAATAATTCCCGAAGAATGTAACACTGTTATTATTACTAACTTTGATTTAGATATGGGCATTTTAACTGATTTTATGAATGGTTTTATATATATTTTAAGTGATGAAGTAGATAGATGCGATAGCGATAAAATTAGAACTAAACTTTTAGAATCAAGATATCAAACAAGTTATCTTTATCAATATATGAATGAAAATTTTATGAATCATGTCCTTGGTAAAAAAGATTATTTAATTGATAAACCAATTTATTTAATAAATCCAACCATTAGAAAAACTCATTTATATTTAGATCAACAAGCTGAATTTGGAGCAAGAATGGTAACTGAGCAAATTAATAGACTTGTTTGTTTACCAGATAGACTTTTAGAAGATGAAAATAATAAAGCAAAAGCTATAATATATAAGTCTTTGCTTAGATCTGCCCTTTATTTTGTGGATTACAGTATAATAGATATGTATAATAGATTATATTCAAAAGCAGCTGATATATCTAATAAAATTTATGGTGATGATACTCATAAAATTATAGATAATTTAATTCGTGAAACGCTTTCTAATGCTAAATATGATAAATCAAGATTAAGAAAAATTATAGATTAAAAAATGCTTGAACTATTTGTAGTTCAAGCATATTTTTTAATTATGGAGCAAGTGAGGAGAATCGAACTCCCATCTCAACCTTGGCAAGGTCGCATATTAACCATTATACTACACCTGCGTGTAATTAATATATCAAAAAAAAATGCCATTTGCAAGTTTATTTTGAGGTTATATCATGATATAATAAATAATACAGATGAGGTAAGGAAATGAAGAAAAATAAGTCTAATATTTTTGTTAATATAAAACATCGATTTGTTAATTATTTTTTAACAAATAAATTATTTATTTCATATGTATTATTAGCACTTACAGGAACTATTTTAGCTCGTGGTTTTTCTTTTGGTCATGCAATTTATTTAAAGGCTCAAGCAACTGATTTAGCAATGATTTTAATAATTGGTTCGTTTGCTTATTTAATGAAACCTAAAAATAGATTTAAGTACTTACTTTTTTGGTTAGTTGTTTTTTCATCAATTGAGACTATTAACGTTATTTATTATAAATTTTTTACAAGTTTTGCATCATTTGGTGAACTTGCAACTTTAGGTCAAACAGAAACGGTTGTTGGATCAATTTTTGAAAAGTTAAGATTTTTAAATTTTATATATGTTTTTATACCAATTATTTTTATTTATTTATATTTTAAAATGAATAGAACTGCATACTTTGTCTTTGTTGAAAAAATAAATAAAGCAAAAAGATGTTTTTTTGGAACTTTATTAGGAGCTTTTATATGTTTAGTATTTAGTTTTGCAACTGCTACTAAAACTGATTATAGCCGTTTGGTAAAACAGTGGAATCGTGTATATGTTGCTGATAGATTTGGTTTCATTTTATATCAATTTAATGATTTGTTCCAAACATTATCTCCTAAATTTAGTAGTTTATTTGGTTATGATGATGCGTTAAAGAAGTTTGAAAAATTCTTTACTAAGGAAGAAATAAATGAATATACTCAAGATAATCAGTATACAAATATTTTTAAAGGTAAAAATATAATATTTGTTCACATGGAAAGTATTCAATCATTTTTGATGGATCTTGAATTTAACGGAGAAGAAGTGGTTCCAACTGTTAATAAACTTGCTAAAGAAGGAATGTATTTTAACAATTTCTATCCTCAAATATCAACAGGTACTTCATCTGATACAGAATTCACACTTTTATCAAGTTTACTTCCTGCTGCATCCGGTACAGTTTTTGTAAGTTATTATAATAGAGAATACTATACAATACCTAAATATTTAAAAGAACTTGGTTATACAACTTATAGTATTCATGGTAACCATGCATCTATGTGGAATAGAAGTAAGGTTCATCCAAGACTTGGTTATGATAATATGTATTTTGAAGAGTCATTTGAATATACCGAAGATGACGTTATAAATCTTGGTATTAATGATTCATTATTCTTTAAAGAAGCAATGCCTATATTAGAAAAGATAGAAAAAGAACAATCACCATATATGGGTACAATTATAACTTTATCTAATCATTCTCCATTTATATATAAAGATAAATATGCTCCATATGACTTATCTACAACTATAACTGATGAAAATGGTAAAACATACACAACGAATTATCTTGATGGAACACCTGTTGGTAACTACATTGTAAGTAGTCATAGTGCAGATTTATCTCTTGGAGAATTTATTGATTATGTTAATGAATCCGACTGCTTTGATGATACCATATTTGTATTTTATGGTGATCATGATGCAAGACTTTCTCGAAGCGAAATTAATTATTTATATAATTATGATCCATCAACTGGTAACTTATATAGTGAAAAAGATGATGAATATACATCATATGATATGTTTGATCATGAACTTAATAAAAAAACACCACTTATTATTTGGTCAAAGAATAAAGCTGTTAGAGAAAAACTTCATAAGACTGTAACTTATACAATGGGTATGTATGATGTAATGCCTACTATTGGTAATATGTTTGGTTTTAAAAATCCATTTGCTTTAGGTCATGATATATTTAATATTAAAAATAATAATATTGTAGTGTTCCCTAATGGTAATTATGTTACTAATGAAGTTTATTATAGTAATTCAAATGGTAAATATAAAACTCTTAAAACTAATGCAGTTTTAGATGAAAATTATGTTAAATCGAGAGCAGAATATGCTGAAGAAAGACTAGAAGTAAGTAATGCAATTATTGTTCATAACTTGTTAAAAAATGATGGCAAAAATTTACTTAAAAAAATTGAAAATGAAGGTGCATAATGAAAAAGGGATATAGAACTGGTATGCTTATTATAATAGTATTAATACTAGCAATAGGTGCTACATATGCAGCTTCAAAATTTTATTTTAAAAACTTTAAGAAGAAAAAATTTACTGTAGTTGTTGATAATATTAGCCATTATGGTTACACACTTGATAAACGCGATACTAAACTTATGAAAAGTAAATTTAATGAACTTAAAAAACTTCTTAAAAATAAAGAAGTTGATAATAAAAAGTATAGTGAACTTATAGCGCAACTTTACATACTTGATTTATATAATATTGAAAATAAAGTAAATAAGTATGATGTTCCATGTCTTGAATATATCTATCCTGATCAAGTTGATAAGTTTAAATCTATGATCAAAGGAGAATTTTATAGTAAAATTGAAGATAATTCAGATAAAGATAGAAAACAAAAGCTTCCTGTTATAAAAAGTATTAATGTAATTAATATAACTGAATCAGTATATACTATTAATGAAGAAGAAAAAAATGGGTATATGATTGAACTTGAATGGGAATATGAAGAAGATTTAGGTTATGATAAAAAAGCTATTGTAACTACTGTAGTTGATAAAAATAAGGTATATGTTGTAAAACACTCACCAATTATGAATTGATTTTTATTAATTTTTGATTATAATATAAATGCGAGGTGAGTTGTAATGGGTAAATTTGATACAATAGACGTGATATTTATATCATTAATTTCTTTTTACTTGTTTATATTCACAGCTATTTTTATTTTATTAATTTTTAAATTTCATGGTATTAAAGGTTTCTTTAGATATTTACTTTCAGATAATGATTCATATGTAAGTGATAAAACTAATAAAGTTACAATTGAAGAATTTATTAAAAATAAAAATAAACTTATAGATAAATCAAATAAAGAAGCAACTAAAGAAGAGTTAAAAAATGCAATAAAGAACTTAAAAATAGAGAAAAAGAATATTAAAAAAGATAAAAAGGAAAGTAAGAAATTATTAAAAGCACAAAATAATGATTTAAAGGTTGTAAGTGATAATATGAAACTAAATAATAAAGAGAAAAAGAGTATTCGTAAATTTATTGATAATTTACTTGATAAAGTACTTCCAAGTAAAACTACTAAAAAAACATCTACAAAAAAGAATACTTCTAATAAAAAAACAACAACTACAAAGAAGAAAGCAAATACTACTAAACAGAAAAATACAACAAGTACTAAGAAGAAAACTAATAATAATTCTAGTAATAATAAAAAGAAAAGCACTACAACTAAAAAGAGCAGTAATGCTAAAAATAATAACTCAACAAAGAAGAACACTACAAAAAGTAACGCTACCAAGAATAGCGTTTCTAAGAAAAAAGGTACTTCTACAAAAAAAAGTAGTGGTACTAAAAAGAAAAATACTAATAAGAAAACAAATAAAAAATAGTTCAATATGAACTATTTTTTTAAATTTTATTATTCAAGTGTTGCATCAATTGTTTTAATACATTTTCCACTAGTTAAAGTATAACCTTCGGCACAATATTTTTCTTTTGCAACTTTCTTTAAACATTTTCCGTTATCATGAATTCCAAACTTGCTAGATAAATCAGATGAACTATAGAATTGATAGTCGCTTGCACAAACAGTTTCATAGTTGTTCATTTTTGTTTCTGCATAACATCCGTTTAATTCACTTACCCATACAGTTTTGTGATATATATCGTAAGCGGCTTCGCATTTAGACTTAGTATTATAGTTTTCGCCTTTCCATTCGTAGTATGCACATTTTCCATATGAATTACCATAGAAATAGTAATCTCCTCTACCAGTCCATGTATGCCCTTTACCATCATAAGCTATTGTGTCTTCTTTGCATACTCTGTTTCCAGCATTACTATCACTAGTCTTAATACATAAAGAACCATCTACTTTAGTACCATCTGGACATTTTTCACTAACAGTTCCCTCCATAGTACACTTTTTAGTATCTGCATTTAACGTGTATCCTGAAGGACATTTTAATGTCTTTGAATCTTCTGGTTTTTGTTCGGGATTAGCAGTCGGTCCGTCATATTCCCAACCAGCAGTTAGTTTTAATGTTGGTTTATCACCATCACATACTATTTTTGCACCATCTAGAATTGACTTTCCATTTTTATCTTCCCAAGCTCTAAATTCATAAGAGTCTTTTTTAGGTTTTGGAAGATTATTTAAAGTAGCTGATCCATCAGTTCCACATTTAAAAGTCATATCATTTACTTTTGATCCACCATTACTATCAAATGTAACTGTTAAGTTTTTGGTTTCTTCTTTTTTATCATAACCAGCATAAAGTGTTACATCTTCACAAGTAAGTTTAGCACCTAGTAGTATTACTTTTCCGCTTTTATCTTCCCAAGCTCTAAAAGTAAATCCTTCTTTTGTTGGTTTAGGTAGACTATTAATTGTTGCAGTATTATCATTACATTTAATTTCAACTGCATTTACTTTTGATCCACCTTTTGAATCGAATGTAATTTTCATTACTTTTTCGTCTTCTTTAACTTCTTCCCATTTTGCTTTTAAGGTTGTGTCTTTTTTGAATTTGTATTCCTCGTCGATTTTTTCATCATCAAGATACCAACCTTCTAATGTATAACCTTCTTTTGTTGTAGTTGGAAGTGTTGTTGAAGTTCCTTTTTTAATTTTTATATCATCAACTTCTTCACCTCCATCTTCATCAAATTTGATTGTTATGGTTTCTGCAGTGTTGTTTGTTGGTTTTGGTTTATTATCTTTATTCTTAAATACTAGAAAATAAAGTAATAAACCAATTATTATTGCTAAAATTATTGAAGCAATAATAATAATTTTCTTTTTCATTTTTTCTCCTTTCTATATGTTAGGTAAAGTTTACTACCTATATATAGATGATAACAAAATTAGAGGTATTTATCAATTTATAAAAAAAGAAAATATATTTTTTCAAATATATTTTCTTATTTTATCTATTAACATATATTGTTAATTCTTTTATATTAGATACTCTTGTTCTTGCTTGAACACTTTGCTGTGATACATAACCAGATGAATATGAACTATTATATTTAGGGCTTGTTGAATCAACATATTCATAATTGACTGTTATTTCTTTTTCACCTAACCAGTTTATTACTTCACTGACTGGTTCACCTCTAAAGTCAGGTAAGGTTTCTATTGTGTTACCACTTGTTAAACCTTTACCAATAATTTTTTGTTCGTATTCTTGGTTATAGTCATAACTAAATGATTTATTCATTGTTATTTTCTTTAAACCTAAGTTCATTTTCATAGCATCTTTAATAGCTTCTAAAGATGATTCGTAATAACCAATTGCAGACATATATCCATAACTTGTGTATATTGGTAAATCATAGTATTCAAGGTATGTTTTTTCAATAGTTATTAAGTCTTCACCATTAAGTGAATTTAAAAGCATTTGTTTAATTGTGTCATAAAATGATAGTATTTGATCTGTTTCAATGTTTGTTGCAATGTTATCACTTATTGAATCTAAAATATCTTTAAATTCACTAAATGATACTTTCTTTAACATTTTTTTAGCGATTGCTTCAATAACAAGTTGTTGGTGTTTAGTTCGATCTATATCACCTCTAAGAAGTGAATGTCGATGTCTTGCAAAAGCAAGAGCTTGTTCACCATTTAAATGCTGATAACCTTTTTCAAGACATATTAGGTATTCACCGAATCTTCGTTCACTATCTTGTTCACAGAATGATATTGGAACGTCTATATCAATTCCTCCTAAGGAATCAATTAAGTTAACAACACCTTTAAAGTTTATTTTTACGTAATAATCAATTTTAATATCTGTTAGATTTTCAATTGTATCAATAACACATTTTGTTCCATAAGCTGCTGATGAATTAATTTTATTTTCAGCGTTTTTACGACACGCTATTGGAACATATGTGTCTCTTGGAATACTAAATATTGTTGCATTTAATGTTTTTGGATTGAATGTTATCAACATTAAAGTATCACCATTAAATGCGGCGTTAGCATTAAGTCCATTTGTTTCTGAATCAACGCCCATGATAAGTATAGTAAATGGCTCTGTTAGACTTTTCTCTGATTTTAACTCAAGATCTTGATTTTTCATTTCTTTTGTTAGTTTATCAACAACTTTTGTATCAGCTGCTAGATTTGCGTACTCATCTTCGTTTTGGAATATTGTTATATAATTTGATGATACAAATATCGCATCAACCTTTTGATCAAATAAAGCTTTCATCATTGAAAAATAATCATTATAAGTTACAATAGCATTTTTCATCTTTTTCTTCTTTATTAATTCATGCGGAAGGATATAACCTTCAATATCATCCTTATTTGATATAATTCCAATTGTTGAATTTTTATCAAATTCTGTAGATGATAATGTAATTAAATTAGTTGTATAATTTATTTTATTTCTTTCACCAAATTTATCTAGGCTTGAATATATTTCATTAATATAATATGTTCCAACTGTAAACACTAGTGAGAATAAAACAGTGAATAGCATAAGAACAAAAAATTTGTGGTGTTTTTTAGTTATCAGGTTAACTAAATTTGATAGCAAATAATATATAAAGTATAAACCAAAGAATAGAAGAACTATTATACGTATAAAAGTTTCTATTTTCTTTAGTTTTAATATACAAATTGTAAAAAGAATATATGAAACCAAGTAATAAAGTACTGATGTAAGGTACATCCAAAGCTCTATTTTATTGGTTCTTTTTAGTTTTTTAATAAGTACCTTCATCACTTTAATCCTTTCTGGTCTACTATGTAAAATTATAATATATTATCTTTATTATTACAATTAATTATTGAGTTTGACATTTACTTTATACACCTTTTTACTTCATTTAATGAATTAGACTAGAAACTAAGTTATAATTATGTCAAATAGGTAAGGAGGCGTATTATGAAAATTAAGTTAAATTATCTTCTTTTAACTTTTTTTGTAATGTCTGTTTTTATCTTACCTTTTTGTTATGTAAATGCAGGTATTACCGGAACTATTTCGGGTAACGAAGTTAATTTAAGAGAAAAACCAACGACATCTAATTCGAAGTCACTTGCTAAACTTGATAAAGGTACACAAGTAGAAGTATTAAATGAAACTCCAGTTAAAGGTTCTGGATGTGATAATGGTTGGATAAATATTAAATATAATAATATAACAGGTTATGTTTGTTTTAACTATATATATATACCTGGTAAGGATGTTTATGGTAGACCATGGACGACTCCAAAGAAAGCTATAGTTGGTGGAGCTAAATTTATTGGTTCACAATATATTCATAAAAGTCAGTATACTTCTTATTTAAAGAAGTTTAATGTTGCATCTAACAATTTATATTCACATCAATATATGGGTAATTTAAGAGCTCCATGGAGTGAAGCTAAAACGAGTTACAATGCTTATAGTAAAGCTGGCATTTTAAGTTATCCACTTGTTTTTTCAATTCCAATATATAATAATATGAATGATTTATATGCACTTCCAGGAAGTGATACACCACTAACAGGTATAGATGAAGTTGAAGATCAAGAATTTGAAAGTAAATTAGATGAACAAGGTTTCCCTGAAAGTTATAAAAGAAGACTAAGATACATACATAAACAACATCCAAACTGGGTTTTCGAATCCATAAAAACAAATCTAGAATTTAATGATGTTGTTAATAATGAACTTTATGTAAGTGTCATAGATGGATCAAATACATCATATAGAAATAGTAGTAACTATTCATCAGAAAGAGGTTGGTACACACCAAATTATGAAACAACGGCTTATTTTTTAGATCCAAGAAACTTTATTTTTGATGAGCAAAGAATACTTCAGTTTGAAAAATTATATTTTAGTGATATATATACTGAAAGTACTGTACAAGCGGTTTTAAATAATACGTTTATGAGTGGAATATCTATTTTAGATAATCAAACTTTTGCATCTATATTTATGGAAGCAGGAAGAACAAATAACGTTAACCCAGTATATCTTGCATCTTTAGCTAAACAAGAAGTAGGTACAAATGGATCTAAAGCAACAAGTGGTGCGGAATTTACTTATAAAGGAAAAACATATAAAGGTTTATATAATTTCTTTAATATAGGTGCATATGCATCTGAAGAATCTCCAGTACTTGCTGGTTTAGTATGGGGATCAGTTGGATATGACTATTCAACTGTAGTAGAAACAATCATTCAAACAACAGGACAAGATCAAGTGGATGATACTGAAGAAAACCAAGGTGCACCAGTACAACAATCTACACCACAAGTTATAAGTTCAGAGCATGAAAAAGTTATCAAAAAGGGTGATTTGAACGGTGATGGTGTAATAAATTCAGCTGATTTACTTAAGGTAAGACAACATTTACTTGGAACTATCAGTTTAAGTGGAGATAATTATACTGCAGCTGATATAGATGGTAATGGCGTAATAAATTCAGCTGATTTACTTAGAATAAGACAACATTTACTTGGAACTAATACGATAAATTAGAATAGAAAGGGTATATTATAATGAAAAAAATAAGATATATAATTTTATCTTCATTACTTTTTTTTGTATTTATTAGTTATGCATATGCTGCACCAACATCATCTATATCTGTAAATAAAAGTCAGGTAGAAGCTGGGCAAAGTGTAACGGCGACTGTAACTATAAAGAATGCTGCTGCGTGGAATATTAAGATAAATGGTACGGGAAATACTAATGGATGTTCTACATCTGCAGCAGATGCAACAAGCAATGGTAAAAATACAACTAAATCATTTACTTTAACTTGTAAAGCAAACTCTACTGGCGTAATTCGAATTGCTTATTCTGGTGATGCAACAAGTGAAGATGGAGCAAATGTTTCTGTTAGTGGTTCAAAAGCGATAACAGTTGTTGCTCCAAGAGTTAAATCAAATAATAATAATTTAAGAAGTTTGAGTGTTGATGGAGGAGAGATAAGTCCTGAGTTTAATCAAGATACACTTGAATATACAGTTAGTTTTGAACCAGGCACAGAAAAGGTAACTATTAACGCTGAAAAAGCTGATGGTTATGCATCTTTAAATGGAACTGGTGAAAAAGATGTTGTTGAAGGTGACAATAGATTTGAAATTGTTGTTACTAGCGAAACTGGAAACAGCAAAACATATGTAATTAATGTTGTTGTTAAAGAGTATGCTCCTATAAATGTAACTGTTGATGGACTTACATATTCTGTTGTAAGAAAAAAAGATAATCTTGTTAAACCTGATAATTTCGAAGAATCATCTGTTCAAATAGGTGATGATACAGTAGCTGCATTTTATAATGAAAAGCTTGGTAAAACACTGGTTGGTTTAAAAGATGAAAATGGATTAATACATCTTTTTGAATATAATGATGGTGAATATTCAAAATTTTACGAACTTAAATCAAACCAATTAATTATAAATATTATCAAAATGGATAGTAAATTAATTCCTAAGAATTACTCTAAGTACGAGTTTAAATTTAATGATGAGATTTTAGATGGTTATAAAATAGATTCCAAATCTAAATTTGTAGTTGTATATGGAATTGATGAAGTAACAGGTGAAAAGAATCTTTATCAAATAGATACCCAAAATAATACAATACAGTTATTTAATAACGATTATGAAAAAATATTAACTAAGTATAATAATCTAGGATACATTGTATGTGGAGCGTTAGCTTTTATTATATTAATTGAGTTTGTTATTATTTTACTTTCTAAAAATAAGAGAAAGAAATTTGTAAAGAAAGTTAAAAATGAAAAGATAGAAAAAGTTAAAGAAGAAGCTATAAAAGATGCTAAGAAAGATACAATTGAATCTAAGAAAAATGAAAAAAGTGAAAAGAAATTAGATAAATAATTTAATTTCTTTTTTTTTGTAATTAGGTTATAATATTTGTAACAGGAGATTGATTCTATGCTAGAAGTAAATGATGTAAATATTCTTTATATATTATTAGTTACTTTTGTTACATCTTTATTGCTTGTACCAATAACAAAGAAGGTTGCAAGACATATTGAAGCACTTGATTATCCAAACGAAAGAAAGATACATTTTAAGCCAATGCCAAGACTTGGTGGTGTTGCTATATATGGTGCTTTTGTTTTAGGATATATGCTATATGGTAGTAATTCATCACAAATGTTATCTATATTAATAGGTAGTTTCTTAGTTCTTTTTATGGGTGTTGTTGATGATATAAGTCCCATTAGAGCTAAATACAAATTAATTGTTCAAATAATAGCTTCTTTAATTGTGGTTTTTTATGGAAAAATATACTTAACAGAAGTATCTGTTTTAGGTTTAAATTTTGTTATGCCATCACCACTTAATTATATTTTATCTTGTCTAATAATTGTTTCACTTATGAATGCAATTAATTTTATGGATGGGCTTGATGGAATGGCATCAGGTATTAGTGCAATATACTTTTTAACAATTGCAATTGTTGCTTATGTTTTAAATCGTTTTGGTGGCCTTGATATCATGCTCGCAATTATAATGCTTGGCTCTACACTTGGATTTTTGGTATATAATTTTCCACCAGCATCAACATTTATGGGTGATTGTGGTAGCAACTTTTTAGGATTTATGATATCTGTAATATCCTTACTTGGATTTAAAGTAACAACGTTTACTTCACTAATTATACCTTTTGTTATTTTAGCTCTTCCGATATTTGATATAGCTTTATCAATATTTAGAAGACTCTTAAAAGGTCAAGGTATTGCAGAACCAGATAGAGAACATTTTCACCATCAACTTTTAAAGATGAAATTTTCTCCTAAAACATCCGTAATAATTATTTATTTAATAAATATATGTTTTGCTGCAGTATCAATATTTTATGCACTTGGTGATGATCGTTTTGCTCTTGTAATATTAATTTTATTAATTTTATTACTTCTATTTATTGTTTTAAAAACAGATATTTTATTTGAACATAGTAAAAATAAAAATAAGAAATAATAGTTATAATTTATATAAAATAAACATCTATAATTTATAGATGTTTTTTGTTATAATTAATAATAGGTGATCTTGATGATAAAGTTAACAGACGGTAATAAAGCATGTGCACATGTTGCTCAACTTTTTAGTGAAGTATGTGCTATTTATCCGATAACCCCTTCTTCTCCAATTGCTGCTGAAGTTTCAAAGTTATCTGATCAAGGAAAAGAAAATCTTTTAGGAGGTCAAACAAAGGTTGTTGAGATGCAATCCGAAGCAGGTGCTGCTGGTGCTCTTCATGGTGCACTTATAAGTGGTTCCCTTGCATCAACATTTACTTCATCTCAAGGTCTTCTTTTAATGATTCCAAACATGTATAAAATTGCAGGTGAAATGCTTCCAGGTGTAATACATGTTGCTGCTAGAAGTTTATCAACTCATGCACTATCTATATTTGGTGATCATCAGGATATATACGCAACTAGATCTACTGGTTTTTGTATACTAGCTTCTAGTAATGTAGAAGAAGCAGGTAATATGGCTGCAATTGCGCATTTAAGTGCAGTTGAAGGTGGTTTACCTTTTTTACATTTTTATGATGGATTTAGAACTAGTCATGAGATAAATACAGTTAATGTTTTAAGTGATGGAGATTTAAAAGGTTTATTCGATTTAAATCTTGTAAATAAATATAAAAATAAGATAATAAATGTTGGAAATAATATTCAAAGTGGTTTAGCACAAAATGAAGATATTTATTTTCAAGTAACTGAAGCAAGAAATAATGCTTATAATGAAATGGTTGATATTGTTGTAAACAATATGAATAAAGTAAATGATATATTAGGTACAAATTATAAACCATTTGAGTTTTACGGAAGTCCTAAAGCTAGTGATGTTATCGTAGTTATGGGTAGCGCTAGTGATACAACTAAGTTAGTTGTTGATTTCATGAATAAAAATGGTTATGACGTTGGTATGGTTTCAGTTCATCTTTATAGACCATTTAGTAAAGAACACTTAAAAAGTGTTTTACCAGATACTGTTAAAAGGATAGCTGTACTAGATAGAACTAAGGAAGCGGGAAGTTATGGTGAACCACTTTATCTTGATGTTCTTGCTTCATTAAGAGATACAAACATAGAAATAGTTGGTGGAAGATATGGCCTTTCAAGTAAGGAAGTAGATCCTGCTGATATAAAAAGTGTCTTTACTATGATGATGGGTCATATGAGACATAATTTTACTATTGGTATTAATGATGATGTTACTAAGTTATCTTTACCTAGGGAAACATTTAATATAGATTTATGTCTTGATGAGGTAAGAATTTTTGGGTATGGATCTGATGGTATGGTTAGTGCATCAAAAGAAATGCTTAAAATTCTTTCAGAAAATAAAGGAATGAATGCTCAAGGATATTTTGAATATGACTCAAGAAAAAGTGGCGGTGTTACCGTATCACATTTAAGAGTAGGTAGAAAAGTTATAAGAGCACCTTATTATGTTAAGAATCCTAATTATGTTGTTGTTACAAAACTTGAATATTTAAATAAATATGATTGTTTAGAAGGTATAAAAGAGCGTGGAGTTTTACTTGTAAACACTTCTTTAAAAGAAGCAGAGTTTGATAGCTATATAAAAGGTGAAGTTAAAACCACATTATTTACCAAAAATATAATGGTTTATTTGGTTGATGCCAATAAACTTGCCGATGAAAATAATCTTCATGGAAAAATTAATAAAATAATGGAAGTTATTATTTTAAGAATTTTAGGCGTTAATGATTCAACAAAAATTGTTGGAGATTATGTTAAAGATGCATTTAGAACTAAAGGTGAAGATGTTATAAATAATAATTTAAAGGCTTTAGAAGATGCACTTTATAATATAAATGTTTATAATGCATATGCTATAGGTGATGAACTTCCTAATGAAGATTTAAATGTTTTTGAAATGATAAATAGAAGAATGGGTGACTTACTAAAGGTTAGTGATTTAATTCCATATAAAAATGGTATGATGCCAAATAACTTAGCAGTTAGTGATAAAAAAATTACAAGTGAATTTGTACCAATTTGGAATAAAGAAACATGTATTGGTTGTGGAAACTGTAGTTTAGTTTGTCCTCATGGAGCTATTAGAGTTATTTTAAATGAAGAAGATGGTATAGAATATCGTAAAGATAATAAATATAAACTTAAAATAGCAATTAACAAAGATATTTGTACTGGATGCATGGAATGCATTAAAACATGTCCTGTTAGTAAGGATCCTAAACCTCTTAAATTAGTTTCTTATGATGAAGCTCCTATGATTGATAAAGAAGAATTTTTAAATCATGTTAATATTGATTCAACAACAGATGATATTTTAGGTTCACAACTTAAAAAGTCATGTATTATGAATCCTGGAGCTTGTGCTGGTTGTGGTGAAACACCTTATATTAAGTTATTAACACAGTTATTTGGTGAAAAATTAGTTATAGCTAATGCAACTGGATGCTCTAGCATATATGGTGGTAGTGCACCAAGAACACCATATAGCATACCTTGGGCAAGTAGTTTATTTGAAGATAACGCAGAGTTTGGTTTTGGAATGCTTCTTTCATATAATCAAAAAAGAGAACATTTAAAAAATGCAATAGAGAAATATTATGATACATTTGATTCAAATTTAAAAAGTATATTTGATAAACTTAAGGATAATTTTGATAGTTTCGAAGAAACTATCAAAATAAAAGATGAACTTATTGGAAAAGATTTACCGATAGAGATATATAATCTAATAGATTATGTACCATCAAGAAGTGTATGGACACTTGGTGGAGATGGATGGGCATATGATATTGGATTTGGTGGAATAGACCATGTTCTATTATCAAATACTAAAGCTAGAATATTAGTTCTTGATACTGAGGTTTATTCAAATACTGGTGGTCAAATGAGTAAATCTAGTCAATTGGGTCAAGTTGCAGAGTTTGCAAACTTTGGTAAAAAGAATAATAAAAAAGATTTATTTAGAATTGCTATGGCATATCCTAATTGTTATGTTGCATCAATTAGTTTAGGTGCTAATCCTATTCAAGCAATAAAAGCTTTTAAAGAGGCAGAAAATAATGATGGACCATCAATTATTATTGCTTATTCTCCATGCATAGAGCATGGTATAAAATCGGGTTGTGCAAACAAGGAAGAAAAGTTAGTTGTTGAATCTGGTTATACACTGCTTATGAGGTATAATCCAGGTGAAGATAAATTATATTTAGATTCCAAAGAACCTAACTATGAAAAACTTGACGACATATGGAAAAATGAAACTAGATTTAATGCACTTAAAATAAAAGATGAAAAATTAGCTAAAGAATTATTAGAAGAACAAAAAGAATTTTTAGTTAAGAGATATAATTATTATAAAGAAATAAGTTCTAAGCAAAATGCTTAGAACTTATTTTGTTCAACTATCTTTATTATAAAATTTACATCACTTATATTATATTTACTTAATTCAAGATATTCTTCATTACTAACAACAAATGACATACTTCCATATCCATAATCAAATACTTGTGCATTTGACGCAATTGGTGTTTCATTTTCATCTATGTAAATATTTACGTATTTTCCTTCATAATATTTTAGTGTTTCATAGTCGCGATTTAGTATTTTATTGTCACGTGTTGACCATATCATGTGGTCTTCTGGAATATTTTTTACAATAACTCTTGTTATTATTTTATGATTGTTGTGGTACAGATATCCAATAAACATTGATGCTGAAAATGTTATTATTAATACAGTAATGATAATTTTTAGTTTTTTATGTGATTTTATTTTTTTATCTATATCTTTTATGACTTCTTTATCAGTTTTTAAAAGATCATCTAGTGATATATTAAATTTATTACTTATTAATATAAGTGTTTCTATATCTGGATAAGTTCTTCCATTTTCCCAGTTAGAAATTGTTTGTCTTGATATATATAGTTTTTCTGCAAGTTCATCTTGTGTTAAGTTATTATCTTTTCTTAGTTTAGTTAATTTATCTTTTAAATTCATATATACTTTTCCTTTCTTATATAAAGAGTATATATGTATATTATAAACTTTTCTATCAAAGGTATTTGACATAGAATAGATTTAAACAAAAAAAATAGGAGCTGCCCCCTGAGACAGCTCCAAAGAATAAAAAGGGGTTGACTAGTGTGATACTAGTACCAATTCGCCTCTTAGTGAATTGGTGATACTTATCCTAATCGAAAAGTACTATTTTGTCAAGCATTTTTTATTATTTTTTTAATTATTTTATTTCGACAAAATATTTATAAAATATTCATTTATTTAAATTGACAAAAAAGGTAAAAAATTATAAACTTATTATAGCATGATACTATCATGCTAGACCCATCTACGATTTTTGTAGTTAGGTCAAACCAAAACCCCCTGAATGACCGGCTTATGCCGGTCTTTTTGTTTATATTATATATATTATGATATAATTGTTGTAGGTGATATAAAATGGAACATTTAGTTCGTAGTCATGATGGATGTGGACATTATATTTCAAATAATGATTCTGAAATAATAACTGCATGGTGTGAAATATGTGGTGATAGAGATGACATTCTTCTTTCTTATGATGAAACAAATATTAAAGAACCATTTAGAAGTTTATTTAGATATTTTATTAGAAATTTAATTTTTAGTAGAAAAAAATTAAATGAACAACTTGATTTATTTGATGTTGATATTATAGGTAATGATAAAGCAATTGATGAAATTTTATATATTGCAAACTGTGAAATAGAAGATAGTAAATATATATTAAAAGAACTTTATGAAGAAAAATATATAGATGAAGAATTATATAATAAACTTATTAGATATTTAGATTTAATGTTATTTAGGGAATTTAAGTATTTTGATAAACTAGGATTTAACTTGGATAATAATATTACTGAGAGAGTAAGGAAAGAAAATAAGTTGTTATGAAAAAATATTTATATGATTATATTAAAGAAATTGAAGAGTTATTAAATCATAATAATAAAATATCAGATGATATTATTAATAATCACTTGATAAAAATTAATTTTTTTCAACATGAAAGATTAATTCATTTATTAGTTACTTTATTTTATGCATTAATATTTTTATTATTTATGGGTTTATGTATAGTTCATTATATATTCTTTATAGTGGCATTTATTTTACTTATATTTTTACTATTTTATATAGTACATTATTTTCACTTAGAAAATGGAGTACAATATTTATATAAACAATATGACAAGATGATTAGTAGGAAATAATATTTATGGAAGAACTTATTTGTAGAAAAGCAACAATTAGTGATATATTCAAAATGGTTGATGATGATTTAATGACTGGTGCATACGATAACAGTTTTGCAAGTTCACAGATTAATTTAATTGTTGATCGAATTAAAGAAAATCTAGCAATTACATATGTAGGTACATTAAATGATGAAATAATTTGTGAAATAACAGCTGCAATTAGTCCCATTGCAATTTTAAATGAAGTAAATAATACTTTAGGACTTGTTGATAATAAAACTGCTTATTTATTTAATATACTTACTAAAAAAGAATATAGAAATCATGGATATTTTACTAAACTTCTTCAATATGTTTTAGATGATTTAAAAAGTAAAGGCTATGATAAAGTAACTTTAGGTGTTGATGTATCTAACAAAAAAAATATGAGTATATATAAAAATAATGAATTTAATGAACATATAAAAAGTGTTAAGAAAATATATGGTAAGAATAACATAGTAGAAATAGAATATTTAGGAAGAAAGATATAAAAAAAGCTATCAATTTGATAGCTTTATTTTTTTCTTTGTTTATTTTCTTTTTTATTAAATTCAATGATGTCATTAAAATCTATAAAGTTTTCATTAACGGCAGTTCTGTTGCAGAAGAATGCTGTTCCTTGACCCATGTTAAATCCGATTTCAAAACCAATATCATTATAAGTTATTTGATAGAAGTTTCCAAATGCACATGGATATGGATATATTAATTTCTTTTGTGCATATTCATCTATTGCTTTATATAAAAAACATAAATTTTTAGCATTTTTAATGTTCATGTCTGTTTTATATTTATCTATAATTTCGTCATCATCATAGAAAACGCCAATTTCTTTTGTATATTCAATTAACCAATTAATGTATTCATCATTTGATCCGATAGCATTTATTATTTCGTTTCTTTTTAAGATTTCACCAATTAATTTTGATTTTAAATCTATTTTTCGTTTTTCTCTTAATTTATTGTACTGCTCAATAATTTCATTATAGTTTTTCATAACAAAACCTCCTTCATAGATAAATTGTAACACTACTATATATTAACTAGCAATAATATCTTCAACATATGTTTCTTTACCCATACCTCTAGTTCTTACCTTTACTGTAGAACTATTAAAGTAACTATTTAATGGATAACCTTCATTTATTTTATTTATTGCTTCTGAAAGAGCATATTCATTAACATCATATGGAATTCTAGTCATACATCTTATATCGTCACCATCTAAATATACCGTGTTAATAGAGAATATACATATATTTACTTGATTATATGGAATATCACCCATAAATGATTTTCTAAAATCTCCAACTTGATATTGTATTTCAACAAATTCTTGAAATTCATCATCTTTTCTTTCGAATCCATCTAATATTTGTTGAAATGTACTTCCTTCAAATACTTGAGTATGCCTTATTATTGGCGTGTCATAACTTTGAAAGTTAACAGGAATATTATTATTTACTTTTCCTTGAAAATAATTACTTATATGAACGGCATATAAAGTTTCTAAATCATCTGCATAAACTTGTAAGTAACCATATGTTTGAAAACCTATGCGCCATGCATCTTTTAATGATCTAAATTTTCTATAATCAATATCATCATATAAGCTATATAACAACTTTTTATTTTCGTTATTCATAAATATGATTTCTTTCAATAATAATTATTATTATATATGATATTTTATATTTAAATATTTGTTAATTAATTGATATTTATTCTACATAATTATGATAAAATAAATATGTAAGGTGGAGATAATAGATGAAAGAAACTTATGAATTTTTAAAAGATTGTGGAACTTATTTTTTATCTACAATTGATGTAGATAAACCTAGAGTAAGACCATTTGGTACAGTAAACGTATTTGAGAATAAACTTTATATTCAAACTGGTAAAAGTAAAAATGTATATAAACAAATTATAAATAATCCTTATGTAGAAATATGTGCATTTAAAGATGGCAGGTGGATTAGAGTATCTGGAGAACTTATACCTGATGATAGAGTAGAAGCAAAAAAAGATATGTTAGATCACTATCCTGAACTTAGGAATATGTATAGTGAAAATGATGATAATACAATAGTTTTATATTTTAAATCTGCAAAAAGCACAATTTATTCATTTACTAGTGAACCAATCACTTATGAGTTTTAATTATAGTTAAGGGAAAAAGATTTATGGGTTTATTTTTTAATAAAAAGAAAGAAGATAAGGTAGAAACCATTAATAATAATATAGCTAGTAATAATTTAACTAATACTGTTGATGAAAAAGATTTTATTTTTACATCTATTGTTAAAGGTATACAAGGTATACCTTATAATACAACTATATTATTAGTTAATAATGAGGTAGATAATACACTTGATTTTATTTATAATTTAACGAATGATAGAAATAATAATGTTACTATTAAGTTTCAAAAGAATCTAGTGCATGAAATTTCATGTAGATCAGCTGTTAGGGTTCAAACAACACCTAAAAAATCTGAAGAAAAAGAAACTAAAAGTTTACTTTTATCTGCTGTAGCTTTTGGAGGTAATCCTATTTTACAAACTTTAGGTGGGACATATTTTAATAGTTTATTTGAGTCTTTAGATAATAACTATTCTAAAGTTGAGTTTAACACGTATTATGAAATAATTTTAAAAGTTAATTATAACAATCAAGAGTTTGATATATTACTAAACTGTGATTTAAAACCAGAAGAATTTATAAATAGTTTTAAATCAAATAGTTAATAAATATGTTAAAATAAATATATATGAAGTAGGTGGATTTTGTGTTTGATGTTGTAATAATCGGAGCTGGTCCTGCAGGACTATTTGCTGCTTATGAACTTGTTAATAAAAAGAAAGATATAAAGATAGCTATTTTAGATAGAGGGTCTTTTGTAAAAAATAGGGTTTGTCCTATGAATAAACTAGGTGTACCATGTAAAAATTGTAATCCTTGCGCTATTTTATCGGGTTATGGTGGTGCAGGAACATTTTCTGATGGTAAACTTAACTTTATACCTAAACTTGGAAAAAGTGATTTAACTAAATATATGAGTGAATCTGAAAGTTACAAGTTAATTGATGAAACAGAAGCTATATTTAACGAATTTAAAATGGATGCTGATGTTTATCCAAGTAATATGGATGAAGCCGAAGAGATCAGAAAAAAAGTTGCTGTTGCTGGTGCTAAACTTTTAATTATTAAGCAAAAACATTTAGGTTCAGATCATTTACCGGAGTATATTCAGGGAATATCAGATTATTTAGAAAAGAAAAATGTTAAATTATTTGAAAGAGCAAATGTTGAAGATATTATAAAGATAAAAAATGGATACGATGTTTTATATAATAAAAAAGAAAGAATAAGTGCAAAACGGGTAATTGTTGCTCCAGGAAGAACAGGAGCTAAATGGGTTCAAGAACTTGCTGATAAATATAATATAGAATATACATCAAAAAGCATTGAAGTTGGAGTTAGAGTTGAGGTCAGAAAAGATATAATGAAAGATATAACTAATGTTATATATGATCCTACTATCTTTATTAAAACTAAAACTTATGGTGATGAAATAAGAACATTCTGTACAAATCCTGGAGGATTTGTTGCTAAAGAAAATTATTATGGTTATATATGTGTTAATGGTCATGCACTAAAAGATATAAAAAGTAATAATACTAACTTTGCATTTATTTCTAAAGTTAATTTAACAGAACCTGTTACTAACACAAGACTTTATGGAGAATCTATTGCTAAGATAGCTAATGTTTTAGGTGATGGTAAACCAATTATTCAAAACTTAAAAGATTTAAAAAACGGACGTAGAAGTGAGTGGCATAGATTAAACAAAGGATTTATTGAACCGACTTTAAAAGATTGTGTTGCTGGAGATCTAGCTTTAGTTCTTCCACATAGAATCATTACAAATATTTTAGAAGGTTTAGAAATTCTTGATAAAATTATTCCGGGAATAAATAATGATGATACTTTATTATATGGACCTGAAATAAAATTTTTTAGTAATGAAATTGAAACAGATAATAACTTTAAATTAGAAGATGAAGATATTTATTTTGTTGGTGATGGATCAGGTAAAGCTGGCAATATAGTAACTGCTGCTGCAACAGGTTTGGTTGCTGCAAGAGATATCATTAAAAATATTAAATAATAAAAGAAGTCATTTATATGACTTCTTTTTATATAATTATACATAATAATAAGTAAATATAACGTCAAAGTATAATGAAAATAAATGACTTAAAAATAATTAATATTTATAATTAAATTGTAGAGTACTATTTTTTTATAATATGAAAGGAAATACATAGTATGGGAAATGAAATAAAACCAAAGAAAGAATCTTTTTTTAAGAGATTATTTTCAAAGAAAAAAACAGCAGAAGTACCTGTTGAAGAACAAAATAATATAGCAGGTGAAGTAGTTGAGGAAAATCTTCAACAATATAATCCAAATGATTTTGTAATGCTTGAAAAAAATGAGGATATGACTATAACTCAAAATATACCTGTTAATTCACTAAGTAATGATATTGAAGAAACACTTGATGTTGAACCTGTAGCAATTCAAAATGATAATGTTGTTGTAAGTGAACCACAAGTTCAAACTCAACAACAACCTTTAACACAAGAAACACCTGTTCAACAACCTGTTTCAGAACAAAATGTTCAAGTTCAACCCGAGTCTTTTGTATTTGAACAACCTGTTCAAAATGAATTTGTTAATACAGAACAAAATGTTGAAGCTCAAGTTATACCTATTGGATTAGAACAACAAGTAGCAGTAGAACAACAACCTGTTATTAATAATGTTCAAACAGCTCAAGTCGTTAATCCAAATATTCAACAAAATATTAATGAACAACCAATTTATCAGGAGGAACAAACTCAAGGAAGAAGTATGTAAATTAAAAAGATGTTGCACATTGGTGCAACATCTTTTTTTTAGTTAACTTTTGTTAAACCAGTATATGATGGATTAAATTGTGTTGTAGCTGTTAAGTTAAGTTTTCCATCTTTAACTTCGTATTTATAAACAATATCTTCACTCCATACATCTAAAGATATTGTTACGGTATCATCTTTTACTGTATATTTACCACTTGATTCAATTCCAAATTGGTTTTCATATTTAACTACATCTTTTTTAAGAAATTCCCATTTTACTTCTATACCATCATTTGTAGCACCTTTCCATTTACCAATAAGTTTATTGGATTTACCACAACCAACTAAAACAAGTAAAAAGCATACAGTAATTATAGATAATAAAATTTTCTTCATTTTTACATCCTCCTTATATGATTAATTATACAATTATTTATTTTATAAATCTATATTAATCATATAATTTATATATGAGTGATAAAGATGTTAAAGATAAATTAAAAGAGATAAAAATAGAGAATTATATATGGTGCATTTATATTGGAATAATTTTTATGAGTTGGTATGCAAATAGTTTAGAAGAAAAATATTATGTTAATAAAGATATAAAAAGTAAAAATAAATATCGTAATATAATGATCATTATATTTTCTGTTTTAGTTGTTATTTATTTATATTTTTTAATTGATGCTTGGGAATCATTTAAAAAAATAAATGAAAATACAAGTCAAAAGAAAAAAGAATTATTAACATTATCACTTATAGCAGCTTTTATGATATTTATTAGTGGTTTATTATTTTTATATGTAACATATAAAGATAATGATTTAGATGTTGAAGTTGCATTTAATTAATAATAGTATTACATACTATTATTTGTTATACTAATTATATATAAATGCCGTAATAGTATAATGGTATTACGAGGCCATGGTAAGGCTTTAATCAGTGTTCAATTCACTGTTACGGCACCATTTATAAGGTGATTATTATGATAAAGTATGAAGCTATTAAGTGCACAACTATAAGTGAAATTGATGATATTATTTCTTTTTTTGAAAGTGTTTTTATTGAAAATCATGATTTAAAAGATATAAAAAAAAACAAGTGCAAATAAAAAAGAAGAAATGTTAGAGCATTTAAATGATAAGGACTATTATTTGTATTACATTAAGAATAATGAAAAGATAATAGCTGCAATATATGCAAATTATATTTGTGAAAGATTATATTTGTTAGTTATAGCTGTTGATAAAAATTATCGACTTCAAGGTATAAGTAGATATCTGATTAATAATGTTGTAGATTTATGTGATGGAAAAGTAAAAGAAATTCATGTATGGCCAAATATACTTGATAAAGATAAGTCATATAGTTATTATCTTCATAATGGTTTTAAACCTGTTTTATATATTTCTAATTATGAAGGAGTAGATTTAAATGACTATAACAAGTATGGATTTGAAATATACGAAAGTAAAATTGAAAATTATCATTCTGAAGGAATAGAGTACAGTTTTTGTAATTATAAATACTATGTTGATAGTCCTAAAGAAGAATATATTTCCTATTATGAAAAAACTATTCCAAATATATTAGCTTGGTATATATTTATAAAAAAAATACAAGATAATTAAAAACTGAAAATAACAAAAAACTTTAAATCAAGTTTTTTGTTTTTTGTTTACGTTAGTTGCGCAATTGCAACTAACACTATTAAGTATGTAAGTAATAATTTGCAGAAATATTATTTTTATTTGTTATAATTAATATAACAAAAAAGAAGGAGAGTTATTTATGAGTAGTATTATAACAACAAATAAATTATCAAAATCATTTAAAACTGATAATAGAGAAATTGAAGTACTTAAGAATCTTGATATAGAAATTTATGAAGGTGATTTTACAATTATAATGGGTGCATCAGGAGCTGGTAAATCAACTTTATTATATTCACTTTCTGGTATGGATAAACCTACTAGTGGATCAATTATTTTTAATGATAAAGATATAACCAAACTAAGTGTTGATAATCTTGCTATGTTTAGAAGAAAAAACTGTGGTTTTGTTTTTCAACAGAACTATTTAATTGATTCAATGAGTATTATAGATAATATTTTAGTTTCAGGTTTATTAGTTAATAAAAACAAAAAGAAAGTTATTGAAAATGCTAAAAACATATTATCAAAAATAGGTATTAATGAATCTTTATGGCATAAGTTTCCAACACAAATTTCTGGTGGTGAAGCACAAAGAGTAGGTATTGCTCGTGCTTTAACTAATAATCCAAAATTATTATTTGCAGATGAACCAACTGGAGCACTTAATTCAAAAACAGGTAAAGAAGTTCTTGATACTCTAACTGAATTTAATAATAATGGTCAATCAATTGTAATGGTTACACATGATATAAAGTCAGCTAGAAGAGGTAATAGAATTATCTATTTAAAAGATGGAGAAGTTGCAGGTATCTTAGATTTAGGTAAATATATTCCTGATGATAAAAAAAGACATGAAAAATTATCAGAATTCTTAGTTAGTATGGGGTGGTAATATGAAAAATTTATTACTAGCTAAATCTAACATAAGAAAAAATAAAGGATTATCTATATGTATATCACTACTTATATTAATAAGTACAATGTTTATTTGTATATCTTGTATCCTTTTGTTTGATTATAAAAATAATGCATATGATGTTGCTAAAAATTTAAATACATCTGATGCAGCAATATATTCAATTGGTAATTCTATAGATGTATCTAAAGAATATATTGATACTATTATTCCTAGTACGGTTAAAGAATATGAGTATAATGAACATATGAATATTGTTACACCAATAGAGTTTAATAATGGAGAAGTAACACCAAATGTTAATTTAATAAATAGTGATGCTTTAAATAGAAATTTATCTAAGATAGAAATTATAGAAGAAGATAAAACTATTTTAAATAACTACATTTATGTTCCTTATCACTTGCATTCTGGTGGAGGAATAAATATAGGTGATACTTATAAGATTAAATTTCCATCTAAGACTTATTCTTTTATAGTTAAAGGTTATATAAATAGTATTTATGCTGGATCTTATAATATAAATAAATATGAAATGTTAATCAGTGATGAAGATTATAATAATATACTTTATGAAAATCCTGATTCAAAAGCATTTACTGTTTATGTTAATTATAAAGAAAATGTTGATATAACAAAAGAATCAAATAAAATTGTAAGTAGAATTTATGTTGATAAAAATATAGATGGATCCGCTATTGATTTGGATTTGATAATATCTTCAAGAACCTTTATCTCCGATATTTTCTTTGTTTCATTTTTACTTACAGCAGTTATTATTATAGTTATCATTATATTAATGATAACTAACAATATATCTAATTATATTAGAGAAAATATGAAGACTTTAGGTGTTTTAAAAGCTATGGGTTATACAAGCAGTAATATTAAAAAATCTTTAATATTTCAATTTGCATTCTTAACTAGTATAGGTTTAGTGCTTGGCATTTTAGCAGGATATTTATTTATGCCACTTATAACAAATATGCTTGTTGGTCAATCTGGCATTCCATATAATGTTGCATTTGATTTAAAATCAACTTTAGTTACATTTATATTTATACCTATAACTGTTTTATTAATTGTTTTAATTTCAATAAGAAAAATAAAGAAAGTTGATCCAATAGTAGCTTTAAAGGATGGAAATATTTCTAAAAAGTTTAGAAAGAATCACCTTCCACTTGAAAAGTCTAAACTTGGTATAAATATTAGTTTAGCTATTAAAAGTTTATTTAAAAATATTAAACAAAACATTATTAGTTTCATAACAGTTATATTTTTATGCTTTTTAATGGTAATTGCTATGGCAATGTACCAAAATTTTTCTAGAGATCCTAAGTTATCACTTTTAACATTTGAAATAGTTGATGGTGTAATTGAAGTTAAAAAAGATATAAAAGATGAGTTTGAATATGATATAAAGAATAATAAGAATATAGACAAGGTTAAATATGTTAATCAATATCAATTTCATGATGAAGACTATCAGACATTTTCTGTATATATTTTAGAAGATCCAAGTCTTATTAATAATAAGGATAATTGTTATAAAGGAAACTATCCTAAATATCATGATGAAGTAGCTATTTCTGGTAAATATGCTAAAAATAAAAAATTAGATATTGGAGACAAAATAACGTTTAGAGTTGGAGATAATATATATCACTATAAAATCACAGGTTTTATTCAATCAACTAATAATGATGGTAAAGAAGTTTTAATATTAGTTGATGGAGCTAGACATTTATTTGATGTTGATAATATAAATCCAATATATTATTTTGATTCTAACGTTAAAGCATCAAAAGTAATAGAGCATTATAATAGTAAATATGGTGATAATATACTGGCTACCATGGATTTTGAAGAGTTAATTGAAGGACAAATGGATACATTTATTAATGTAGCAAATCTAATGGCTGTTATAATAATCATTATTACGGGTTCAATTATTATTTTAGTTTTATATTTATTAATGAAAACATTAATATATAAAAGAAGATATGAATTTGGAATTCTTAAAGCTGTTGGATATAGATCTAAGGATTTGATATTTCAAAATGTAATATCATTTATGCCAACAATTATTATTGGAACACTTATAGGAACGCTTATTTCATACTTTATTACTAATCCATATATTGGTTTAATGATGAGACCTTTTGGTATTATGAAATGCACTATGGTACTTCCTGCTGATTTAATGATATTTACAATTATATTTATGATCTTAATATCATTATTTGCAACAATACTTATGTCATTAAAGATTAGAAAAGTAGAACCTACTAAACTTCTTGTAGGTGAATAAAAAATAACATCTCATTCGAGATGTTATTTTTTTATTCTACTTGGAGCTTGTCTATAACGATTATTTTGCGAAATAACTGTATATGGTTCTTCAGTTCTAAGTTTTTTTAATTTATCCATTGATACGTTTGCAATTCTTTCAGCAATATCTACATGGAATGTTCCATTTAAATGATCTATTTCATGAGCTATTGTTGATGCTTCTTTTCCTTCAAATATATCTGATTGAAGATTTCCTTTTTCATCATAATATTCAACTTCAATTTCATAAGGTCTTGAAACAAAACCTGCAAATTCAAGACAACTAGGGCAGTATTCCCAAGATTTTGTTTCTCCTTTTTGAGATACTATTTCAGGGTTGATTAAAACTTTTTGTTCACCATTATTAATGTAAATAATTTTTTTAGGAATACCTATTTGAATAGCAGATAATGATTTGCAACCTGTATGTTTACAAACTTCTTCTAAACATACAATATCTTTTTTAAATGCCTTACTACTAAATGATACTTCTTTAGATTTTTGTCTTAAAAATTCACTATCTTCAAATATATTTTTAAGTTCCATGTTTACTACCTTCCTTTTTTAGACGCGTGATAATAATATAACAAATATATATGTTTATTTCAAGTTATAATTTGTATAATTTTTTTAAGGTATTTTGTAAATAATATCTATATAAAATAGACTTATATTTTGAAATTTAGTAAAATATAAATAGAAGGTGTTAAGATGGATAAATTAACTGAATTAACATATGAAGAGTATGATGGATTTGTAAATACTCATAATAAATCACACTTTTTACAAAGTTATGAATGGGGTCAATTTTGTAAAGATCAAAAAGGACAAATTCCACATTATGTAGGTTTAAAAAAAGATGGAAAAGTCGTGGCAGCATGTTTAATACTTGCTAAAAAAACACCACTTAAATATTATTATGGATATTCACCTCGTGGATTTATTTTAGATTATGAAGACTTTGATTTAATTAAAGAATTTACTTCTTTAATTAAAGATTATATGAAAGAAAACAAATATATTTATATTAAATTTGATCCAGATATAAAGTATCAAGATATTGATGAAAATGCAAATCCTATTGAAGGTGGATTTAATAATTATAAATTATATGATTATATGTTAAGTCTTGGTTATAAACATACAGGTTTTTATAAAAACTATGATGGTAATCAACCTAGATTTACTTTTAGAATAAATCTAAAAAGAAATTGGGAAGATATTGAAGCTGTTTTTAACAAGTCTTTTCAAAAATCTATTCGAAGAAGTTATAACTACGAACTAGAAATAGATAATGAACCAAACTATAAAGCATTCTTTGAACTTCATCAAAAAAATAGTGATAAAGATGACTTTAATGCTCACTCTGAAAAATATTTCGAAGATTTTACTAATGATATGAAAGATAAAGTAAAATACTTTAATGCATATATATATCCTAAAAAATTAACAGAGAAGTTTGCTAATGAAATTAAAGATGTTGAAAAAGAATTAGAAACAAATCAAAAGAGAAAAAAAGATTTAGAGGATCAATTAGTTAAGTTAAAAAAAGATTATGAAGAATTTAAAAATATTAAAGAAGAAAAACTTATGGTATGTTCTTTAATATGTACATACACAAAAAATAGAGCGTGGAGTTTCTTTATAGGTAATGATCAATTAGGTAATACAACATTTGCTGTATCTAGATGTTACTATGAAGCTATTAAAGATGCTTTTGATAATGGCTATGAATTCTTTGATTTATTTGGAACTGTCGGAGATCCAAACACTAAGGTTAAAAACTTAGCTAAACTACATGACTTTAAAAGAAAATTTGGTGATGAATATGTTGAGTTCATTGGTGAATTTGATTTAGTTAATAAAAAGTTTATGTATAAAATCCTTCCAATACTTCTTAAGGTTTATAGAAAGATTAGAAGATAATGAAGATAAAAGAAATAGATGAAAAAACATTTGATAGTTTTACAAGCAAGCATGAATATGCATCAATTTACGAACTATCAGGTTGGGGTAAATTAAAAGAATCTACTGGTTGGAAGTATTACTTAATTGGTTTATATGATACAGACGAGAAGATAAAAGGAGCTACGCTTCTTTTATCAAAAAGAACGTTAAAAAGTAAAAATTTATTTTATGCACCTAGAGGTTACCTGGTTGATGCGAATGATAAAAACTTACTAACTGAATTTCATAAATTAGTAATTGATTTTATTAAAAAACATAATGGATTTATGTTAAAAGTAGATCCTAATGTTATTTATAAAACTTATGATAAAGATGGAGTAGAGTTATCATTTGATGGCAAAAATGCATACGATAACTATTTATCACTTGGCTTTAAGCATTTTGGTTTTAATAAAAATTTTGAAACCTTACAACCTAGATATTTATGTAGATTTAAACTTGCTGATACTTATGAGGAGACATTAAACTCATTTAGTAAATCAACAAGAAAGAATATTGAAAAATCTACTAGCATGGGAGTAAAGGTAAAAAAACTTGATATTAAAGATACTAAAGTCTTTACTGATGTTTTAAATAGAACAGCTCAAGAAAAAGATTTTGTTATAAGACCTACAAGTTATTATGAAAAGATGTATGAACTTTTAAATGATTATATGGCATTATATGTTACATATATTGATACAGAAGAATACTATGATAACTTACTTAGAGAGCAAAAAGAAATAGAAAAGTCCATAAATGAATTAAATGAACTTAAAACTAAAATAAATGTTGGAGATAAAATTAAAAAACAAGAAACAGATCTATTAAATAAAAAAGAAAAGAATGTTAAAGATATTGAATGTGCAAAAAACCTTAAAGAAAAAGGAAAGGAAATAAATATCGGAGCATTAATGTCTTTATTTGTTGGTAGTGAAGCTGTAACATTTATGAGTGGCACTTTATCAGAGTATAAAGAGTTCTATCCTAAATATGCTTATTATAATAAGCATATTATAGATGCTATAAAACTAAAAAAAGAATATGTTAATTTCTATGGTATATCAGGAGATTTAAATAAAAATAATAAATACTATGGTATATATGAAATTAAAAAAGGATATAATCCTGAAATAATAGAACTTTTAGGTGAGTTTGACTTTGTTATTAAACCATTTATTTACAGGCTTTATAAACTTGGTTTAAAACTATATAAATTTAAAAAGAAAATAATAAAATAAAAACTTCAAATGTTAATTTGAAGTTTTCTTTTTCTTTAAAAATTTAAATTTACTAAATATTTTATCACCTAATAACTTATTCATAAGCTCTCTATTTAAGAAGTAATAAATAATTGCAAGGACAGAACCAATGCCAGCAACATATAAAGCATTTTTAAGTCTTCCTAGTGGGTGCGTAAATATTAAGTTACGACATACTATAGCAAGGACTATCATAATAGTTACAGTAAATATTAATTTAGGTAGTGTTTTTAATGTTTCTTTATAACTAAAGTTATATTTTTTATTTAAAACTACAAGTGGTATTCCAATAGAGAATAAATATCCTATTAAAGAATCTGCCATAGCACCATGATATGCTGCTATACCCATCTTATCAAATAAAAGCATCATTGGTATATCAAGAGCTATTTTAACACCTAAACCAATAAGTACTGATATATAAATAAGTTTAGTTTTTGATAAACCTTGAAGAGCACTACCAACCATAATGTATGCTCCATCAAGGATAGCAAGAAGTATTATTATTTTAAGTATATCAGGTCCATAAGCTGTTTCTTGGAAGAATATTGGCCATATTTGAACTGAAAAAATACTCATAAATACTCCTATAGGAAGTATGATATATAAAAGTGTTTGTAATATTTTATTAAAATGACTATTAACTGTTTTTTGATCTTTTTTTGTAAATGCTTCAACAATAGAAGGTATTAAACTTATTGCAAGACCTGTTGCAAATGCTGTAACAATACTTGCTAGTTTACTACTCCATGTTGTAAAGATAGAAGATATAGTTGTTATATCTTTACCGCTATAACCAACCATATTAAGCCCTTTTTTAACAAGTATCATATCAATAAAGTTATATAAACTATTAGATATATTAATAGCTATAAAAGGAATGCAGTAAAAAATAATTTTATGATATATTTTCTTTTTATCTTCTTTAGTTACTTCTTCATTAGATTCTGTAATTTCTTTTCTTGCTTTTCGCATTTTTATATATAAATATAAAAATGCAATAATAGCTCCGGCGCAAGCACCAAGTATTGCAATACCAACTGCAGCTGGAATTGATGCATGAAATACTTTAATAGCAAACATACTACCAAATATTATTATTGCAACTCTAACAAGTTGCTCAATAACTTGTGACATTGATGATGCTGTTATATATTTATGACCTTGTAAGTAACCTCTTAAAATACTAAGTAGTGGTACAACAAGTACTGCAAATGAAACGCATCTAATAACAAAGATAACATCTCTAACACCATATACTTCATTTGGATTTACTACAATCATCTTTGCAAGTAGTGGTGCTCCGAAAAAACATATTAAAAACGATATAAGTGAGAACATGAAAATAAACCTCATAGCTCTTTTATACATAAATGTTTTTTCTTTTTGCATACCAAGTGTATTATATTCACTTGTAAGTTTACTAATGGCAAGAGGTATACCAGCAGATGATATGATTAAGAAAATATCATATATCTTATATGCATAACCATAAAGCGCTCCGCCATCTGTACCAATGATATGATTAAATGGAACAACATAAAGTAAACCAAGTACTTTAGAAAGTATGATGGCAAGTGTTGCTATCATAGCTCCTTCCATGAATTCATTTTTCTTCATTTATATTCACATCCCGTGTATATACATTATATAAAAATATATGTATTTTTTCAATTAACGTACAAAAAAATAATGTAAAAAATAGGGTCAAGTGAAGTGAAATAAATACTTTAAAAGTGATATAATAAAGTAGGTGATAATATGAAACTTTTAAAAAAATATACTTTATATTTAATAAGGTGGCAACTTAGTACACCAATACTTGCAATAGTTTTAAAACTACTTTCAAATATGAGTACTTTAACAGCAACCATTATAGCTAATTTAATTGGTGGTTTAATCTTCTTTTGGGTAGATAAAATAATTTTTAAGAAGAAATCTGATGTTCCTTTATGGGAAATAAAAGAAGATGTTATATGTTATGATTGCCATAAAAAAACAAAGGGTTACAGAATTGTAGAGTGGGGTAATTATGATAGAACAGAAGATAAAAATCCTCAATATAGATGTAAAGATTGTAGTATAAAAAAGATGAAGATGATTGCTAAATAGTGTATTTATCTATAAAATATATAGTATAAGGTGATGATAATTTATGAATTTTGATATGAATGATCCAAATATACAAAACTATTTAAATAAAATTATATCGCAAAATAGAATTGGTAATGTTTTACATAAAATAAATGATGCTTTAATTTTTAATTATATTAAAGAACAACAAGAGTATGGTGTTGATGATTTTGATGCTGCAACACATAGAACTGATGATTTAATAGGATATGCAGATGAAGAACTAATTAGTTATTTTTCGCAAGGAGCATGTAATGTTTATGCATATATACTTTGTAAAGTATTTGAAGGGCATGCAACTGCGTATGAAGATTGGAATCATGTTGCAACTAAAATTGGTGATAATTTTTATGACTATTGTGGAGTTAACTATAATTTTGCAAAAAATTCTTTAAGAGAATATGAAACAGAAAGCTTAATTGCTCCGCGGGATAAAAGTAAAGTTTATGTTGGCTTTTATGAAGAAAAAACAGATGGTAAATATATTGAAATAGGAGTTAATGCAGGACGTAAATACATATATGAATGTGTTTATGGTCCTATTGAAGAAGAAAAAGAAAACACACGTAAGTAAAACTTACGTGTGTATTTTTATATATTTTATTTTTTAGGATCTATTAATATTTTAATAGCGTTATCAGTTCCTGATGTTAATCTTTCAAAAGCATGTTGTACTTCTTCTAGTGATACAACATCATCTATATATTTGGCAACATCTAGTTCTTTTTTAGATATCATATCAATACAACTGATGAATTCTTCCTTGGTATATGCTATTGCACCAAATAATTTTTGTTCTTTAGTAACTGCTAGTATTGAAGGAATTGATATATTTTCCATAGATACACCAACAAGAATAATTGTACCATTTGGTTTAGCAGTAACTAATGCATTTGATACACAAGCTGAGTTACCACAACAATCAATTACTACGTCGTATCCATAAGGATTATTTTCTAATACTTTTTGAGTAAAGTTTTCATCAAGTGCATTACAATATTTATCTGCACTTCCAAGAAGCACAGCTTTTTCTCCTCTTAAAGTGTTTGCTTCAGATAGAGCTACAAATTTAGCACCTTTTTTCTTTGCTATTAAGGCAGATAACTGACCAATTATTCCACCACCCATAACTAATACATTATCTGTTGGTTTTATGTTTGCTAAGTTTACGGCATGAAGAGCAACTGCAGTTGGTTCTACCATAGCGCCTTCTTCATCGGTGACATTATCTGGAACTTTTATAACTAAATCTGCTCTTGCAGTTGTTTTTTCTGCATAAGCACCAGGATTAGTTAGAGATAGACCAATTGCTTCATTCCATGTTGAAGGGCAGTATTGTGGATTACCTGACTTACATGCTTCACATTCACCACATGGTGAAATAGGAAGGGCAGTAACTCTATCACCAATTTTTAAATCTGTTCTTGATCCAGGATCAAGAACCTTACCACAAAATTCGTGTCCCATTACTAAAGTTTGTGGCTGACCCATAACCCAGTAATGAATATCTGATCCACAGATACCAGCTTTATTTACTTCAATTAATACACTACCATTTATACTTTTTGGTTCAGTAATAAGTGCAGGGCTTAATTCTTTAGGTCCTTTTATTGCTACACATTTCATTATTATCTTTCTCCTTATTCTTACATTAATTATTATAACAATAAATATATTTTTTTACTAGAAAACTGTTTTTATGATAGTATAGTAAATGTAGATATGTGTAATATGCGCTTATAGCTCAACTGGATAGAGCATTAGTCTTCGGAACTAAGTGTTGGGGGTTCGACTCCCTCTAAGCGCACCATATATATATACTTAAATAAGTAGGTGATTTAATTGGATAATATAATAGTTGGAATAATTCCTTCATCTTTTATAAGAACAGATGATAACCCATATCATGACACATATAATTGTCTTCATTTATATGTTAATAAATTAGAAGAATGTAATGCATCTTGCATAGGATTAATACCAAAGGGAAATATTATACCTGAGAACTTGTTAGACAAATGTGATGCATTTTTAATTCAAGGTGGGCAAAAGATATCTTTTTACCATTATCAAGTTATTGAATATGCAATTAAAAATAATAAGCCTTTATTAGGTATATGCATGGGAATGCAAGCTATTGGTATTTATAGTAAGGTTATGGAAAATGTTGAAATTTTTAATGAAGCAAATTTTTATAAAGAATATGATAGATTAAAAAGTGAAAATGAAGAAAGTTTACTTGAAAGATTAGAAGAAGGTAATATTCATAGTCACTATATTAATTATGATAATTATAAAACAGCATATCATAAGGTTCAGTTAATTAATAAATCATCTATTTTATATGATGTATATAAGGTTGATGAGAAAGATGAAGTTTCTCTTCACGATTATAAACTTAAGTATGTTGGTAATAACTTTACTGTAGGCGCTACTACAAATGATAATGTAATTGAAGAAATTGAATATAATAATAAAGACTATTTTATTGTTGGGACTTTATTTCATGTGGAGTGGGATGAAGATAAGCTACTATTTAAAAGATTAATAGATGAAGCTATAAAAAGAAGAAATATTATTTAAATATTTCTCTTAATGCTGAAATAGCTCAATTGGTAGAGCATCTGAATCGTAATCAGGAGGTTGCGGGTTCAATTCCTGCTTTCAGCACCATAATTATAGATAAACTCGAAACTTTTTGTTTCGAGTTTTTTTATTATGTATGTTATAATTATGATAAATAAAAGGTTTATAAGGAGGTTTTGTTATGAGTAGAAGAGATCTTTTATACATCACGATTATCATCTTATTAATTATTCTTATTTTTACAGTCAGAAAATCAACAAGAAAAAAATATGAGGAGTATAGTGTTAAGTCATTAACTGTGTTTGGTCAGAAAGTTGAAGTTTCACCAAAGAAAAGAGTTTATAGAGTTAGCGTTGAAAGTGCAGAAATAAAAGAAACAGCTAATGGATGTGAAGAACCATATAAAATTGAATTAACTAATGGTTATGAAGTTGTCGGTGGTGTTAAATATATTATTAAAAATAAATATGTATCATACTACTATATTAATGTTGGTAAAGACGGAAAAGATGAAAATAAGAATAAAGTAGATGCATATGATATATTTATAGAAGTTGAATCTAGTACTCCAATTAAAATAGCAGAAAGTTGTAACATATAATAATTTAATTAAAACATATTCCTCAATATTATATTGAGGAATTTTTTTGTATTCCATGTTATAATATGCCCAAGAAAGGAGCATAGTTTTATGTTTGATTTTAAAGAATTAAATTTACAATTTGAATCTTATTTATCTTTTGCAGCTAAATATGCTAATATGGCAAAAGAATGTAAGAAATTTTTTAAAGAAAATAAAACGGATATTATAAGATTGCAGCAAGACTATGATTGTTTAGATTTTTCAACTGATGCTCCTAAAAAATTTCTAAGAGATAATGAAATATTAAGAAATTTTAATAATATGAAATTTTTAAAAGATTATTATGAAAGTAGAAGAAATGATTGTTTATCTCAAACATCTTGTTGCAAACAAAATGCTAAAATAACTCTTTTAATAGATAACGAATTAGATAATCAGTATTTTTATGATACTGAATCAAAAGAAATTCTTGATCTAAGAGATTATCAAGGTAAACAAATAGAGTTTATGATTACTTTATTAATTAATGCAAATTCATTTATTGGTAAAGTAGATTTTATGGATTTATCACTTATATCTAACATTGCATTTCAAATAAATGAAGAAGATATAAAATCAAGAAATAAATATATTTATACTGAATATTTAAAAACTATTAAAAATGATAATAAAAGAATTAAACATGAAGAAAGAAAAAGAACTTTTGAGTTTATTTTAAATTTAAAGAACGAATATTATAAAAATTATCAGTCATTAAGTAATCAGTATAATGAAAATATAATTGATATCTATGCATTTATGATACTATCTGGTGAAAATATGGAAAAACTATTTTTATGCGCTAGAGATGAAGATAAAGATAAAATAATAGATGCATATATTAAACTTTCATCATATAATGAAGATAACCCTTACGGTATAAACTTTAGAACTTCATCACAACTTATTAATGATGAAACATATTTAAGAATACAAAAAAGATAATCTTTTTTAGATTATCTTTTTTAATTTATTAAGTTATCAGATAAGAATTCAGGTTCGCATGTTAAGTTAATTCTTAATTTTTTAATTGAATTTAGTTCTCCATCTTGAATTATGAATGTTGAATGAGCCTCACAGCTTTCAAGTTTTTTCAAACTATCAATTGCTTTACCAATAATTGGATTTGTTACAGAACAAATACTAAGAGCAATTAATGTTTCTTGAAGTGTTAATACATTTTCAAATGGGTTATTGGAATTTTTAAGTTTCAAAATTGGTTTTAAGACATTACTTGATAGTAAATCAACATCATCTGGTATTTTTGTTAATTCTTTAATGGCATTTATAATTAAACTGCTTGCCGGTGATAATAAATCAGTTTGTCTTCCTGTAATAATTTTACCATTTGGAAGTTCAAGTGCGATTGATGGAAGACCACAATCATTTATTTTCTTTCTTGCCGCTTCTATAACAGGAAGAATTGTGTCATCGATTCCAAGTTCATTAATTAATAATTTAACTTTTTGAGGTGTATCTTCATCAACTAAACCTAATTTGTAATTAGATAGTTCATTATAGTATCTTCTTAATACTTCTTTTTTAGATGCTTCACAAACTACATCATCATCACAAATACAGTTACCAACCATGTTAACACCCATATCAGTAGGTGAGTTATAAATTGATGCCCCTGTAATTCTTGTTAGAATGTTTTTTAGAACCGGGAACATTTCTAGATCTCTATTATAATTAATTGCTGTAATTCCATACTTTTCTAAATGGAAATAATCAATTTGGTTTACATCTTTTAAATCAGCTGTTGCAGCTTCGTAAGCTATATTTACAGGATGTTTTAGTGGTAAATTCCAAACAGGGAATGTTTCGAATTTTGCATAACCAGCATTAACACCGTTTTTATGTTCGTGATATAACTGTGATAGACAAGTTGCTAGTTTTCCTGATCCTGGACCTGGAGCATTAACTAGTATTAATTTTTTAGTTGTTTTAACATATGGGTTTTTACCGTATCCTTCCTCACTAACAATTGTATCAACATCTGTTGGATAACCTTTAGTATAGGTATGGATATATGTTTTAATACCTTGTCTATTAAGTTTTTTAATATATTTATCAACAGATGGTTGATTTTTATAAAGAGTTATAACAACACTATTTACTTTAAAACCTAAACTTTCTGATTTGTTAATTATTTTAATTAACTCTGTATCATATGTTATTCCATAGTCACCACGTGTTTTATTTTTTTCAATGTCTCCAGCATTGATACAAAATATAATTTCTAAATCGTCTTTTAATTCTTGAAACATTGATATTTTGGCATCACTTTTAAAACCTGGTAAAACTCTTGCTGCATGTTGATCATCAAAAAGTTTACCTCCAACTTCAAGATATAATTTATCAAATAAATTAAACCTTTCTTTAATATGTTCACTTTGTATTTTTACATATTTATCATTATCAAATCCTTTTTTCATATTAACTACTCTCCCATAATAAAATGATATCATCATGTCAAAAACATTATAAGTATTTTATTAAAAAATTTTTTGTGATATAATTAAAGTGACACCCCAAGTCATGAGGTGATTTTATGGGAATTGTTTATGATCAAGCTAAACTATTTATGAGGAAATATCCTGGCAGTATGGTTTTTCGTATAAAAAAACATGCAAGTGTTGTTGAAAGACATTTAAATCCTGGAGAAAAAGTTCAATTTGTTTTTGTTGGTCAAAAAAATAGTAGTCCATTTGATTGGTTTTCATCTTGTACATTTGCAATTACTGATAGAAGAATCTTAATTGGAAGAAAAAGATTATTTTGGGGATATTTTTTAAGTGCGATTACTCCAGATTTATATAATGATATGCAAGTATATCAAGGTTTAATATGGGGTGGTGTAACAATTGATACTGTAAAAGAAGAAATTGTTATTTCAAACGTATCTAAAAAAGGTTTAGATGAAATAGAAACTCGTATTTCTGAATTTATGATGGAAGAAAAGAAGAAATACAAGAGTTGTAATTAAAGGAGTTTAACATGAAAAAGTTGAAAATAATGATAACTATCATCATTTTATCTTTCAGCTTTTTTTTAATGATATATTCTAAAAAAAGAAGTTATGAACTTAGCTATGATAATAATGGATTTAAGGTATTTGAAAAATACATTAAAGAAGATAACAAATATATCATTAAAATTACAAAGGGTAGTGAAAGTTTTAATTTTATAATTAATGATAAATATCATAAAAACAGAAAACTTGTAAGTAATATTAAGAAATACGAAAATGATGATGAGGTTTGTTTAGAAATCAAATTTAATAATAAAAACAATGTTTTACCAACATGTAAAAAAGGAAATGATGTTATTTCATATTACTTGACAAGTAAAAAAATGAAAAATAACTTTAAAAAAAGAAATTATCAAGAAAAAGTAAAAACATCAAAATATAGTTATAAAAATATTGATGTTAAATCTTTAAATGGTAAAAAGGTACTGATTTGGAATTATCATGGCTTTTATTATTTAAGTGATAATGATAAAAAAAATATTGATATTGTAAAAAATGATGTTTATAATCCATCACTTGTTGGTCAAATAGATAATTATCTAGTTATTCCTAACTATGATCAAGGCTATGAATATAAATCATTAAAAATATTTAATGTAGATAATTTTGATGTTTCAAAATTATCTATATCAAAAAACCTATCAGGTGATAGTTATGTTCTTGGCGTTAATGATAAAAGTATTTTTATTTATGACACTAAATATGAAAGAGAACTTGAAATTGTTCCTTATAAACTTAAGTATCGCTTTTTAAATAATCTTTATATTTATGATAAAGGTAAAGTCGTAAGCAAAACATCAAATGCTTTAAATAATAATATTGCTTTTATATATGATACTGACTATGAATATGTTTTAGATAATAACAAGTTATACAGAACTAATAAATATAATTCTGATAAAGAACTTATAAGTAATAAAGATATTAAAGAAATAGTTAAAAAAGATAATGGTGAGGTATACTATATTTCTAAAAATAGCTTATATTCTTATTCTGATAAATATGGTGAAGTCGAAATGCTTGAATATTTTGAACTAGACTTTAATTATAAAAATATAATTTATATTTTTAACTAACATCTTTTTATATTTATCATACCTTATATTAGGAGTGATAATATGTTTGATACTTACCTTGTAAAAAAAGGAGACACTTTAGATTCAATATCAAGAAAATATAATGTTTCTAAATCATATTTGATTGATATTAATAATATATTTTTTGAAGATGATATTAAAGAGGGAAGAGAGTTAATAGTTCCTAAAGTAGAAGATGTTTATTTTGATACATATGTAATTGAAAAAGGGGATACATTATATGCTATTTCAAGAAGATATAACGTTAATCCTGAACTTTTATCAGCAGTTAATGGAATAAATAAAGAAGATTATATATATCCTGGTCAAAAAATAATGATACCTAAAAGTGGGTATAGCTACTATATAACTGCTGATGGAGATACACTTGATATTGTGAAAAATGCATTTAATACAACTTATGATAAATTACTTGATGAAAATAAAACAGTATACTTAATGCCAGAACAATTAATTGTTTTAAAAAAATAAAGCATGATTTGAAGAGTTAAAACTCTACCAATCATGTTTTTTTTATGTTAATATTATATATAGAAATAATAAAAGGAGTGGTTAATGTGATATTAAAAAAACCGTATGCTTTTTTAATTAGACATTTTAAATTAATTCATATTATTTTAGCACTTCCTTTAATATATATTGTTAGTAAAACAAGATTAGTTGTTAATTTCTTTAATGAGTATGTTGCAAATAGTTATCGTTTTCAAACCGGTAGTGATATAAGTAGTTTATATGTTAGTGGTTTAATGCTATTTTCAATAGTAGTTATTATACTAGCAGCTTTAACGATATACTTTTTATTAAAATATAAAGAAAAACCAGTAAAAATGTACGTATTTATTATTATGTACTATGTGCTATTATTTGCAGTTTTATATTGGCTTTCAGGAATAATATCATCTATGTCTTTAGATGTATTATCTGCAAAGGCAGCTAGGTCATATAGAGATATAGCCACTATTTTTTACTATCCACAGTATATTTTTGTTGGTTTTGTTATTTTAAGAGCCGTTGGTTTTAATATAAAACAATTCAATTTTGGTAGTGATTTAAAAGAACTTGAAATAACATCTGAAGATAATGAGGAAGTTGAAGTTGGTTTTGAAATTGATGGATACAAAACTAAACGTTTTTTTAGAAGATTTAAAAGAGAATTCGGTTATTATTTAATTGAAAATAAATTTATGGTAACGGTTGTTGTTATAATTTGCATCTTTTCAGGTATAATTGTTTACTATAAAACAAGAACAACTTATAATTCTACGTACACACAAACAGATTCATTTTCTCATCAAGGTTTTAGACTTAAAGTAAAGGATAGTATTATATCTAATATGAGCTATGATGGATCTAAACTTGATGATGGTAAATACTATTTAGCTATAAAAGTTAATATAAAAAATACAATGAATAAAAAATCTAAATTTAATTATTCAGAATTACTACTTCAAGTAGGAGATAAGAAACTAAAACCTATAATATCAAAAGCTAATTACTTTATTGATTATGCTATTCCGTACAGTAATGACTTTATTAATCCTGAAGATGATAAAGATTATGTATTTGTATATGAAATAGATAAAAAAGATATAAATAAGTCATTTAGCATAAAAGTTTTAAGTACATTTGAACTTAAAAAAGATAAATTGGTTACAAATTATGCAATTGTTAATTTATCACCTGTTGTTATAACTGATGTATCAGTTATAAGACAAGCAAAAATTAATGATAAAATTAATTTTAGTAACTCTAATATAGGTTCAACTATATTTACAGTTACTGATTATACTAAAGGCACAAGTTATATATATGATTATAAAATGTGTAAAAGTGAAAATAACTGTGATGAAGGAAAAGATATAGTATCTATTAATTATAATATTGCTAAGGGAAGTACCTCATTACTTGTTATTGGTTATGATTTGGATTTAGATAAAGATTCAGCATATGTTTCAAATTTAAAATCTGATAAATCTTTCTTTACAGATTTCTTTAAAGTAGGAGCAACCGTAAATGGTGCTTATAAAGAATTTGATGTTATAGATATAACACCAAAGAATTTAACTAATAAAAGAGTTTTGCAAGTTGATGGTGATATTTTATCAACTGATCATATTGATTTAGATGTAATTATAAGAAATAGAAAATATGTTATAAATCTATCATAGTTTATTGACTTAAATAATAAATTATAATAAAATAAGGTTGTTCTTTAAAAAAAGAACAACTTGTATTTGGGTCTATAGCCAAGTGGTAAGGCGTGGGACTGCAACTCCCTGATCGTTGGTTCAAATCCGACTAGGCCCTCCATATAAAAAAGAAAATATCAACCTTAATTAAGGTTGATATTTTTACTTTCATAGAATAATATAGATTTAAAAGGAGTCATTAATATGGAAACAGAAGCAAGATTTTATTTTTCAAGTTCTAGTAAAGATAAGATAATTGATAAATTACGAACTATTAATGAACTTACGTTTGATGATAGATATTATGAGAAAACAAAACAGTATAATCACCCAATGAAAGAGTACGATTTCTACAAAAAAGAAATAGACGGAAGATTCAGAGTAAGAACATCTAAAAGTAGTAATAAATCAAAATGTATGATTACATGGAAGAGAAGATTAAATAGTAGTAACGATAAAATTCATAACGAAGAAGAAATAGAACTTCAAATTAATATTGATGAATATGATAATTTAGTATATCTTCTTGAAAACGTACTTCACTTAGAATTAGTAGAAAGTTATGAAAGGTATCGCACTGTTTTTTATAATGATGATGTTGAAATAGTAGTTGATGAATTTCCGTTTGGAATAGCTTTAGAAATAGAAAATAAAAGTAAAACAAAAAATGGTACTGAAATAGTAACAGCCTGGATAAAGAAGATAGGTCTTAATATAAAAGATGCCTATGATTTATCATGGGATGATAAGTACTTAGAATTATGTAAAGAGCAAAATAAAAAAGTTGAAAACATAGTTACATTTGATAAAGATATGCCACAAATAAAAGATGAATATTAAAATAAAATAGGAGTGTTACATATGTTAGATGATATTATAAAAGAAACTCATGATAGTTTAAAATTAAACAAAATTAACGATAATTTATACTTAACTAATAAAGAAATAGAAGTTTTAGAAAGATACGATATAAATTATCATACGTCAATTGATGAACTTATGTTTAATTTAGAAGAAATATTAAATGAATCAAATGGTGAATATGAAGATTTAGAAGAAGTATCAAATAGTATTTCTGAATTTAATTATTATCATAATACTAATAAGTAAAAAATAACTCATGATTTTGAGTTATTTTTTAATTCAAATAATTTTCTTTTACATTTAAAATATGTATGCTATAATATATTTCAACTAAATTTAGGGGAGATTTTGTTTAATGAAAGAGATAAGCTTTAATAGTTTAATTAAAGTAAAACTAACTGACGATGGATTGTTAGTTTTAAAAAATTACTATAAAGTTAAATACGGGGCTTTTTATAAAGCACATGGTAAAATTTTAGTTCCATCAGCTGATAAAGATGGCTATTATACATTTAGTATATATGAACTTATGTGTATTTTTGGAAATGATGCAAGAATGAACTATAATTTATTTGCATCAGATATTTTAGTAAATAATTTTGACGTACAAGATTATGATAAAAGACCTCCAAGAAAAAGAAGAAATCATTAGGAGATAAATTAAATAATGGAAAAATATAACTCGGAAGAACTTATTTCAACACTTTTAATTGCTGGTTTTAATAAGGTCGATCAACTACTTATAACACTTGTAATTGATAAAATTAAAAAAGATGAAAAAATAAATAAAATATTATCATTTGATAATGATAATTTTTATTCAAATCAATTTAGTGAATATGTTAGTTTTGAAGATTTTGTTTATTATATTAATGGTTCATCACCAAGAAATATAGCATATTATAATAAAGATAATAAAGAAGTATTAATAGGTGATTTACTTTTAATAAATAAAACATTGCTTAACTATATTTTAGAAGATGGTTTAAAGGATGTTATTATAAAAAAAGCAAAATTAATTGGTATAGAAGATTTATCTATTCATGTTGATTTGTTTAGTAATAAGGAAATTAATATTATAAAAGAAGAATATGGTAATGAAGTATTCGGTGATTTATATAATATTGATATGAAATTTAAATATGATGATTTTAAAAATATATCTGATGAAGAATTAGTAAATATAATGAAAAATTATACTGGTTGTAACTATATTTATCATTATTTATTAACTGATCGTCAAAAGATTATAGCTAAAAATGCTATGAATAATAATGCTAAATCATATAATTTTGAAGACAATGAAGACATAATATTAAATAATATTAGAACAAGAGATAGAAATGAAAGTGCACTATTTAGTGTAATAGATGCTATTTCAAGACAATAGTTTAGGGGATATTTGATATGTACGAAATTAATGGTGTAACAATTACACAAGAATTAGAACAAAAAATATTTAATAATTATTTAGATGCTTCTTACTACTATTTTGACGGAAACATTGAAGATGTTGAAAATAACATAGAAGAAGTTGTAAGTGGTCATAAGGAAAAACTTATAAATACTTATATGCCTTATGTTAATGGTATTATAGTATCAAAAGATGATTTATTTAAAATTATAAGTGAATTTAAGAATAAATATGTTATTGACTTTGAAATATATTTTCATGAAGTATTATCTGAAATGATTGAAAAACGTTATAATATTGATTCATATAATGATTTATTAAGCGTTAAAAATCGTTTTGGTGATTATAAATATTATAATGCTGAAAAATTAGAGTATCTTCAGGAAAAATATGGAAAAATAAAAGATAAAGATGTAAAGACTCAATATAAGTGTGCTGTTAAGGAAGCTAATGATCGAAGAAAGTTAGAGTTGAGAGATGGAAATAATATTGCACCTAACTATTCTTTTGCGGACCACATTAGATTTAAATATTATTTGAATCTTTTTAAGAATCAATATTTTCTTGATAATCAATACGAATATTTAAAGGGCCGATATGAAAATGATGGATTTACTTTTATGAGTCGTATAGAATTTTTTGAATATAAAGTAACAGTTGATATGAGAAAAAATGATTATCAAAGAACTAGAAGAAGATAATAAAGAGAATAAAAAAAGTTGAACTACGTATAATAATAATATGAAAAAGATATTAAATAAAAATATTGTTATTATTGGTTTAACTTTTTTTGTGCCTGGAATTATAGCTTTTCTTTGTAAAAATTCGTTTTCAATATATAAGTTGTTAGTTAGACCTAAAATAGCTCCTCCTGCAATAGTTTTTCCTATTGCGTGGAATATTTTATACTTACTTATGAGTATTGCATATATTTTAGTTAAAAATAATGATGAATCCAATATGAAAATATATTATTTTCAACTAATTCTTAACGCATTATGGACACCACTATTCTTTGTTTTTAAATGGTATTTATTTGCTGCATTAGAACTTGTATTTTTATTAATAATTGTTATATATATGACATATAAATTCTACATTGATGATAAAAAGACTCTTTACTTATTGCTTCCTTATACGCTTTGGGTAACTTTTGCTTTATATTTAAATTTATATATAAGCATATATAACTAATTTTTGCGTTGTAATAATATGTTAATTTATGTCGGAATAGCGTAATAAACTATTCCTTTTTTTTATCGTTTATGTTATTCTACATTTAGAAATTATTGGTGATTTTTATGCTTGTATGGGGAAAAAATGTTTTTAATGAAATAGATTTAAAAAAAATTAGAAAAGTATATCTTGATAAAAGTTCTTTAAAGGATTATCAAGACTTTTTAGAAAATAATTCTATTCGCTATGATATTGTTGAAAAAAGAGTACTAGATGACATGGCAAAAAAGAACCATCAAGGTATTGTTGTAGATATTTATGAGTATGAATATAAAAATTTAGATGAATGTTTAAATGATGATTTTGTCGTTATTTTGGATCATCTAGAAGACCCTCATAATTTTGGCGCTATCATAAGGACTTGTGAATGCGCTGGAATAAAACATATCGTTATTCCTAAAGATAGATCTGTTAGAGTTAATGAAACAGTTATTAAAGTTTCTTCTGGAGCAATTAGTTATGTAGATATTATAATGGTTTCTAATTTAACAAATGCTATGAACAAATTAAAAGATAACGGTTTTTTCATATATGGAGCAGATATGGATGGAACTAGTTATTTAGATGCTGATTTTTCGGGGAAGAAAGTTTTGGTTATTGGTAATGAAGGAAAAGGTATAAGCCAAATAGTTTCACAGGGATGTGATGAAATTATATCTATACCTATGGAAGGAAACATAAATAGTTTAAATGCATCAGTTTCAGCTGGAATACTAATTTATGGAATGAAAAGAAATGATGGAAAGTAATTATTCAGATGAACAATTAATTGAACTTGTTCACGAAAATAACGAAGAAGCAAAAAGCATGCTTTTTGATAGATATAAAGATAAAATAGATTTCTTAATAAAAAAGTATGTTATTGTTGCTAAAAATCTAGGTATTGATATTCCTGATTTAAATCAAGAAGCTCTTGTTGGCTTTACTGATGCTATTTTAAATTATGTTCCAGGGAAAGATGCTAGCGTTTCAACATTTATTTGCTTATGCGTTGAAAGAAAAATTAAAAAAGCATGTATAAAAGCTAGTACAACAAAACATCAAGCCATGAAAGATACTTTATCTTTAGAGTATTTTTATGATGATATTGATGCATCACTTAAAGAATTAATAGAAGATTCAGAGTCTGATCCTTTAATAAAGATGGCTGAAGAAGAAGAGTATGAAGAATTATTAAAAACAATTAAAGAAAGTTTAACTCCTAGTGAAGATGAGGTATTTGAACTTTTAATAACTGGTTTAAATTATAGGGATATTGCTGAACTTCTTGATAAAGAAGTTAAGCAAATAGATAATGCCCTTCAAAGAATTAAATTTAAAATTAAAAAAATATTAAATAATCGTGCAAATGAATAAAAATGCTTGAAAATGCGATATTTTCTTGCTATTATATGTTTGAGCACGAAAGTGTTTTTTATTTGAAAAAAATTAATGAGGTGTTTTTGTGAAAAAAGAATCTAAAAAAAGCGCAAAAAAAAGTAATTACTTCAAAGAAGTAAAGAAAGAAATGTCTAAAGTTAAATGGCCTGAAAGAAAAGACGTAGTTAAGTATACTGTTGCTACAATTGTACTTGTAATTATTATTGTATGCTTCTTTATATTACTTACTATGGGTATGTCTGGTTTATTTAGACTATTTGGAAAGGCATAATATTTATGGAAAAAGAATGGTATGTTGTTAACACTTATAGTGGACATGAAAGTAAAGTAAAAGAAAAACTTGAAATGCGTGCTGAATCAATGGGCATGCAAGACTATATTTTTAGAGTTATTGTACCTACTACTACTGAAGTAGAAGTAAAAGATGGTGTAAAAAAAGAAAAAACTAAAAAAATGTTTCCTGGTTATATTTTAGTTGAAATGATTATGACTGATGAAGCATGGCATTTAGTAAGAAATACGCCTGGTGTTACTGGTCTAATTGGATCAAGTGGACGTGGATCTAAACCAACACCACTTCTTCCTCAAGAAATTGATAGAGTTCTTGCTAACATGGGTCTATCAAGACTTAATATTGAATCTGAAATTGCTGTTGGTGATGATGTATCTATTACTGATGGACCATTTAAAGGTATGCATGGTAAAGTTGATTCTATTAACGCAGAAACAAATTGTTTATCTATATTAATTGATTTATTTGGTCAAGAAACTTCTGTTGAAGTTGAACTTTATCAAGTAAGTAAAAATAATTAAAAAACACTCCTAAAAATTAGGAGTGTTTTTTTGTTTTTCTTTCAAATATATTTATAAATAAATAGAGAATGTATGAAATAATCATAAGAATAATAATTCCACTTAAAACTAAAGTTAAATCAAAAACTTGTGTTCCATAAATAATTAAGTAACCTATACCTGCTTTACTAACTAAAAACTCTCCCATAATAACACCTATTAATGTCATTGAAATATTTATTTTTAGACTATTTATAATTACGCTGTAAGCTGATGGAACAATCAAATATTTAAGTTTTTGAAATCTTGATGCATTTAAACTATTTAAAAGTTTTAATAAATATTTATTTACATTAGTAAATCCGTTATATATTGATAATATATTTAATATTAATGTTATTGATAAGGCCATAATAATAATACTGTTTTGGCTTGCTCCAAATATTATGATTATTAGTGGACCGATTGCAACTTTTGGCGTTGAATTTATAATTGTTAAAAATGGTTCAAATATATTAAATAATATTGGTATTTCATAAAATATTATAGCAATTATAAAACTTATTAATATACTTAAACTAAATGCGATAATAGTTTCTTTTAAAGTTATTAATATATGATTTACTAGATTGTTATTTTTATATAGATTAATAATACATTTTAGTATTTTGGATGGAGAAGAGAAGATAAATGTATTAATAACATTATATTTTGATAAAATTTCCCATATAAATAGAAAAATGAATACTATTAATAACTGAACTATTTTTATAAAGATTTTATTTGTTTTCAAACAAATCTAAATCCTTCCCTAATAATTCATAATAATAAGTAAAATTTTTATCTTTTCTATTACTTATGGGATCTTTTTTATCATCTAAATTTATATCATATATATTTTTTATATGTGAAGGTTTATTAGAAAGAACAATTACTTTATCAGCAAGACTGATTGCTTCTGATAAATCATGAGTTATGATAATAGCTGTTAAGTTATTTTCTTTTATAATACTATATACGTCTTTTTCTATATTTAGTCTTGTTTGATAATCAAGTGCTGCAAATGGTTCATCAAGTAATAGTAATTCTGGATTTAACGATATAGTTCTTATTAACGCAACTCTTTGTTTCATTCCACCAGATATTTTATCAGGATAGTCGTTATTATGTTCTTCAAGTTTATATTTTTTTAGTAAATGAGATATATCATTTTCTTTATTTAGTTTTTTTATATTAGCTCCAATTAATGCATTCTTCTTTATACTTAACCAAGGAAATAGCGCTGGTTCTTGAAGCATATATCCAATGTTATTTTTGTCAAAATAATATTTTATATTTCCTTCATAATCATCATCAAGTCCACTAATAATATTAAGAAGTGTGGATTTACCGCATCCAGATGTTCCTATAATACAAATTATTTCTCCCTTATTAATATTAAAACTTATGTTATCTAGTATATGTGAATCATTAAATGATTTTTTTAGGTTTTTGATTTCAATAATTTTATTGTTCATTTTCAAAATTGAGTACTAATTTGTTATATGATACGTATCCATCTATTAATTTATTTTTTATTAAGATTTTTTCAAGATTTTCAAAACTTTTTTTGGTAACATATGAATTTGTTAGCCATGAATCTGCTTCTTTATAATTTTTAATCATATTAGTTAAATCTTTAATAGAGTTATCTGGAAATTGTTTGTGAATTACTTCAGCAATTTCATCTGGTGTATGTGATTCAACGTATAAAAGACCTTCATCTATAGATTTTACAAATTGTGTAATTATTTTTTTATTTTTTTCTATATAGCTACTTTTTGCATAGAAGGTTGTATATGGCATTTCTCCTGAATATTTACCAATAGATCCAACAATAAAACCTTGGTTATTTTTTTCAAGCATTGTTGCGTTTGGTTCAAATAAATTTACGTAGTCACCTGTGCCTCCTATAAATGCACCAGATAATGATGCAAAGTCAATCTGATAGTTTATATTTATATTTTTTTCTTTGATTTCTTGATTATTTATTGCATTTAAAAAGTTTAAAGCAGGCATTCCACCATTTCTTCCAACAAGAATTTCTTTTCCTTCTAGTTTGTTTAAATTAAAATTCTTATCTTTTTTTCTACTTACTATGAACTGACCGTCTCTTTTTGTAAGTCCACTGAAAATTTTTAAATAGTCTTTTTCTCCACCTTTATAAACATAAATAGCTGATTCAGCACCTGCAAAACCAATGTTTACATCTCCACTTAATACAGCTGCTGAAACTTTATCAGCGCCACTTGTTAGTATCAATTCTATGTTTATACCATTTTTTTCAAAGTACCCATTTTCTATAGCTACATACATAGGAGCATAGAATATGCTATGGGCAACTTCTGCAACTTTAATTGTTTTGAGATTTTTATTTTTGTTATTATCTTTTTTATTTATAAAAATAAATATAAATATTATGAAAAAGATTATAATTAAATAAATTATTTTTTTCATATTTTCCTCTTTTCTTCTTTATTATATGAATTAAAAAAATATTGATATACACATATATCATGGCGAAAGTCAATATTAAAAAAATAATCTTTAAAAAACTGTACTTTTAGTTTACAAGAGATTAATAATTTGCTAAAATACTTTTAGAATAAGAAGGTGTTTAAAGATGAAGGTATTATCAACTGAAACTACAGAATTATTAGACAAATTATATAATTTACGCGGTGAAGATAGTTATATTCTTGTAGAAATGGAAAAAGAAAGACAAGTAGCTGAAGAGACTAAAGAAAAAACTGCTAAAGAGAAGAAAGAACTTCAAGAAAAAATTGAATCTTTATCTAATGAAGAGTCTGTTTTAGCTGAACAAGGTGCTCACTTAAGAGATGTATTAAGTGGTATTAATCCTGAAGATTTTAAAATCGTTCTTGAAAGATTAAATATTGATTTTGATCCTGAAGCAATTAAGGATAAAGTTGATGAACTACTTCCTGGAACTATTGAAGAAGTTGTTAATGCTACTAAACAAGCTGAAAATGAACTTGTAACTGTTGAAGAAGAAATGAATGGCGCAATTACTAAGATTGATGAACTTGCTGTTCGTAAAGAAACAGAACTTAATAATCAAGAAAAATTAAATGAGTATTTTGAACTTGCACTAAGTGGTAATATCAACATAACAAGAGAAGCTATAACATCTTTAATAAGTCAATTTAATTTTTCTGAAGAAGAACAAAGAGAAGCTGCTAAATTAATGATGTTCCCAGAGGATGCACTTTATGAATATGATAAACAATATCAAGATGCAACTAATCATGGTAAATCTATTTCAGATGTATTAATTGAAGCAAAAGAATCTGTTACTAAACCTATTGGTGAAATATTCTCTGATATCGAAAAAAGTGATAATGTAGAAGCACCACTAGAAGAAAAATCTAAAGAGGTTTTAATTACAGACGGTGAAGATGAATATAAACTTGATAATGAAAAGATTGACGAAATTAATAATGATATTGATGATATTTTAAGAAAAATTAATCAAGAAGAAGTTAGTGAAGAAAATAAGGAAGACTTCAAATTTGATGTACCACTTAATAATGTTGAAATAAATACATTAAATATTGGCAATGATACTGATAATAAATCTGAAGAAGTAGTAGAAGAAAAAGAAGAAGATAAAGAACCTTTACAAGAAGAAAATCCTATTAGTAATGAAGAAACAATGATGGATTTATTTAAAAGATTAGGTTTAAGTGAAATAATGTTTGTTGAAAGTGAACTTGCAGATTTAATAGCTCTTGATGATAAAGATCTAGTTGAGAAGAATGTAGGCATTTTAAATAAATACGGTATTAATTTAGATGTTGTAAGTGATAATGTTAATATTCTATCTGATAAAGAACTAGATGAAAAGATATCAAAGATATTAGAAACTGGTAAAACAGTTGATGATATATATTTTAATCCTTCAGTACTTAAAAAATATGACTTAGAAGGATTAACAAATGCCATTAATTTATTAAATGAAAATGGTTTAGATCCTAAAAAAGTACCATTAATGGCATTCTAGGAGGTAGTCTTTATGGCACAAAAAACTATACATGATGCGTTACGTAGTAAATGTAACATTAGTGCTAGTTATGATGAGAGAATCGATTTAGGTATTGAAAAACTATACTATACTGCTGGTTTAAGTCCTAAAAATATAGAAGATTCTGCTGATATAATAAATGTTATTTGTGCTGATTCAATGTTTAAAAATGATGGCGACTTATGTGTTTTTTCCATGAGTGTTCCTGAACTAAGTGAACTTGAAGAAAAGATAAAAGAATTTGATAGTGTTGTTGCATTTCCAAATTTAAGAAGTGTAATAATACCAAACGTATTAGAAAAAGCTAAATATTGTGAGCAAAATGGATATCCCTATTTAGATGCTAATAACTGTTTTATTCCTGAATTATTTAACGCTAATATAAATCCAGAAAATTATTTATATAGTTATTATGTTAGTAATGATTTATATACATTAAATGAAGATAAGAATGCATCTTATTTTAGAAATTGTTCTATGGATTTATACAACGGATTTGTTAGTTTTTTACAAAAACTTTCATATTCCTGCTTTGGTAAGGTATTAAAACTTAGTGATGAATTTAATAAATTTGTTGTTTATAAATTATCTGAAGAAGGTAATATGGTTGACTATGATACATTACTAAGTGAATCACTTGAACTTATAAAAATAAATAATGATTTTTTTGATAATAGTATTTATGAGTACGTATATAACGATCCAGAAGCTGATAGAGGAGTTAGAAGATAATGGATTATTTAGAAAAAATTGGGTTTACAAGTGATGATATAAGTGTTATTAAAAGATCGACTACTAAAGTAATATTTAATTTGCTTTCTGAACAAAAAAAAGTAGTTAATGCAAATATTACTTATTTGAAAAAATTAGGTATATCTAACTATCGAGAAATATTTATAAAATATCCTGATTTATTTTTAATGGATAATAGTAATTTTAAGGAAATATTTGATAAATATGATACCGAAGATTTAATAATAAAACTAAAAAATAATATTGATATTTTTGTATATTTATAAGCAGTCAAATAACTGCTTTTTTATTTTTAAATATATCTTGATATGCTATAATCAAATATATAGATAAGGGTGGTCAAAGTTGAACAACATAAATATATTAAACGAAGAACAACAAAAGGCGGTTCAACATTTTGAAGGACCGTGTCTTGTTGTAGCTGGTGCTGGAAGTGGAAAAACTAAAGTATTAATTACAAGAATAATTGAGTTAATAAAAAAAGGAATTAGTCCACAAAATATTCTTGCAATAACATTTACTAATAAAGCTGCTGGAGAGATGAGATCAAGACTTATTAACTCTGGTGTTTTTGGTGTGGATAAAGTTTTCGTTGGAACTTTCCATTCATTTGGCTTAAAAGTTATTAGAGAAAATTTGGAACTTTGTGGACTTGATAGAAATTTCACAATTCTAGATTCAGATGATGTCTTAAGCGTTATAAAAAAGATAATGAAGAAAAATGGAATAGATCCTAAGTTTATAAATCCATCATATGTAAAAAATAGAATTAGTTACATAAAAAATGAATTATTATCGGATAAAGAAATATCACTTTATTTTTCTTCGAGTAATGAAGAAAATATAGTTGAAATTTATCGTGAATATCAAGATATACTTAAAATAAATAACTCAGTAGATTTTGACGATTTACTACTTTTACCAACAAACTTATTTAAAGAAAATGATGAAGTTTTAGATATATATCAAGAACATTTTAAATATATTTTGATTGATGAGTATCAGGATACTAATGAAGTTCAATATCAATTATCTAAACTTCTTTCTGCAAAATATAGAAATATTTTTGCAGTAGGTGATCCTGATCAATCGATTTATATGTTTAGAGGTGCTAATTATAAAAATATATTAAATTTTGAACATGATTATCCAGATGCAAAAATAATTCCTTTAACTATAAATTATCGTAGTACTCAAAATATTTTAAATGCAGCAAATAATGTTATATCACATAACCTTGAAAGAAAGGAAAAGAATCTTCTTTCAAGCCTTGGAATTGGAGATAAAATTAATTTAACTGTTAGTTATGATGAGAAACATGAAATTACTTTAGTTACTGATGAAATTAAAAGGCTTGTTAATTTAGGTTATGACTATAAAGATATTGCAATATTTTATAGAACTAATGCTCAGTCGAGAGTTGTTGAAGAAGAAGTATTAAAAGCGAACTTTCCTTATAAAGTTGTTGGAAGTTATTATTTTTATTCAAGAAAAGAAATTAAGAACTTAATTTGTTACTTAAGATTAATTGTTAATCCTCATGATGATGTATCCTTATTAAGAGTTATAAACGTTCCAAAAAGAGGAATTGGTGATAAGTATATTGAAAATCTAGAAAAAATATCTAGAGAAAAAAACATATCACTTTTTGATGCCATTTCAGATAATAAAGGAATGCCTTTTAAAGAACTAATTATAAAACTTCAAAATGATGCTATAAATTTATCCATTACTGAATTAATAGATAAAATTTTAAATGACTCTAAAATGTTAGAAGAACTTGAAAGTGATCTTACTTTAGAAAATGAACTTAGAATAGATAATTTAAACGAGTTTAAAAGTATATCTGCTTCTTACGAAGCAAAAACTGGAAGTACTGATATAAGTGATTTCTTAGAAGAAATTAGTTTAGTTGCGGATATACAAGAACATAAAGCAGATGATAACGCAATAACTTTAATGACTTTACATAGTGCTAAAGGTCTAGAGTTTAAAGTTGTGTTTATAGTAGGTATGGAAGATGGTATTTTTCCACATCAAAATTCTTTTTGTGAACAAGGTGGTTTAGAAGAAGAAAGAAGACTTTGTTATGTTGGAATAACAAGAGCTAAAGAAAGACTATATTTAAGTTATGCAAAAAAGAGAATGCTATATGGAAAAGAAAACTTAACTGTTCCAAGTAGATTTTTAAAAGAAATACCAGAAGACTTACTAAATATTTCTAAAACTGGAGTTAAAATTGAGGAAAAAATTGATAAATCAAAAATCTATTACGAAGAAGATCAAAATTATAAACCTGGTGAAGTTGTAATGCATACCATTTATGGTAGGGGAGTTATAATTGATGTTGATGACAAGTTTGTATCTATAGCATTTAATAAAAGATATGGTATTAGGAAGTTAATGAAGAATCACTCAAGTATTAGAAAGGTGTAGTATGAAAGATAAAACTTTAGTTATTTTAGCTGCTGGAATGGGCTCAAGATTTGGAGGACCAAAGCAGTTATTTCCGGTTGGACCTAATGGAGAATTTATAATGGATTATTCCATATATTCTGCTATTAAATATGGTTTTACAAAAGTTGTATTTGTAATAAGAGAAGAGTTTAAAGAAGAATTTAAAAATACAATTGGAAAGAGAATTGATGGAAAAATAAAAGTTGATTATGTAGTTCAAAGTTTAGATGATTTACCAAAAGATGTTGTTAAACCTGAAGGAAGAGAAAAACCTTGGGGAACGGCACATGCTCTATATTGCACAAAAAATTATATAGAAGGAAACCTTGCAGTAATAACAGCAGATGATTTTTATGGTGATGAAGGAATAAGAGATTTAGCTTATTCTATAGATGATGATACTTACTCAGTTATTGGTTATAAAATAGCGGATACTATGTCAGAAAATGGTTCTGTAAAAAGAGGAGTTAGTATTGTTGAAGATGGTTTAGTAAAAGATATTATTGAATCTGTGTGCACTATTGAAGGCGATAAGGTAAAGTGCGAACCTATAGATAAATCTAAACAAACTTTTTATAAGGAGAAAGATGATTCTGTTTCTATGTTAATGTATGGCTTTAATCCTTCAATTTTTGATGCTGTCGAAAAGAAAATTGATGATGTATTTCATAATAAAAATATAGACTTAATGAACTATGAAGTATTTTTACCTGATGTAATTGCTGATGAAATAAAAAATGGCAAGATTGTTAAAGATATTAAAACATCATCTAAATGGTACGGCATTACTTATAAAGAAGATGCAGATGGATTAATTAGTTACATAAATAGTCTTATAAATAGTGGTGTGTATCCTAAAGATTTATGGAATTAAGAAATTAATATTTAGTTATATTAATTTCTTTTTTTATGTATAAATAGTGTAACTATATATCTATAAATGTTATAATATATTTAGGTGAATATTATGAAACAAGATAAATATAATGAACTAGTTGATTTATTAAATAAAGCCAATTATGAGTATCATGTACTTGATAATGCAACTACATTAACTGACCAAGAATATGATAATTATTTAAAAGAGATATATGAATTTGAAGAAAAAAATCCTGAGCTTAAAAGAGATGATTCTCCTACTACGAAAATAGGTGGAGTAATACTAGATAAATTTGAAAAAGTTACTCATAATATTCCAATGATGTCACTTGCAGATGTATTTAATGAAGATGAAATTATTGCATTTGATAAAAGAATATGTGATGAAGGAATAGATCCAAGATATGTTTGTGAACTAAAAATTGATGGCCTTTCAGTATCACTTAAATATGTTAAGGGTGTATTAGTATCTGCTGCAACAAGAGGTGATGGTTTTATTGGTGAAAACATTACAAATAATGTTAAAACGATCAAACAAGTCCCTCTTAAATTAAATAAAGACATTGATATAGAAGTTCGCGGAGAAATATATATGTCACGTGATACTTTAAATAAACTTAATATAGAAAGAGAAAAAAATGGTGAACCTCTTCTTAAAAATTGTCGAAATGCTGCAGCTGGATCAATAAGACAACTTGATTCAAGTATAGCTGCTAAACGAAATCTAGAAGTATGGATATATCATTTACCAAATCCTGAGGACTATGGAATTAAGACACATCATGAAGCTTTAAAATTCATGAAAGATCTTGGATTTAGAGTCAATCCTAATAATGAATTAGTTGAAGATGTTAATGAAGTTTTAAAATATATTGAAAATAAAGGGGAAATAAGAAAAGATTTACCCTACGATATTGATGGTGTTGTTATAAAACTTGATGATTTAAAAGATCATGAAAAAATGGGAAATACTATAAGATATCCTAAATGGGCTGTTGCATATAAGTTTCCTGCTGAAGAAGTTTTAACTAAACTTGTAGATATAATTTTTACTGTCGGAAGAACTGGTCAAATAACACCAAATGCAGTTCTTGAACCAGTTATAGTAATGGGTTCTACTATTTCAAGGGCAACACTTCATAACGAAGATTATGTTGTAATGAAAGATTTAAAAATAGGTGATACAGTATCAATTAGAAAAGCTGGAGATGTTATTCCAGAAGTTGTTGAGGCAAAAACTGAAAGGCGTACTGGAAATGAAAAACCTTTTGTTATGATTAATGAATGTCCGATTTGCCATGAAAAGTTAATAAAAAAAGAAGGACAAGTAGATTATTATTGCCCTAATAATAAATGTCCTGCCAGATCGATAGAAAAATTTATCCATTTTGCATCAAAAACAGCAATGGATATTGATGGTCTTGGAGATGAAATTGTAGAAGATTTTTATAATTTAGGGATTATAAAAAGTTATCCCGATTTCTTTACTTTATTTAATCATAAAGACTTAATAATGAGTCAAGAAGGCTATGGTTTAAAGAAGATAAATAATATTATTTCTGCCGCTGAAAATAGTAAGCACCGTGGGCTTGATAGATTATTGTTTGCTTTAGGTATAGAAGGAATTGGTATAAAAACTGCAAAAATAATTGCCAATAAATATAATGATATAAGACTTTTATACGATGTTACAGTAGATGAACTTGCTAGTATTAAAGATATTGGCCCTGTTCTTGCTAATAATTTATATAATTATTTTCAAAATGATAATAACAAAAACACTATTGAAAAGTTAATAGAACTTGGAGTAAATACTACTTATACAAAAACTAATAACAAATTTAATGATAAAGTTACTGGTAAAAAAATTGTTATAACTGGTACTTTAAGTGTTGCTTCTAGACCGTTTATTAAAGAACTTTTAGAGTCTTATGGTGGAGTCGTTGTTGAAAGCGTTAGTAAGAAAACTGATGCTGTATTTGTTGGAACTGATCCTGGAAGCAAATATGATAAAGCAAAAGAACTTAATATAAGAATCTATACTGACGAAGAAGTAACTGATTTAATTAATGAATTAAAAGAAGATTAATGTGTAAGTTTAGAGCATTTTAAGTAAATTAAAATGCTCTTTTAAATCTTATAAAATACTTATTGAAGATTGATAAAAGTGGTATTTTGTAGTATAATTAATGTACTCGTAAAAATGAGGTGTTTTAATGAAAAAATTATGGAAAAATAATAAAGTTTTTATGATATTAGGAATAATACTTTTACTTTGTATTACTGCTATTATTGTAGTTGTTTTAAAGTATTTTGTAGGTTCTAGAAAATCCGTTTATGGTAATAGATTTGATAATATGAAATATGTTATTACAGAAAAAGAACAAAATGATTATATAAAAGCTTTAGAAGATAATCCTAACGTTGTAAAGGTTAGGTTTAGAGTTTCTCATAAAACACTATATATTTCTGCGACATTTAAGGATGATGTAAATCTTGATGATGCTAAAAAGATAGTAGATGAATCACTTGCTTTATTTAAAGATGAAGTAAAAGAAGTATATGATATTAACTTTACTATTACTAATTCATCATTTACATTAATGGGAGCAAAGAATGCTCCAGGTAATGGTTTACTATGGAACAATAACACACCGGTTACAGAATAATAACTAGGAGTATAGATAATAATGAAAGATAGAAAAAGATTGTTTACAATTATAGGTGGAGTAACAGCAGCAATATTAATTGCTGTTTTAGCCTTTAATTTTATTAATGATAAAAATAAATTAAATAAGAATGAGAAAAACTGGATTGCATCTAATTTAAATAATATTCAAAATATTAACATTATAAATAATGCTAATATTTTTGGAGATAATGGCTTAGGTGTCTTTTATGATTTTCTAAAGGATTTTCAAACTGAATATCGTATAAAAATTAATCCTGTTACATTCCTTTATGGAGAAGATGTAAGTGGTAATACATTTACATCAGGAAATGAAATTAATGAAGATTCATTAGTTTTCTATGAAGATCATTATGTAATAGTTGGAAAAGATAAAAATGTTCATGTTAATTCTTCAGAGTTTAATCAATATGAAATTGGTATCTTACAATCTGATGAAGGTTATTTAAAAAGTGTAGCATCTTTTTATAATTATAGAGTTTATGAAAATAGTGCTAAATTATTTGAAGCTTTAAAAAATGGAGAAATTCCTTATGTTATGATTTCACTATATCGTGGACTTGATGATATTTTGTCTAACGATTTATATATTAATTATCATTTGAGTGATATTAAATATTATTACTATTTTAATGGTGTTAAAGATGATGTTTTGGCTTCTATAATTCGTAAGTACTTTAATGTTTGGAGTAAGAGATACTTTGAAGAAGTTTTAAATAATAATAAATTTGTTGCTATAACAGATTCACTTAATTTAAGTGATGCAGACGTATCTAATATTTTATCTAAAACATATAATTATGGATTTATTAATCAAAACCCATATGAAGTAATAACAGGTGGCAACTTTGGCGGTATTTCTGCTGTATATTTAAAACATTTCTCAGAATTTTCTGGAATAGATTTTAAATTCCATAAGTATGGTAATGCAAATAAATTTAAAAAAGCTATAAAAAGTAATGCAATCGATATTTATTTAAATTATTATGTTTTTGATGATAATTATACTGACATTTATAACATGAATGGAGTTAGTTTTGATATAGTTGCTCCTATAAAAGAAAATGTTGTAATTAATAATCTAAACGTTGGAAACAGTTATGATGTCTACGTACTAAAATCTAGCAAGATAGCTAGATACTTAAAAGATAATTCTAACGTAAACATTTACTACTATGAAACTATAAAAGAAATGTTAAAACTTGCTAAAAAGGGTAAAATAATAGCTCTTGATAGTGAAACATTTAGTTATTTCCATAGAAATAAATTAAAGAATTACGAAAGTAGATATAGCGTACAAATAAATGATTCATATACATTTAAAGTAAAAGGATCAGAAAGTTTCAAAAAATTACTTTCTGCATATATTCAAACTCTTGATCCAAAATTAATTGTTTATGAAGGAATAAATAATCATAATAAAACAGTTCATAAAGGTGAAGTGCTTGCTCAAGTTGCTGAATACTTTATTTACTTACTTATTTTAAGTGCCTTATTCTTAACTTTCTTCTATAAAAAATCTAAGAAAGTTACTGTTGCTAAAAAGATTAAAAATGATGAGAAAATAAAATATATAGATATGTTAACAAGCTTAAAGAATAGAAATTATTTAAGCGAGAACATGGAAATATGGAATAATAACAAAGTATATCCTCAAACAATGATTGTCATTGATTTAAATAACATCGCTTATTTAAATGATCGTAAAGGTTATGAAGCAGGAGATAAACAAATTGCTGCAATGGCTAATATTTTAATTAAAACTCAACTTGATAATTCAGATATTATGCGTACCAATGGTAATGAATTTTTAATTTATTTAGTTGGATATCAACAAAAACATATTGTTAACTATATCCATAAATTAACTAAAGAAATGAAAAAACTTCCTTATGAATTTGGTGCTGCTATTGGATATAGTATGATAACTGATGATATCAAAACTATAGAGGATGCCATAAACGAAGCCCTTGAAGATATGAAAAAACAAAAGGCAAAGAGTAAAGAGGTTTAAGTTGAAAAATTTTAAGGAAAGTATTGTTACTTATTTTAAGAATTTTAAAGCTGCTTTATTTAAACCAGAAATGTTGGTATTACCTGGTCAACTTGCGTTTTTCTTCATTCTTTCTATTGTACCAACAATAACACTTATTGGTATAGGTGCAGGTTTACTTAATTTATCAACAGATGTTATATATAACTTTATTAGAACAGCTTTTAATGAAGGTATAGCAAGTGTTTTAGTTGCAAATCCTTCTCATGCACTTGGATTTAAATATATCTTTACTATGATAGTTGGTTATTATTTTGCATCTAACGGAGCTGCTTCAATAATAGTTACTTCGAATACAATTTATGGTATTGAAAATAACTCATTTATAAAAAGAAGAATAAAAGCTATGTTAATGACAATTATTATAATACTTCTATTTATATTTATGATTATTGTTCCAGTACTTGGATCTAAAATTACTGAAATGATTGCTTTTGTTAACATGAAACAATCTGTTACTGATAAGATATTAATGGTATTTAATTTCTTAAAAGGACCTATAACATGGTTTATTATGTTTGTCTTTATTAAAATGATTTATACAATGGCACCTGATAAAAAAATAGAAAGTAGATATGTTAATAAAGGAGCAATATTTACAACTATTGGTTGGGTACTTGCAACTAACATATATAGTTATTACATAGGTCACTATGCTAAATATGATGTTTTCTATGGTGGACTTGCTAATATAATCGTTTTAATGTTATGGTTCTTAATTCTTGCTTATATTTTAACAATAGGTATTGCAGTTAATCATAAAGTAGAAGAAGAAGAACTGGAAAAAACTAGTAAAATAAATGTTATAAAAGAGTAAATAATACTATTATGTACACAGGTATTACTTAGTACATAATTAGTTCTTGATAATATTAATTGTTTAATAATATTAGGAAGTAATATCTAAAAAAGAAGAATGAATAATTTCTTCTTTTTTTAATTTTAATGTATATATTATTGTGTTATAATACTAAATAGGAAAGTGGTACAAATGAAAAGAATACTTAATAAAAAAAGTAATACTTTATGCGCATATAGTTTTTTAATAATTTCTCTTGAAATTATTTTTAAATTATTAATGTTTCATAGAATTAATTTAGATTCTATTTTGTATACAATAATCTTTTCACTTCCAATAATTTTATTTTTTACAATACTTACTAATTTCTTTCGTGAAAAGATTAATAAAATTATTTTTTATGTGTCACTATTTTTGATAACTTTTTTATATTTGTTTCAATATGTATTTTATAGATTATTTAGTGTAACTTTTTCATTTCACACAATAGGTCTTGCTAATCAAGCAGCTGATTTTTCAAGTATTATTATTGATTCAATAAAAATGTATTATTTAGAGATTCTTGCAATGATTGCACCACTTATTATAATTTTGATTTTCAGAAGATTAATTAAGTTTTATAAATTAATAAAACAAGTTAAAATTATGGGTTTAGTTATCTTTTTAATTTTAATAGGTTTATCAATTCTATCTCTTGGTTTAAATAAAGATGGCTTATATTCTGCGTATAATTTATATTATAAAGTAAATGCTGAAGAGAAAAATATTGAGAAGTTTGGTTTACTTACTGCTATGAGACTTGATATTGAACATGTTGTTTTTGGTTTTGATGAATCTTTTGTTATGACTAGTGCAAAAAAAGATGATGACCAAAAAGATAAAGAAAAAATTGTTGCTTATAATGTATCTGATTTAGACTTTAAAGCATTATCTGAGAATGAATCTAATAATAATTTAAAGAAATTATATAGTTATTTTGATTCTGTAAGTCCTACTAATCAAAATGATTATACAGGATATTTTAAAGGTAAAAATCTTGTTTTTATACTTGCTGAGGGATTTAATAGTATTGCTGTATCTGAAGAACTTACACCAAATTTATATAAACTTGTAAATAATGGTTTTGTGTTTAATAACTATTATTCACCAGTATTTTTAAGTACAACCGGTGGCGAGTTCCAAGCAACTACAGGTTTAATACCTAATCAAGAAATTCTTAAAGTTTGGAAAAGCAGATCACCTAAAATTAGTTATGCTTTAGGAAATCAATTTAGTAAACTTGGTTATAATGTTAATGCATATCATGATTGGACTTATTCTTATTATGATAGACATAAAACTATGCTTACACTTGGATATAATAATTACTTAGCATGTCATAATGGACTTGAAAAGGAAATGTCTTGTAAATGGCTTCCAAGTGATGATGAGTTAATGAATGTTACTGTACCTAAGTATTCTGATTCTGAACAGTTTATGACTTATTATGTTTCTGTTAGTGGTCATGCACCATATAATTTTGGTGGTGGAAATTCAATGGCTGTTAGAAATAAATCACTTGTTAAAGATTTACCATATTCTGATGCTGTTAAAGCTTATATTGCATCTCAAATTGAATTTGATAAATCTATTGGTACACTTATTCAAAAACTTGAAGAAGCAGGAAAACTTGATGATACTGTAATAGTTATTACAGGGGACCACTATCCATATACTCTATCTACTGATGAAATTAATGAAGTAAGTAGTTATAAAAGGGATGGTATTGTTGAGGTTAATCACAGTAATTTAATTATTTGGAATAATCAAATGGAAAAACCAATAGTTATAGATAAAGTGGGTTCACAAATTGATGTTTTACCAACTCTTTTAAATCTATTTGGTATTGATTATGACTCAAGATTAATTGTTGGTAAAGATATATTAAGTGATGCACCAGGCCTTGCAATTTTCTCTAACCGTAGCTGGGTATCTGATAAAGGTACATACTTTGCTAGTGGTAAGAAGTTTGTTCCAAAAGATGGAGTAACTGTTGATGATGATTACGTAGAAAATATGAACGTTGAAGTAGCTAATCGTTTTACTGTAAGTGGTCAGATTATAAATAACAATATATATAGTAAATTATTAGGAGAATAATATGTGTGGAATAGCTGGATTTATAAATGGCAAAGACAATAAAAAAGACGTAATAAAAAAGATGACTGATAGAATTATTCATCGTGGACCTGACGCAGAAGGGTTTTATATAGATGATAACATCGCTCTTGGTCATCGCCGTCTTTCTATTATTGATTTAAGTAGTGGAGATCAACCTATTTATAATGAGGATAAAACAATTGTAACTGTTTTTAATGGTGAAATATATAACTATTTAGAACTTAAAAGTGAACTAACAAAATGCGGTCATAAATTTAAAACTAATTGTGACACTGAAGTGCTAGTTCATGGTTATGAAGAATGGAAAGAAGAACTTCCTAAAAAATTAAGAGGTATGTTTGCTTTTGCTATTTATGATATTAAAGAAAAAGTGTTATTTTTAGTAAGAGACAATTTTGGTATTAAACCTTTATACTTTTATAATAATAATGGAACGTTTATGTTTGCATCTGAAATCAAATCATTTTTAGAACATGAAGATTTTGTAAAAGAACTTAATAAAGAAATAATTCCATCTTATATGTCATTTAGTTTTACACCTACTAAAGAAACATTATTTAAAGGTGTTTATAGAGTTGATTCTGGAACTTATATGGTTATAAAGAATGGAAAAATAAAAACTGATAGATATTTTAATATATCATTTAATATCAAAAAAGATACATATGAAAAAACAGTTGATGATATTGATAAATTAATGCATGAATCGGTTGAAAAACACATGATTAGTGATGTTGAAGTTGGTTCATTTTTATCAAGTGGTATTGATTCATCTTATTTAGTTGCACTTGCTAAACCTGATAAAACATATACAGTTGGTTATAGTGATAAAAAGTATAATGAAATCGAATATGCTAAAGATTTAACTAGTAAATTATCTATAAATAATACAAGTAAAATTATTAATAAAGAAGAATATTTAGATATAATTCAAAAAATTATGTATCATCTAGATGAACCTACAGCAGATCCTGCAGCTGTTGCTCTTTATTTTGTTGCTGAACTTGCAAGTAAAGATGTTAAGGTTGTTTTATCTGGAGAAGGTGCCGATGAATTTTTTGGCGGATATAATTTTTATAGGTCTGATGTAGATGTTTCTTGGTATAATAAAGTCCCTAGATTTATTCGAAGAGGTATTGCTAAACTTTGTTTACATTTACCAGAAATTAAAGGTTTAAACTTCTTGGTCAGAAGAGGTTTAACTTTAGAAGAAAACTATATTGGAGTTAATAAAGTTTATAGTGAAAGAGAAGCAAAGAAAATTTATAAATATCATGACTATATCAAGAATCAAGATATAACAAAAGAAGTATACGATGAATTTAAAAATAGTGATGATATAACTAAGATGCAAGCAATCGATATTAATTTTTGGTTAATAAAAGATATTTTACAAAAGGCAGATAGAATGACAATGGCACACTCACTTGAAGGAAGGGTACCATTTATTGATAAAGAAGTATTTAAGTATGCTTCAAGTTTACCTATTGAATATAAAGTAACAAAAGAAAATACTAAAGTTGCTTTAAGAGATGCTGCTAAAAGGGTTATACCAACTGAAGCTTATAAGAAGAAAAAATTAGGTTTTCCAGTTCCTCTTAGATCTTGGATGAAGGATGATGATTTCTATAATGAGATTAAAAGAGTATTTAATCTTGATATAGCAAAAGAATTATTTAATGTTAAACATTTAGTAAAACTTTTAGATAATCATCGAAAAGGAAAAAAAGATAATTATAAAAAGGTATGGACTATATATTGCTTTTTAAGGTGGTATGAAGTTTATTTTATTAAAGAAAATATCTAACAAGATATTTTTTTTAATGTCTATATTTGATATAATAATATGGTATGTAAGGAGTTGTTAACATGACTATAATTGTTTTATTATTATCTCTTTTAATGGGTCTATCTTTTATAGTTGGTTCTTTTTTAACTAAGAAAATTAAAAGTAAAGCACTTTCATATTTTTCTCTTAGTTTGGCATTTATGATATTTATGGCTGTGTTATTTACAGATATAGTTCCAGAAATAGTTGAACAAACGACAACTTATAACCAGTTATGTCTTGTAATATGTTCAATAATATTTGGTATTGGTATTTTGTTTATAATAGATTTATTTGTTCCACATCATCATCATGAACATGAACATAATGATGAAAACAAAACAGAGCACAAGAAACATTTGTATCATATTGGTTTATTAACACTAATATCTGTTTTAATGCACAATATGTTTGAAGGTATAGCTTTTTATGCAATAGCAATGGCGTCAATTAAATCTGCACTTATTGCAGCTGGTGGAATAGCACTACATAATATACCACTTGGTATTGAAATATCTACGTCTTTTAAAAATAAAAAAGATAATGCACTTCTAAGAAATATGCTTTTAATATTATCTGGAACTGTTGGAGCATTTATAGGTTTTTTAATAGGTGAATTAAATACTACACTTAATATATGTATTTTATCTGTAACATGTGGAATGATGCTTTATACTGGTCTAATTGAACTTGGTAGTGAGACAATAAAAGATATTAAAGAAAAAGGTATAATCGAAGGTTTACTAGTTGGGGCAATAATATTTGTTTTAATGATAATGTAAGGATGTGAAGATATTGAAAAAAGTTTTAATTACTGGTGCAGCGGGTACTTTAGGTAGAAAAGTACTAAAATATATTTTAAGTGAAGGAAAATACGATGTTTATGCTATCGACCTAAACACAAGACATAATCGTCATGTTTTAAGAAAATATCGTAAAAGAGTTAAAGTCATATATGGTGATGTTGCAAAAAGTGAAATAATGGAAGATGCACTTAAAGAATGTGACTTTGTAATACATCTTGCTGGTGTTAATCCACCACTTGCTGATTTAAATGATAATTTGAGTTATGAGGTTGATTATAAGGGAACTGAAAATATAGTTCGTATCTTAGATTTTTATAATCAAAATTGTCATTTACTTTATGCATCAACTGCATCAGTATATGGAAAGCAAAATTTAGAAGAAGTGTCTGTTAATACTAAAATTGATGAAGAATCACTTAATCCTTACGCTAAATATAAATATCAATCTGAACTATTAATAAAAGAAAAATTAAAGAATTATTCAATTTATCGTTTACCAATAATTTTATCTAATCCAATTTGTGACAATTACATATTTTCATATAATGTAAATGCAAAATTTGAAGTTGTTTCAGATGAAGATGCTGGCTATATGTTTGCAAGAGCACTTGACAAAATTGATGAACTTAATAAAAAAACATTCAATGTTGGTGGTGGAGAACCATCTATTACAACAGGTAAGAATTTAAATAATAAAATGCTTCAAAATTTTGGTTTATCAGGAAAATATATTAAAACAAAATTATTTATAGATAAGAATTTTAATTCATATATATTTAAAGATAGTGATAAATTAGATGAGATTTTATCATTTAGAAATGATTCAATTGATTCATTTTTCTTAAGAAGAAAAAGAAATGCGAAAAAATATTATATAAGAAAATTTATTGGTAAATTATTTATTAAAAAAGAAAACTAATATAGTGACATATTATAAATTTTTGTTATAATATACTAGCTATATAAAAAAGGACGTGTAAATATGGGAAGAGCATATGAAGTAAGAAAAGCAAGTATTGCAAAAACTGGAGCTGCAAAAGCAAAGCTATATTCAAATTTTGCAAAAGAAATTTATTTAGTTGCAAAAAAAGGTGTTCCTGATCCAGATTGTAATATTGATTTAAAACATTTAATAGATAAAGCAAAGAAACAACAAGTTCCTGCTGATATCATTAATAGAGCTATTGATAAAGCTAAAGGTGCTGGAGGAGAAGAATACGAAGTAATTACTTATGAAGGATTTGGACCTGGTGCTTCTACGTTGATTATTAGAACTATGACTGATAATGTTAATAGAACTGTTGGTTTTGTTAGAGCAGCATTTAATAAAGTTAATAAGAGTTTAGGTGTAACCAATAGTGTTTCATATAACTATGATCATTTAGGAATGCTAGGACTTAAAACTGATAAAGGAGAAGAACTTTTTGAAAAACTACTAGATGCAGGAATTAATCTAGTTGATTTTGAAGATGAAGATGGATATGTACTTATGAGTGTTAATCCATCAGAGTTTAATCAATTAAAACAAGAAGTAGAAAAGATTATACCTAATCCAGATTACGAAATAGATGAAGTTGGTATGTATGCTAAAAATAAAGTTACTCTTGAGGGAGAAGATTTAGAACTATTTAATAGACTTTATAATCTCCTTGATGAAATTGAGGATGTTACAGATATATATCACAATGTAAATTTATAAAAAAGTCAGTCTACTACTGATTTTTTTTATGATATAATACTTATAGAATATGAGGGATATGTATGTATCATAAAGTAAAGGTTGCAGTATCTAATAGACATGTACACTTAACAAAAGAAACATATGATTTATTATTTGATGAACCAATAACAAAGAAAAATGATTTAAATCAAAAAGGACAGTTTGCTGCAAATGAAACTTTAACTATATCAAATGGTGAAAATAAGTTTGAAAATGTCAGAATAGTTGCTCCTTTTAGATCTTATAATCAAGTCGAAATATCTAAAAATGATGCAAGAAAGTTAGGACTTAATCCACCTGTTAGAACATCTGGAGATTTAGATAATTCTGAAACAATTACTTTAAGCACTCCTAAAGCAACAATTACCTTAGATAATGCATGTATTATTGCTGATAGACATGTTCATTTTAATACAAGTGATAAAGAAAAATATGGTATTGAAAATGGTGATAAATTAAAGGTTCATATATTAGGTGAGAAAAGAGGAACTATTGAAGTTTTTGCTAAAGTCTCTGATGATGGATATTATGAACTTCATATAGATACTGATGATGCTAATGCCTTTTTACTTAATACTGGTGATGAACTAGTTTTAGAAGTTTATAAATAAAAATGCACTAAAGTTGCATTTTTTTGTTAATATGTTATAATAAACATCACCAAAAAAAGGGGGATATTTTATGCCAAAAGATGTTGATGAAAGTACAAATTTAAATGAAATACTAAATAATAAAGATCTTACTTTATATGGGATTATAAAAAGAGTTAAAATATTTTTATATTTTCATCCTTATGATAAAGTAGCGAAGGAAAAACTTGCAGAACTTTTATCTTTAACAAGTTATGGACAGGAACAATCTGCAAAATTATATAAAGAATTAAATGAGGAACAAGAAAGTAGCAATCAATATGCTAATACAGTAAGGTAATATATAAGAATAAATAGGAGGGGTATATATGAAAGAAAATAATGGTTTTTATATAGGAAATGTATATATAAAAAACCCCATTATATTTGCTCCTATGGCTGGAGTATCTGATACTTCATATAGAAAAATAATTAAAGAAATGAATCCGGGACTTATATATTGTGAAATGGTTTCTGATAAAGCTATTTGTTATGACAATAAAAAAACTATGGATATGCTTATCATGGATGAAAAAGAAAGACCTATATCTCAGCAAATATTTGGAAGTGATATTGACTCATTTGTTAAAGCAGCTAAGATAGTTGAAGAAACTATGAAACCAGATATTATTGATATTAATATGGGTTGTCCAGTTCCAAAAGTAGCTCTTAAGAATCAAGCTGGTAGTGCTCTTTTAAAAAACCCAGAGAAAATAAAAGATATAGTATCGGCTGTTGTAAGGACTGTTAATATTCCAGTTACTGTAAAAATAAGAAGCGGCTGGGATGAAAATAGTATAAATGCAGTTGAAGTAGCCAAGATATGTGAAGAAGTTGGTGCATCTGCAATAGCTCTTCATGCTAGAACTAGAAGTCAAGGTTATAGTGGTAAAGCTAACTGGGATATTATAAAAGAAGTTGTAAATGCAGTAAAAATTCCAGTTATAGGTAATGGTGATGTTACTTCACCAGAACTTGCAAAACAAATGCTTGATGAAACCGGATGTGCTGGAGTAATGATAGGTAGGGGAGCAATAGGTAACCCGTGGCTTATTAAAAATGCAGTGGACTTTATAGAAAACGGTACATATAAAAAAGAAGTATCTGTTAAAGAAAGAATAGATATGATGAAAAAACACTTAAATATGCTAATAGAAGATAAAAATGAATATACAGCAATATTGGAGTTTAGAAATCATCTTATGTTTTATTTTAAATATTTACCAAATAGTAAAGAAACAAAGGTGAAACTATGCCAAGCTAAAACTAAAGATGAAGTTATAGAAATATTAGATGATTATCAATTGAATAATAAATAAACTATGGTAAAATATTTACTATAGTTTTTTTTAAAGGAAGTATTAATATGAGTGTAATTATTAAAAGTGAACTATATGTAATGAGTAATTCAAATGGAAAAATATATAACAATATGAGTACATCACAAAGAATAAAAGCATTAATAGATGAAGGTAAATTCGAAAAGAATATAAACCTTATATGCTCAAGGCCTATTGGAGTTTTATTTGATCATAATACAAACTACGCAACAGAAATAGTTTCAAAAATTAAAATACCTGTTTTGTTTTATGATAAATTAACTGGAACTTATAATGGGAAAATACAAAAACCATATTTTGTACTCGTTACAGTTAATGATTTAGTACCATTAATACAGCATATACCAGATAATAGTTTAGATAAAGAAAGTATAAAAAAATATAAATTGTTACATCAAGATTCAGAGGGTAGTAGTGAAAAGTTTAAAGAAAACTTAAGGAAGATTTTATTAGAATCAGAAATGCTTTTTAACTCAGTACCTGTATTAAAATATGTAAAATCAAATGATAAAGATAATTCATATAAAGAATTACAAAGAACTAGAAAAAAATAGTTCTTTTTTTATTACATAAAAAAAGAACCAGAAGGTTCCTTTCTAATAATTACATGCTGGTTTATCAACTAGTTTTTGTGATATTTTATCAACAGGTCCACATCCGATAGAACAAATAATATCATCTTTTTCTAAGTGCTCTTTAACAAACTTAATAAGTTCATCTGTATCACTAAAATGATATACATTTGGATTAAGTGGTTTTATTTTTTCAACTAAATCTGCTGTTTTAATATTATATATATCTTTTTCTCTACCAGCATATATATCCGTTAAAACTATATTATCAAATCCAGATAGAACGTTAGCGAATTCTTCTAAGTGATCTTTTGTTCTTGTATAAGTAAATGGTTGATGTAGTGCCCAAGTTTTATTATGTTTAACTTGATTAACAGAATATAATGTAGTTGCTATTTCTGTTGGATGGTGTGCATAGTCATCATAAATCATAGCTCCATTTTTACTTAAACCTAAGAATTCAAATCTTCTATGAACTCCTCTATATCCCTTTAATGAATCACTAACAACATTTAAATCTAGTCCGTAAGTATTACAAACAGCTACAGTTGCTAAAGCATCATATAGGTTATGCTCTCCAGTAACTGATAAATTAATGTGAGTAATAATACTACCATTATATAAAACATCAAAAGAAGGATGACCATTATCATCATATGATACATTAACAGCGTGATAATTAGATTGACTACTTAGTGAAAATGTAATAACTTTACCTTTTGATAAATCAGTTATGTGAGAACTGTTATTATCATCCTTATTTATAAATATATATCCATCTTCAGGAACAAGGTTACAGAAATTACTAAATGATTTTTTAACATTTTCTAAGCTTCCAAAGTATTCTAGATGATCAGCGTCAACATTTAAAATAACTGCAAACTTTGGATTAAAATGTAGGTAACTGTCATGATATTCACATGCTTCTAAAATAAAAATGTCGCTTTTACCAACTTTGCTGTTACCACCAATTTCAAATGAAGTAGCTCCAATTTGAACTGTAGGGTCTTTTTCAGAATCAACAAAACATTTTGTAATCATTCCTGATGTTGTTGATTTACCATGAGTTCCTGCTATACATATTACATTATTATAATTTTTTGTTATTAAACCTAAAAATTCTGCTCTTTCCATTTGTGGAATATTAAGTTCTTTAGCTTTAACTCTTTCAAGATCATCTTCTGCTATCGCAGCGGAGTAGACAACTAAATCTATTGAGTTATCTATCATTTCCGGATGATGGCCAACAAGAATGTTAAAACCTTTATCTAATAGTTTTGTAACATAATAAGTTTCAGCCATGTCAGAACCAGTTACTATAATTCCTTTTGCTGCAGCTATTTCTGCAATTCCACTCATTGAACTTCCACCGATTCCAATCATGTGTATTTTTTTATAATTCATAAAACCTCACTCTTATTTTTAGTGTATACATAATAATTATATATTAATATAGAATTATTACAATATATAAAGGCCTAAAATACGTTTTATATACACAAAATTTTACAGATAATTTTTGCAAAAAAATTAAAATGTAAAATTTATGAAAAATCAAAAAATCAACTATACACTTTTAATAAATTTTTCGTTTTTCCCATATTTTAGGGAAATTTGAAAAATTTTTTAACGAAAAATCGCTGTTTTTTAAAAAATACAAAATAAATAAAATGTAAATAATCAAAAATTTTTATATTTTTTTTGAAACTTTTTATTTATAATTAAAGTAGGTGGAGGAAAGAAAATGAAAAATGGAGAGGAAGAAGTTCTTAATAACATATCTGTTATTAAGAGAAATGGATCAAAAGTTGATTTTAATGGAACTAAAATTGCTATTGCCATTAAAAAAGGTTTTGATTCAATTACAGAAAGCGAGAACAATGAAGAAGTTCACGCAAAATATTCAGAAGCTGATATACAAAAAACATATCAGGACGTAATTAAAACTATCGTTAAAGAATATAAGGATAGTAAATCAATTAAGATGGAAGAGATCCAAGATATAATTGAAGGATCTTTAAAGAAAAATAAATATGATGATGTTTATGAGTCTTTTAAAGAATATCGTGAAAGAAGAGCACAATCTCGTGAAATGTTCACATATGATAAAAGATTACATAAATTTTTAAAAACTCTTGAAGGTTTAGGACTTAAAAGTGCTAATGAAGATGATACTAAAAGAGAAAATGCTAACGTAGATGGCGATACTGCAATGGGAACTATGCTTCAATATGGTTCTAGCGTATCAAAAGAATTTGCTAAAGCATATTTAATGAAAAAGAAATTCTCAAGTGCACATGATGAAGGAGATATCCATATTCATGACTTAGACTTTATGGCTATGGGTACTACAACCTGTATGCAAATAGATCTTGAAAAATTATTTAAAAATGGTTTTTCAACTGGTCATGGACATTTAAGAGAACCAAATGACATTATGAGTTATTCAGCACTTGCTGCAATTGCTATACAGTCAAATCAAAATGATCAACATGGTGGACAAAGTATACCAGCATTTGATTATTATCTAGCACCTGGTGTTTTAAAAACATTTAGAAAAAAATTAAAAGAAACTGTTAAAGATTTTATAGATCTAGAAGGTTTAAATGATTTAGTTAATGTTTCATCAATTGAAAAAGAAATTATGAAAATAGACACAATTGATGTTAAAGTTGATTATTTTGAAAAGTTCTATAAAAATTCTGATGTTATTAAAAGAATGTTTGAACTTTCTTTAGATAAAGCAATGAAGAAAACTGATAGAACTACTTATCAAGCTATGGAAGCATTTGTTCATAATTTAAATACAATGCATTCAAGAGCGGGAGCACAAGTACCTTTTTCTTCAATAAACTTTGGTACTGATACATCAAGTGAAGGAAGAATGGTAACTAAGAATTATATGCTTGCTGCTGAAGCTGGCCTTGGTCATGGAGAAACTCCGATATTCCCAATATCTATCTTTAAGGTAAAAGAAGGAGTTAACTATAATCCTGGAGATCCAAACTATGACTTATTTAAACTTTCTTGTAGAGTATCTGCAAAAAGATTATTTCCTAATTGGAGTTTCTTAGATTCAACATTTAATAAACAAAAAGATAAAGACTATCGTAAAGAAGTTTGTTATATGGGATGCCGTACAAGAGTTCTTGCTAATGTAGTAGACCCAGAAAAAGCTGTATCTCCTGGTCGTGGTAACTTATCATTTACAACAATTAACCTACCAAGACTTGGTATTAAACATGGTATTGTTGGACCTCGTGCTGGTCAAACAAAACCAGATATGAAAGCTTTCTATAAAGATTTAGATGATTTAATGGAACTTGTTAAAGATCAACTTTTAGAAAGATTTGAAGTTCAGTGTAATAAAAAAATCTACAACTTCCCATTCTTACTTGGTCAAGGTGTATGGATTGATTCAGAAAAACTTAAACCTGGTGATAGATTAAGAAAAGTGTTAAAACATGGAACACTTTCAATTGGATTTATAGGGTTAGCTGAGTGCTTAACTGCATTAATTGGTAAACATCATGGTGAATCTGATGAAGCACAAAAACTTGGTCTTGAAATCATTGGAAGAATGAGAAAAAACTGCGATGAATTTGCTAAAAAATATAACTTAAACTTTACTTGTTTAGCAACACCTGCTGAAGGTTTAAGTGGAAGATTTACAAATATTGATAAAGCTGTATATGGAAAAATTAAAGGTGTAACTGATAAAGCTTACTATACCAATTCATTCCATGTTCCAGTTGGTTATCATGAAACAATAGCTCATAAACTTGAAATTGAAGGACCATATCATGCACTTACTAATGCAGGTCACATAAGTTATATTGAACTTGATGGAGATCCATCAGATAACTTAGATGCATTTGAAAATATTGTAAGAATGATGAAAGAAAATAACATGGGATATGCTGCAATTAACCATCCAGTTGATAGAGACCCAGTTTGTGGATATGTTGGAATTATTAAAGACGTTTGTCCAAGATGTGGAAGAAGAACTGGTGAAGCTGTACCTGTTGATAAAATTAAAAAATTAAATGGTCAATGTGACTGTTAATAAATAAATAGGAAAGGAGAATAAAAAGATGAAAAAGGAAATTGAAAAAGAAGAATGTACTTCTAAAAAAACTGTAGGTGAAGGCGTTGAATTTGAAAGAATTCGTCGTATTACTGGTTATTTAGTTGGTACTGTTGAAAGATTTAATAACGGTAAAAGAGCAGAAGAAAAAGACAGAGTTAAACATACTTACGAAGAGAAAAAAACTTGTTAATTATATTTAAGATCAAAAAATCGTTTGCTACCTTGCAAACGATTTTTTAATTTGTAATGAAATGATTGCATTTCATCATAATATTATGTATAATCTATATATAATAGGAAAAGGGGTCAAGATAAATGAATCCAGAAAATAATTTGGGGAATAATTTAGATAATAATGGAATGAATTCCTCTTCTTTAGGCTCAATACCTGTAAATAATGATTTAGGTAATGTTCAACCAAATCCTACAAGTTTAGAAGGTCAAACACTTAATGATTTAAGTGCAATTGGTGTTCAAAGTCTTCAAGGAAATATGGCTAATAATGCACAACCATCATCATTAGAAGGTATGACTCTAAATAGTGTAATTAATAATTACCAACCTGTTCAAGATGCACAGCCAGTTGAAAATGTTACACCAGCTCCAGCTAGTTCTGAAGCTCCTATGACATTAAATGATGCAATCAATGCATCAAGCCCTGTTCAACCAGAAACTTTTGTTCAAGCTCCTGTTGAACCTACAATTCCTGTTGCTCCTGCAATGGATAATGTAGTACCTGATGCTCCTGTAATGCAACCAACTATTGAAAGTGCACCTGTTGAACCTCAAATAAATAATGATGTTTTACAACCAGAAACATTACCAGTTCAAGATGCGGTTATGCCTAGTGTAGCACCAGAAGTTAATGTAAATCCAGCTCCATCAGTTAGTGAGCCAACAATGCCAATACCTGATGCAATGCCAGATTTAGGTTACCAATCTGCTGTATCTACGCCAGTTGATTATGCAACACCAATGTCTGATTTTGATCAAATAGGTGAAACTCCTGAACTTGATCCAAAAGCAAAGAATAAAAACAAAAAGGGTGGAAAAACACTAGTATTTGTTCTTATTATGCTTCTTATCTGTGCATTAGGTGGAGGAGCATATTATCTAATTAATGTTAAAGGTATACTTGATAAAAGTTCAGTTAAAACTAAAGATTTAACTGTTGAACTTGGAGCAACATTATCTGAAGATATAAATGACTATGCAACATTTAGTAATACTTCATCATCTAACTGTGTTCAAGATTTATCAAAAGTTGATACATCTGCAGTTGGTACTTACGAATATGTTATTAAATGTGGTAAAGATGAATATAGGGGTAAGATAACTGTTAGTGATAATACTGCACCTAGCGTAGTTTTAAGTGCTAAAGTTTATAAAGCTTCACCTGAAAATATGCCATCTCCAGATGAATTTATTAAATCTTGTAGTGAAAATGATTGTTCTTATTCATTTACTAATGAAAGTGATGTTGAAACAGCACTTAGTTCTAAAGGTATAAAAACTATTAAAATAACAGTAAGTGATGCCAATAACAATTCACAAGTTGTTAATGTACCTGTAGTAGTTATAGAACAAGACTTCCATGTTGGTCTTCTTGCAACAAAGGATGTTGTATCTAATGAAGAATATACAATAAAAGAAAAAGTTGTAGTTCTATATTCTGATTTTACATATCTATCTTATACAATGTATGATTTCCAATTTAATGATAAAACAATATATGTAACTAATTCTAAGAAAACTGAATCAGATACACTTACAATTTCTGATTATAGTGGTTTACCTGTATTTAATGATGAAGATATGCGTATTACACTTGTATCTGATGCATCTAATAATTTAATACAAGGTATTTATAAAGATGATAGAGAAGCTCTTCTTAGTGTAGGATATACTCCTGAAGTATTCGCTATTGATCATATATCATTAATTGATTTTTAATAGTAATTTAAAAAACCACAAATTGTGGTTTTTTTATTTATAAAAAAAGCCACTTTTTAAAGTGACTTTATTTTTTTAGAACTGCATGAACTACTAATCTTGTATCTTTTTCAGTAGCACATGTTGATAGAGTTACAATTTTATCTTCGACGCCTACATTTACATCATAGTTTCTGTAACTACGTTCTTTTAACATATGTACAAACTCTAACCATTCATCATCACTTGTGAAGTTAACTTGTAAATAATCACTTGATGCATGAATTTTATATACAGAGAAGATCTCCCATTTATATTCATCATATAAGGTATCAAATGTAAATGTAAGATTTTCTTTTTTACTGTTCCAATTATTATTTAATACTTTATCTAGTGTACCAAACATAACACCGTTATAGTATCTATTGTGAGCATAAATTATAGTGTTTTTATCTAAGTCTTTAGTACTGTTTCGATAATCCATAAATACCCATCCATTGTTGTCGCTTTCTAAATTGAAATTGTGTTTTAAATAATATTTATTATTTTTAGCTTGAACGACTGGATAATCTATGTTTGTATCATTAATTTTTATCCATCCTTTAGTTTCTGGATTAATTGATAAAACTGAAGCAACATAACCAGTATCTATTTTTGGTTCATTTTCTGGAATATCTTCGTTTAATTTGTTTACTAGTTCTTCTGTATCGGTTTTTTCAATTGTTGTAGCAATTTCTTTTTTTATTTGTTTATCTTTTTTCTGTGCATGATAATTTGATAAACCAACGTAACTTAAAAATGAAACAACTAAGAATAAAGTAACGATACCACATATTTTTAAGACATTAACAACAATTTGTTTAAATATATTGTTTTTTAAATAGTCATCAGTATATTTAAGTGTAAGTTTTATGTGATGTTTTTTGTTTTTAAAGTTTATTTTTTTAATTGTTGCAAAATCTGCTTCCTTGGATATATCATCGTGAACATATATTTTTACATTCTTAATTTTTTCTTCTTTTAATATTTCGATAATTTTTTCGATTTCACTTTTATTATACTTATTTAAATGTATTGCTTTTAAGTATTTGTTTATTTTACAGAATATTTTGAAATCATCTAGATTTGAATCTTTTAATGGAAGTTCAATTCTAACAGACATTTTATAAAATATTTTGCTATATTGTAGTAAGTTATTACTTTGCATAAAAGGTGAAGTAAACATGATTTCTGATCTGGATTCTGTTTTAATACCTTTTTTATCAAAGCACTCAATCATAAATGGGGGCATGCTATAACAGTTTACTATTTTTATATTATGATTTGTTAGTACTTTTTCACAAATTTCATAACTTAATTGTTTTTCTTCTCTAAAGAAGATAGCTCTAACACTTTCTGAGTTATTAATTAAATCTATAGCAAGTTCAGCTAACTCAGATTCTTTTATTATAAGTTGTTTAATATTATATTGGGCGATAAGTTCTCGAACAAAGCTTATTACTATTTTTTTGTTATTGTTTATGTATTCATCACTAAATATAAGTTCGTTATCTGTTATTACGTTTGTATTTAATAAATTATTATCAGTTTTTAAAGGCACTTTTCGATACGATATTGTTAGTGCACAGTCTTTAATACCTATCAGAACTTTCTTCACAATTTATCAACCCTTACCATGTAAATATATAATAACATAAAGTTGACATAATTTACTAATTTTTTTTAAAAAAATGCACAAAGTTTTTATTTTATGCTATAATTAGTACATAATATAAGTGAAGGATAGGAAAGAGGTATGTTATGAAAAAACTTTTAGGTCTTGCTTTAATTGCATTATTAATATTACCATTAACTGCTAAAGCTACAATTACTTTATCTGGTTCAGGTTCTCAAGCTGATGAAAACGGTATTATTACTGGAAATATTTATGTAACTGTTGAAACTGCTGAAGAAATTATTGGAAATACAACTATTAAATTAGAAGGTAACCATGTTTTAATTAAATCAATCGAAGGTATTGGAGCTTGGGTTAAAGATGAAGAAAATTCATTTATAGCAGAAGATGGTAAAACTGCTACATATGTATTTAAGTATTCAGATAATAATGGTGTTTATGAAGGTACTGGAGAAAAGGTTCAAATTGGTATTGTTAAATATCAACATGATCCTGAATATGCTGGAACTGAACCATGTAATTTAGTTATGAGATATAACGAAGCACCTGTTACAATTGAAGAAAAACAAACACCAAATGCAAAAACTGGTAGCGTTCTTCCTTATGTAGGTATTATTGCTGGTGTATCATTAATTGCAGCTGCTTATGTAATATCTAAGAAGACTAATAAACTTTATAAAATATAATTTATTTAAAATAAGTTCTGAAAATCAGAACTTTTTTTATGGAAAAATTTAAATAATATGTTATTATATTAGAGGAAATGAAGTGATTTTATGCGTGAATTATCAGAACAAGAAAGAGTTAGAAGAGATAAATTAGAAGAAATTAAAAAAGTTTGCAATCCATATCCTGCAAAATTTGAAAGAACACATACGTTAAAAGATGCTAAAAATCTTGATGATGGTGTTAAAGATGTAAAAGTTGCTGGACGTGTTGGTTTTGCAAGAAAAATGGGTAAACTTTCTTTTGTTAAAATTCGTGATTTAGAGGAAAGTTTTCAACTTGAATTAAAAGTAGATATTCTTGGAGAAGAAAAATATGAATTCTTCAAAAAGATGATTGATTCAGGTGATTTTTTAGGTGCAACTGGAGAAATCTTTACAACTCAAACTGGAGAAAAAACTTTGAGAGTTGAGGATTTTGTTTTCCTAGGTAAGTCTTTAAGACCACTTCCAGAAAAATTCCACGGACTTGCTGATACTGAAATCAAATATCGTGAAAGATATATTGATTTAATAATGAATGAAGATTCTCGTCAAATATTCTTAGGTCGTTCTAAATTCTATGCTTTTTTAAGAAAATATTTAGGAGAAAATGGCTTCTTAGAAGTTGAAACACCAATTGTTCAAACTTCTGTATCAGGAGCATCTGCTAGACCATTTTTTACACATCATAATTCACTTGACCTTGATTGTAATTTAAGAATTGCTCCAGAGTGTTATTTAAAAGAATGTATTGCTGGTGGATATGATAGAGTATTTGAACTTGCTAAATGTTTCAGAAATGAAGGAATGGATCCAGAGCATTTACAAGAGTTTACTCAAGTAGAGTGGTATGCATCTTATTGGAATTATGAAGATAATATCAAGTTTTATCAAGATTTTATTAGAAAACTATTAATAGAGCTTAAAGGTACTACTGTTTTATCATATCAAGGTGAAGAACTAGATTTTGGTAAAGAATGGCCTCGTATAAATTATGTTGAAGAGATGAAGAAAATCCTAGGTGAAGATTTCCTTGATATTAATGATACAAATACTTTAAAGGAAAGAGTAGTTGAAAAGAAACTATTTACTTTAGAAGAACTTGAAGATTATAAATCTGTAAGTCAAGTTATTGATTTTGTATATAAAAAGACAATTAGACAAGGAATTATTCAACCAACTATAATTTATAATTATCCAGCTGTACTTCTTCCTCTTGCAAGAAGAAATGATGAAGATGAAAGAATTACTGATGTATTCCAGGTTATTGCTAGGGGTACAGAACTTTGCAAAGCTTATTCAGAACTTGTTAACCCATATCAACAAAGAAAATCTTTTGAAGATCAACTTAAGGCAAAAGCTGAGGGTGATGATGAAACTATGGATTTAGATGAAGACTATTTACTTGCTATGGAACAAGGAATGCCTCCAATTTCTGGTTTAGGTTTTGGGGTAGATCGTTTAATGATGCTAATTTATGATGCAGCTAACATTAGAGATGTTGTATTATTCCCAACCATGAAACCAAGAGATGAAATTAAATAAAATTTTAGTAAAAATACAAGAAACGACTATTTAGTCGTTTTTTTTGTGTATATTTTTAGTATACATATAAATAATTAATATATTATATGAATATAAAATCAAGATGGAGGACTTATGTTAAATAATAATAGTAGTGCAGGACTTGAAAGATTACTTAAAAGAGCTGAAAAAGAAAGGATAAAACTTAAGCATCCATATGTTGGGTCTGAGCATTTATTTTTAGCTATATTAAATAATGATGGTGAATTTACTAAATTTTTAAAAGAATATAATTTATGTTATTCATCTTTTAAGAAGGAATTAGTAAGTGTTGTTGGTATTTGTAAAAAAAATAATGATGTTAATTTATATACACCACTTCTTAGAAAAATAATAAAAAGATGTGAAAATAAAACAGATAATATAAATGAATTAAATCTTGATGAAGAAGTTTTCTTATCTCTTCTTGATGAGGGTGAAGGAATTGCAGTTAGAATTATGTTAAAAATGAATGTAGATTTAGATGATATATACTTTACTTTAAAGGAAAGAAAAAAAGTCAGAATCATGGAAGTATCAAATCAAGTGGGTGTTTTTTTAAATAATAGTGTAGATTTAAGTGAGAAAGTTGTTGGTAGAGAAGAAGAAATAAGTAAAATCATATTATCTCTTACAAGAAAAAAGAAGTGTAATCCCATATTAATTGGACCAGCTGGTGTTGGAAAAACTGCTATTGTCGAAGAGTTAACAAGAAGGATTGTAAAAAATGAAGTGCCTGATAATTTAAAAAATTATAAAGTATATATGATTGAAATGGGAAGTTTAATATCTGGTACAAAATATCGTGGAGAGTTTGAAGAAAGATTAAATAAGATTTTAAAAGAGATAGTAAATGATAAGAAAACAATAATATTTATTGATGAAATACATACAATGATTGGAGCTGGGGGAGCAGAGGGAGCAATAAATGCTGCTGATATTTTAAAGCCATACTTAGCAAGAGGGGCAGTTAAGTGTATTGGTGCAACTACAACTAAAGAATATAATGATTCATTTTTAAAGGATAAGGCACTAACAAGAAGATTTGATGTTATTAATGTCAAAGAACCAGATGAAAACTTAATGTATGATTTACTTAAAAACGTAAAAAATGAGTACGAGAATTTTCATCATATAAAGGTTAGTGATAAACTTTTAAAAAAAATAATTAATTTATCAGATTATTATTTAAAGAATATCTCAAATCCTGATAAGTCCATTGACTTACTAGATTCAGCTTGTGCATATGCAAAGATAAATAGATCAAACTCACTTACAGAAAATGATATTCTTAAAACAGTATTTTATAAAACCAATAATTGTTTAATTGATAATAAATTATTTATTAATTCGTTAAAGAATAATTTAAAAAACATTTTGAATGTAAAAGAGATTAATAAGTTATGCCAGTCATTTAGTTTTAATGGAAGTAAACCTATTAGCATTCTACTAAATAATGTAAGAGTAGAAGAAATTATTAAAGATAATTTAAAAGATATTAATATTGTTAATATTGATTTAAATAGTTATTATTATCAATCAAATAATTCATTATGTGAAAACAAAAATATATCAGAAACGATTTTTAATACAGTTCTTGATAAACCATTTTCACTTATATTATTTCATAATGTTAATCAAGCAAACAAATACGTTCTTGATGAAATATCAAAAATTAATAAAGATGGATATATAATCTTTAAAAATAATGAAAAATTATTTTTTAATAATGCAATAATACTTGCTTCAATAAGTGGTGATTTAAACTGTCAAACAGGATTTATCAATAATAAAGTAAGTGTTGCACTTCCAAAAGAATTTATAAATAGTTTTCAGTGCGATTTAAGAAATATTCATACTAAAGAAATATACACAGCATAAGTATATTTCTTTTTTATTTTTCATATATTTATTTGAGGAAACAAGATATATGAAAATAGGTTTAACAGATAAGGAAGTAGAAGAAAGTAAAAACAAATATGGCATTAATCAACTACCTGATGTTAAAAAAAGAACAATTTTAAATTTAATTATAGAATCACTAGGTGACCCTATAATTAAGATTCTTTTAATTGCTCTTGCAATAAAAGTTGTTTTTCTTTTTAAAGATTTAAATTGGTATGAAACACTTGGAATTTTAATAGCAATATTTTTAGCAACCCTTATATCATCTTTATCTGAATATGGAAGTGAAGCGGCTTTTAAAAAACTACAAGATGAAAATAAGGAAATAGATGTAAAAGTATATCGCAATAATAAACTTGTAAATTTAAAGTCATCACAAATTGTTGTAAATGATGTTATAGTTTTAGAATCAGGAGACGTTGTACCTGCTGATTCTATTGTTATTGAAGGAAATTTAGAAATTGACGAATCAATACTAACAGGTGAATCCAAATTGCAAGTTAAAAAAATAAATGACACTATATATCAAGGAACAATTGTTTATGAAGGTATGTCTAAGTGTAGAGTTCAAAAAGTTGGTCTTAATACTATGTATGGGACAATTGCAAAAGAAGTAAGTACAAAGAAGAATAAAAGTCCCCTTAAGATTAGATTGTTAAGGTTATCTAAAATAATTAATAGAATAGGTTATATTGGAGCTTTTTTGGTAGTTAGTGCTTACTTATTTTCGATTATTTTTATATCTAATAATTTTGATCTAAACCTAATTAAAAATTATATTTTAAGTAAGAACATTATAAATGATTTAATATATGCTTTAACTTTATGTGTGACAACTATTGTTGTAGCAGTTCCAGAAGGACTTCCGATGATGATAACTTTAGTGCTATCAAGCAATATGAGAAGATTAATAAAAGATAATGTTCTTGTTAGAAAAATGGTAGGTATAGAAACAGCAGGTAATCTAAATTTCTTACTAACAGATAAAACAGGAACTATCACAATTGGAAAGCTTGTTGTTACAAGTTACATATCAGGTGATTTATATTCTTTTGATAGTATAAATAAATTAAATAATAGTTATAAAGAAGTAGTTTTAGAATCCCTTTTATATAACTCTTCATGCACGATGTCTGGTAATGATATAATAGGTGGTAATCAAACAGATAAAGCTATATATGAATTTATTAAATTTAATAACATAAATAAAAATAAAGAACATGTATTTACACCATTTAATAGCTTAAATAAATATAGTAAAGTTAAAATAAATGATCATGAATATATAAAAGGTGCTTTTGATATATTAATAGATGATTGTAATTATATCATGGATAGGTTTGGAAATATAAAACCTATTAATAAAAAAGCTATCAAAAACCATGTTAGTAATCTTTCTAAAAAAGGGTATAGAGTACTTGTTAATATAGATAAAAATAAATATAAAACTATTCTAATAGGTATTATAGTTATTAAGGATATTGTAAGAAAAGAATCAGTGGAAGGAATAAGTAATATTATAAGTGCTGGAATTAATGTTATTATGATTACTGGTGATAATAAAGATACTGCTATTAATATTGCGAAGGAAGTTAATATTATTAATAACTTAAGTGATATGGCTTTAGATTCTAGCGAATTTAATAAGCTGACTGATGAAGAAATAATTAAAAATATTTATAAAATAAAGGTTATATCACGAGCACTTCCAACTGATAAAAGTAAACTTGTAAAAATATTGCAAGATTATAACTTTGTTGTTGGTATGACTGGTGATGGAGTAAATGATGCACCAGCTTTAAAAAAAGCAGATGTTGGTTTTGCTATGGGTAGTGGGACAAGCGTAGCAAAGGAGGCATCAGACATAGTTATTCTTGATAATAATTTATTATCTATTTCTAAAGCTATCTTGTTTGGAAGAACAATATTTAAAAGCATAAGAAAGTTTATAGTTTATCAATTAAGTGTTAATTTTTGTGCATTATCACTTTCTATAGTTGGTCCCTTTATTGGTATTAATACACCAATAACTATTGTTCAGATGTTATGGCTTAATATGATTATGGATACATTTGCTGGTTTAGCTTTTTCGTTTGAACCTTCTTTAAAAGAATATTTAAGTGAAAAGCCAATTAAAAAAGAAGAACCAGTTATAAATAGAAATATGTATATTGAAATAATTGTTAATGGTTTATATAGTGCTATTGTATGTATTATGTTTTTAAAACTTCCTTATATAAAAAATATTGTTACAGGAAATAATAAATATTTCATGACAGCGTATTTTGCTTTATTTATTTTTCTTGGAATATTTAATGCTTTTAGTTCAAGAACTAAAAGCATAAATATATTTCATAATATCAGAAAAAACAAGTTATTTCTTATTATATTTTTATTTATATCAATAGATCAAATATTTATAATTTATTATGGCGGAAGTATATTTGGAACATATGGTTTAGATCCTTTAGATTTGCTTTTTGTTATATTATTAGCTAGTACATCTTTAATAGTTAATTCAATTCGAAAATATTTTGTAAATAAAAAGAAGATTAATGTTTAAACATTAATCTTCTATTATGTAGTCTTTACTTTTGTGAGGTTCCTCGAATAATAAATCGTTATAGTTTTGTTGCCTTAGTGCTTCATATACAACAATGGCAACGGTGTTAGATAAATTTAATGATCTAACATTTTTGCTCATAGGTAATCTAAAACAATTATCCAGGTTATCTCTTAGGTATTTTTTGGGAATACCTGTTGATTCTTTACCAAAAATAAAATATATATTTTCTTCTGAGTTTGTGTAGTTACCTGTTGTGTGCGGTTTGTGACCATATCTAGTTAAATAGTAAAATGTACCATTATTTTTACTATAAAAGTCTTCCATATTTTCATAAACAGTCATATCTATTTTATCTATATAGTTAACTCCACTTCGTTTAACACTTTTTTCATCAAGTGAAAAACCTAGTGGTTTAATTAAATGTAATTTAGCGTTTGTAGCGATACATGTCCTCATTATATTTCCGGTATTAGTTGGTATTTCTGGTTCAAACAAAACAACGTTAATCATTAATAATTCTCCTTTAAAAAAAGCCAAGTTAATGGCTATTTTTTTCTATATTGTTTTTTTCAAATATATTTATAACATCTTTATAATTTTTTATAGTTTTATATGATTTTATTTGACCATCTTCGTATATTACAATAACAGGAAGAGTAGTTACATTTATATCAAGTGTATCATCTAAAACCTCTTTATAATTATTTACTTTATTTTTAAGTGTAGTAATGTCATAAATATAAGTATTATCTAGTATATCATATTCACTAAATGCTTTAGCAATTTTCTTTTCAATATTATATATTTTGTTACTATTATGGTAACTTAAATAAATAATAAGTGTTGAAGGAGATTCTGTTAGTACTTGCTTTAATTCTTGAATATTTTTTACTTCATTTAAAATATAATTATTTTTAATTAAGTAGTTCTCTGATGTTTTTTCTTTATTTTTTATTTGGTGTAATTTTATAAAGTAAGTAAAAATAAGAATTAGTGCTACTACAATTAATATCCATGCAATAGTTATTTTAAATGATTTATTTTTTACTTCTTCAACAGTATCGATATTCATAATACCTCCGATTATTTTTCTTCTTGAAGTGCTACTAATACTTCACGAGGTTTAGATCCGTTTTGTGGACCAACAATTCCTCTTTCTTCTAGTAAATCTATGATTCTTGCAGCTCTATTATAACCTAGGCGGAATTTTCTTTGAATTAGAGATGCACTTATTTTTCCCGTTTGAATTGCAAATTCAACAACTTCATCATAGATTGGATCATCATATCCATCACTTGATCCTGATCCTGATGATGTTCCAATTGATGGATTATCTAGATTCATTATATCATCATAACTTGCACCTTGTTGTTTACATACATAATCAATAACTTTTTTAATTTCATTATCCGATATGAAACAACCTTGAATACGAATTGGAGTATTTTCTCCCATTGGAAGATAAAGCATATCACCTTTACCTAAAAGTTTTTCAGCACCAGTCATATCAAGGATTGTTCTTGAGTCAATTCCTGATGCAACAGCAAACGCTATTCTTGATGGAATATTTGCTTTAACAACTCCGGTAATAACATCAGTTGATGGTCTTTGTGTTGCAACAATTAAATGAATACCTGCAGCACGAGCCATTTGTGTAATTCGAAGTATTGAATCTTCAACTTCTTTAGATGCAACAAGCATTAAATCTGCAAGTTCATCAATGATAGTTACAAGGTAGTACATTTTCTTTTTAGGTGATTCTGGATGCTTTTTATTTTCTTTTTCAATCATTTCATTATATGATTCAATGTTTTTGGCACCTTTTTCAGTAAATTCGTTATAACGTCTTTCCATTTCTGAAACAACTCTTTGAAGAGCAACAGATGCTTTTTTAGGATCTGTTACAACTGGAGTTAGAAGGTGAGGGACACCATTATAATTTGAAAGTTCAACTTTTTTAGGATCCACTAAAACAAGTTTAACTTCATCAGGTCTATAGTTCATTAATATTGATGTAATAATGCTGTTTGTACAAACTGATTTACCTGAACCTGTAGAACCAGCAATTAAAAGGTGTGGCATTTTAGATAAATCTGCAAGTATAGGATTACCCATAATGTCTTTACCTAATGCAACATTTATTTTACCAGATCCTTTTTGAAGTAAAATTTCTTTTATACTAACTGTTGATACAGCAGAGTTAGGTATTTCAATACCAATTGTATTTTTACCAGGTATTGGAGCTTGAATTCTAACATCAGTTGCTGCCATACCTAAAGCAATTTCTTTATTAACACTTGTTATTTTATTTACTTTTGTTCCATTTGGGACAGTTAATTCGTATTGTGTAACAGCTGGACCAATATGAATTTTAACAACTTTAGCTGTTATGCCAAAATCTAGTAAGACTTTTTCTAGTGTATCTTTATTTTTTCTCGTTTCATTTTGATTTATAGTTGTTCCTTGATTTACCGAATCATTTAATAAACTAAGTGGCGGTAATTTATAATGTAAGTTTTCAGGTGCACTTTCGTTTCTTTGAATTTCAAATTTTTCCTCTAAAGCTTTTGGTGAAGGACTTTTTAATTCTGAAACATCTGTAATGATAATTTTATCTTCTTTTGTTTTTTCTTCATTTGCTTTTTTCATTTGAGACGCATAATCATTTATTTCTATATCACTTGGCACAATGCTTTCTTCATTTTGTTTGTTTTTTCTTTTAAATAATGCTTTAAATTTACTAAAGACATCAGATAAAGTAATATCGAATAATAATATAAGACCAAATACAAGTAATATAATTTCAACAATTTTTGTTCCATTTAAACCAAATAGTGATGAAAAAAGGAAAGCAAATACTGCTCCAATTATTCCACCACCAATTTCAATTGAAGTAGAACCAGAAGTAAATAGTGCAGTTTTACCGTTTATAGTACTGATTCTTTCCATAAAGTTATCCATTGTTGATGAGAATATGTCTTTACCTGCTTTAGCATGTTCAATAAACCCAAAATGACTTGCAACAAGTACAACAATTACTATTACGTATAAACCTAATAATTTACTTGAACAAAATTTTGGTAATTTTCTTTTAAAAAGCATATACGCTCCTAATGCTAAAACACCTATAAGTAAAAACATCCACCAAGTACCAACTAAAAATATGCTGAATTTTTTTAGTAGTGAACCAACTGGTCCAAAGCCAAAACCTATGATTCCGATAAGGATTAAAAACAATCCTGTTAATTCAACACTATATTTAAATTTAGTAACTTTTTCTTTTTTTCTACGTTTATGTTTAGCCATATTATTCACCATAATAATTATATCTTATTTATGATTAATTTGCAAAAAAAATGGGCATAAAAATTAGCTTTGCATATTTTAAAAGTAGGGAGGAATAAATATGTTTTTTGATGATCTTGGTTTTAATAATAATGAAAGTATATTTTTGGGTAAAAGTGTTAATTTAAATGATGATGGATATTTATATGGAAATATGTTTAAAGATGAATATGTACCATATAAAAACTATAGTATTTATAAATTAAAAGGTGGTAATGAAGAAAGTAGCTTAAAATTAAAAATTATGGAGGAGTCATTTATAATTAATGATTTAAATCTTTATTTAGATATTTATCCAAATGATATTGATATATATCAATTTTTTAAGAAACATGAAAAGTTACTTAATGATTATATATATGAATATCAAAACAAATATGGAAGTATTTGTTTGAATTCACAAAAAGATTCATATGACTGGCTAAATGGTTCATGGCCTTGGGAGGATTCAAATGTATAGTTATAAAAAGATATTAAATTATCCAGTAAATATAAAAAATAAAGATTTAAAAATGGCAAAAATAATAATTACACAACTTGGTGGTTTTGCTGGAGAACTAGGTGCTTCACTTAGATATTTTTGTCAAAAATTTACTATGCCTGATGATGAGGGAAGAGCTCTTCTTAATGATATAGCAACTGAGGAAATGGGTCATGTTGAAATGATTTCTTCAATCTTATCAGGGCTTATGAAAGGAGCTTCATTACAAGAAATTAAGGATGCTGGTCTTGAAGGATACTATGTGGAACATGGTAAAGGAATATATCCTCTTGATGCAGGTGAAGTTCCATTTGATGTAAAATTATTTGCTGTAACAGGTGATCCGATTGTGGATTTAGAAGAAGATTTAGCTGCTGAAGAAAAAGCTAGAATTGTCTATGAAAGACTTATAGATATGGCTACAACTGATGATGTAATTGCTCCACTTCTTTTTTTAAGACAAAGAGAAGTAGTTCATTATAACCGTTTTAAAGAATTACTTGAAAAATATAAAAGAAGTATGTAATTATTGTTTTAAATAAATATATATTTTCATAATATTTATTAATTAGTAGCAATATAAAAATAAAAATGCAATGATTTGCTTGATTTAAGGGATTATTGTGTTATAATATGAGTACAGATTTTGAGTGGGCTAAAACCCACTCATTTGTTGTATAAGAGGTGATTGATTATAGAAACTAAATTAAATAATCTAAAGAAGATGATTTCTGATGTTTTATCTGAAAAGAATATTGTTGTTGATTCTGTTACATACCGTAAGGAAGGAACAATTAATTTTCTTGAAATAGTTCTCGATAAAGAAGATGGAATCGATTTAGACACTATTGTTGATGCAACAAATATTATTAATCCAATTGTTGATGAAATGGACTTTATTGATGAAAGTTATGTCATGGACGTTGTTAGTAAGGAAAGAGGAGAAGAGTAAAAAATGAGCGCAAAAAAAGCAAAAGCTGAAACTACTGCTGGAATGAATCCAAAAGAGTTTATTAAAGCATTAGATAATATTATTGAAGAGAAAAATATTTCTAGAGAAGTTGTTTTAGAAGCAATGGAACTTGCTTTAACAACTGCTTACAAAAAGAATTTTGATTCAAAAACAAACGTTAGAGTTGATATTAATGAAGATACTGGAGAAATAAAAGTTTTTTCTTATCAAGTTGTTGTTGATGATTTTGATTATGGTACTGAGACAACAGATGAAGAAGGAAATGTTGTAGTTACTCCACCAGAAATTCCTCTTGATGCACAAATTTTACTAGAAGATGCAGAAAAAGAAGTTCCTGGAATTAAAGTTGGTGAAACAATTGAAAAAGAAGTTACACCAAAAGACTTTGGACGAGTAGCTGCAGGAACAGCTAAACAAGTAGTTACTCAAAAAATCAGAGAAGCTGAAAAAAATAGCATTATTGCTGACTTTGCTGATAAAGAATTTGAAATGATGATTGGTTTAGTTGCAATGGAAGATGCTAATAACTATTACATTGATTTAGGAAGAACTAGAGGAATTTTACCAAAAGCTGAATGTATTCCTGGTGAAGAGATAAAGATGGGTTCTAATATTAAGGTTTATATTACTAAAGTTGAAAGTAATACTAAAGGACCACTTATTTTACTTTCTAGAAAACATTATGGATTTGTTAAAAGATTATTTGAAACAGAAATTCCTGAACTTCAAGATGGTACAGTAGTTCTTTATAGTGTAGCTCGTGAACCTGGTATTAGAAGTAAAGTTGCTGTTTATTCAACTAATCCTAGAGTTGATGCTAAAGGAGCTTGTATTGGTGAACATGGTTCAAGAATTGCAAGTATCTTTAAAGAACTAAACGGTGAAAAAGTTGATTTAATTGAATATAATGAAGATCCAGTTGAATTTATTAAAAATGCTTTACAACCTGCAAAGGATGTTATTGTAAGTATTACTGATGAAACCAAAAAAGAGGCTTTAGCAATTGTTAATGATGAAAATCTATCTCTTGCTATTGGTAAAAAAGGAACTAATGTAAAACTTGCTTCACGTTTAACTAAATATAAAATAGATGTTAAAACAATGGATCAAATTACTAAAGAGGGAAATAAACAGGAGGAATAATTTTGAAAAAAATTCCGATGAGAAGCTGTGTTATAACAAAAGAAAAATGTGAAAAAAAAGAATTATTTCGCATTGTTAGAACACCTGAAAAAAGTGTAATTTTAGATGAAACTGGTAAAGCAAACGGAAGAGGTGCTTACCTTAAAAAAGATAAAGAAGTTATAAATAAAGCAAAATCATCTAAAATACTAGATAAAGTACTAGAAACCCAAGTTCCTGATGAACTATATGATGAATTATTAGAAAAAATAAATTAGAAAGAGGTGATTTAACATGATGAGTGTTAAAGATTATGCCAATGATGTAAATTTATCAGTTGCAGAAGTACTAAAAAAATGTCGTGAAATGCAAATTGAGGTAAAAACTGCAGATGATGAATTATCTGAAGATGATATTATCATCTTAGATAATGCTATATCATTAATTTCTACTGAAGAAGAAGCTTCATATGAAGAAGAAGATGCTATTGATGAGGTTGTAGATGAAATTATGGAACAATCAGATATCAAGAGTAATTTTCATGATGAAGAAAAAAAAGAAAAATTTAAAGTAAAAAAAGATAATAATAAAGAAAATAATGATTTTAAAAATCTAAAAAAACAAATGTATAAACATAAAGAGAAACTTCAAACTAATAATGTTGCTGATAACATTGTTATTTATAAAGAAGGTATGAGTGTTTCAGATTTAGCAGATGAGTTAGAAGTTTCTGGAGCAGAATTAGTTAAAAAACTAATTTCACTTGGTTTAATGCTTTCAGTTAATCAAGCAATTGATTATGATGCTGCAGAACTTATTTGTGAAGAATATAAAAAAGTTCTAAAAAAAGAAGAAACTCAAGATGTTACAAATTTTGATGCTTATGAAATTATAGATGATGAAAAAGATTTAGTAAAAAGACCTCCAATTGTTACAATAATGGGTCACGTAGATCATGGTAAAACAACTTTACTTGATTATATTCGTGATTCACATGTTGTTGATGGAGAATTTGGTGGAATTACTCAACATATTGGTGCGTACCAAATTGAATATAATAATGAAAAAATAACATTCATTGATACTCCTGGGCATGCTGCATTTACAGAAATGCGTGCAAGAGGAGCAAGCGTTACTGATATCGTTATTATTATAGTTGCTGCAGATGATGGTGTTATGCCTCAAACTAAAGAAGCTGTAGATCATGCGCTTTCTGCAAATGTTCCAATAATTGTTGCAGTTAATAAAATTGATAAACCAGATGCTAATATTGATAGAATTTATACTGAAATGGCTGCTATTAATATTACTCCTGAAAGTTGGGGAGGAAATATTCCATTTATTAACCTTTCTGCTAAAACAGGTGAAGGTGTTGATAAACTCCTTGAAACTATTCTTGCTATTAGTGAAGTATCTGAACTTAAAGCTAATCCTAATAGATATGCAATCGGTTCAGTTATCGAATCTAAGGTAGATAAAAAAGTTGGTGGTATTGCATCACTTTTAATTATGAATGGTACTCTTAGAATAGGGGATCCAATTGTTGTTGGTATAGGTTCTGGTAAAGTTAGAACTATGAAAAATGATTCTGGTAAATCAATTGTTGAAGCAGGTCCCGCTACACCAGTTGAAATTACAGGTCTTTCTGAAAATCCTTCAGCTGGTGATAAATTTATGGCTTTTGAAACTGAAAGTCAAGCTAAAGAAGTAGCAGAAAAAAGAGCTATTGCTGCAAGGGATAATAAGTTCAAAAAACAAGCACTTACTTTAGATGATTTATTTGCAAGAATTGATGCAGGTCAAAAAGAAATTAATGTTGTTTTAAAAGCTGATGTTAGAGGTTCTGAAGAGGCTGTTAAAAATTCTTTAGAAAAAATTGATGTTGAAGGCGTTAAAGTAAAAGTAATAAGAAGTGGTATTGGAGCTATTACTGAAAGCGATGTAGTACTTGCTAATGCATCTGATGCTGTTATTATTGGTTTTAACGTTGTTCCAACAAATACTGCTAAAGATGTTGCTAAAGAATATAGTGTAGATATAAGACTTTATACAATTATATATAAAGCAGTTGAAGAAATGGAACTAGCCATGAAAGGTATGCTTGACCCAGAATTTGAAGAAAAGATTCTTGGTACTGCAGAAATAAGAAGAATATTTAAATTTAGTAAAATTGGTAATATAGCTGGCTGCTATATTACAGATGGTATTGCTAAAAACGGAGCTAGTGCTAGAGTAATTCGTGATGGAGCTGTTATATATGACGGTAAAATAGCATCTATTCAAAGAGAAAAAGATACAGTTAAAGAAGTTAAAAAAGGATTTGAGTGTGGTATTACATTAGAAAACTATAGTGACATTAAAGAAGGCGACACTATAGAAATGTTCGAGTTAGTCGAGGTTAAAAGATAATGAGTAAAATTAAATGCGAAAGAATTGCAAGTGACATGATTAGAATCATTAGTAATATTTTAGCTAATGAATCTCGTGATGAACTTTTAAAAACAGTTACAATTACTGGTTGCACTGTATCAAACGATCTAGGTTATGCTAAAGTTTATTTTACAAGTACAAGTAATTTAACAAATGAACAAATGGAAAAAGAATTAAAAGAAGCATCTGGTTACATAAGACATGAACTTGCAGAAAAAATTGATATTCGTCATACACCAGAACTACAGTTTGTATACGATGAATCAATTGCTTACGGAAATCGTATTGAAGAATTAATTAAAGAAATTAATGAAAAATAAAAATCAACTTTTTAGTTGATTTTTTTATGTTATAATTTATTTATAAACATTAAGGAGTAAAGTATGGATTTAGTAGTTAAGAATGAAATAAAAGCAGAAGATTTTGTTGAACTTAGAAAAGAAATGGGTTGGAATGAAATACCAGTAGAACTTGTTAAAAGAGCTGTACACGGATCTATGTTTAATATATGTGTTTATGATAAAGATAAATGCATTGGTATGGGTCGTCTTGTTGGTGATGGAGCCCTAAAAGGAATGCTTACTGATGTTATGGTTAAAAAAGAATATCAAGGAAAAGGAATTGGCAAAATAATTGTGACATCACTTATTAAAAATCTAGAAGAGATGGTTAAACCTGGAGAATGTTTCCAGCTTGAAGCATCTCCAACACAAAATAATCGCGATTTTTATGTAAAATGTGGTCTCAAACATAAACCAGAAAATCAAGATGGCGTATATTTATGGGTAAGAAAATAAATATATCCAATTGTTTAAGTTATAATTAGGTTAAGGTGATTAATTATGTTAATAGGTTTAATAATGGTAATGTTTCTATCTTTTTATATTACTAATATGCCATATTTTTATGATGGTGAAGGAATATACCAAATAAACAAATTAGAATACTCATATACTAGTGGTTATGGAATGAATGATGACGTTTCATATAAAATTGATTGTGAAGAAGATTGTATACTTGTATACAAAGAATATGGTAAGGATGAAAAAGATACTATTACTATTAAATTAAATGATAAAGATATGGATAAATTTGAAAATATGTTAAATAGATATCATATTTTATCATGGAAAGGATTTAAAAAATCTGATCCTTATGTATTAGATGGTAATTCATTTAGTTTTCATTTAAGATATAATGACGATGAAAAATTGTCAGCCAGTGGTTACATGATGTATCCAAATCATTACAAAGAATTTCAATCACATTTTGAAGACTATGTTGATACGATAAGAAATAGGTGATTTTTATAAACGGAGTTTTAATAGTTAATAAACCTAAAGATTTAACATCAAGAGATGTTGTTAATAAACTAAACTGTATCTTTGAAACTAAAAGAATTGGTCACACTGGAACTCTTGATCCAATTGCAACAGGTGTACTTGTTGTTGCAATAGGTTCTTATACTAAACTTGTTAATGAGTTAACAAGTTTAGATAAAGAATATATTGCTGAAATAAAACTAGGAATTAAAACTGATACTGGTGATGTTACAGGAAATATATTAGAAGAAAATAATAATTTTAATATAACTAATGAAGATATATTAAATGTATTAAATTCTTTTCCTAAAGAATATGAACAAACAGTTCCTAAGTACTCAGCAGTAAAAATTAATGGTAAGAAACTATATGAGTACGCTAGAGAAGGTATAAGTGTAGAACTTCCTAAAAGATTAGTTAATATATATAGCTTAGAATTATTAGAATTTAATAATGATATTATTAAATTCAAAACTAAAGTGTCAAAAGGAACATATATAAGATCTTTAATTGAAGATATATGTAATAAATTAGGTGTTTTAGGTACCATGAATAGTTTGGTTAGAACTAAACAAGGTACGTTTAGTATTGAAAATGCTATTAAATTAGATGATGTAAATATAAATACACCACTATTAACATCTAATGATGTTTTAAATATTAAAGATTATATTCTTGATGAACATTTATATAAGTTGGTTATAAATGGAAATAAATTAAATATAGATTTAAGTGATGGCTACTATAATATGATATATAATAATGAAGAAGTTGCTATATATAAATTTAGTTATAATGAAGGAAGATTAGTGATGTTTTATTAACAAAATGTTAATAAAACGTTAATTTTTATTTAAAAATCGTCAATATTATACAAATAATGTTTGATTTTTCACTGTACATATCATATAATTAAAAAGAAGTTTTGATTTGGTTTAAACGCAGCTCCATGCATTTATACTAGATTTAAACCGATTATGAATTTTAAAAAGGAGGATGTAAACATGGCTGTTACAAAAGAACAGAAAGAAAAAATCATTAAAGATTTTAGAATTAATGATAAGGACTGCGGAAGCGCACAAGTTCAAATTGCAATTCTAACATCTGAAATTAATGATTTAACAGAACATCTTAAAACTCACATTCATGACTATCATTCAAAAAGAGGTCTTTTAATGAAAGTTGGTAAAAGAAGAAAATTACTTGCTTATTTAAAAGAAAATGATGTTGTAGCATATAGAGATGTTATAAAAAGATTAAATTTAAGAAAATAGGCACTAAAA
>JAFZWF010000011.1 GCA_017617435.1 Bacilli bacterium
AACAATAATAATACAAATAGCAACAAGAATACCAATAACACTAATAACACTAATAAGAATAACAATACTAACAAGAATAATACTAATAACACTAATAAAAATAGCACTAATACTAATAACACTAATAATAACAATAATACTAATACAAACAAAACTACTAACAATACAAATAATAATTCTACAACAAATAAAACAACTACAACTAGCACTTCAACAAGCACAAGTAAAACTACTACTACAACTACTAAAACTAGTACTACTAGTACAACTAATACAAATACTAATACAAACGCAAATACAAACAATAACAACAATAGTAATAATACTAATAACGGAAATGGTAACACTAATACAGAACCATCTAAACCTACACCACCTATTAGTAAAGAAGAAATTGTTAAAGACCCCGAAAGAATTGTTCTTACTGAATACTTAATGCGTAAATATGGTAAATTAACATTAGAAAAACCAACATCATTAAATTATGAAGTAAAACAATTCGATATTCAATATTATAAATATTGTATTGGTGGAGACATGTATAACTGTCACAAGAATTTTGCTAAGACACAAAAGAATCAAGCTGCTATAGATGATTTACTTGCAAGAGGTTATACTGAATATCCTGATTATGTAGATCATGTAGTTGCATATTTACCAATTATTGATGAAACATGGTCTAGAGAAAAGACTCTTGAAGGATATGTTTATACTGGTGAATCAAGAACTCACTACAGAGTTGATTAATAAAAATTAAAAAGCAATCTTAATAGATTGCTTTTTTTATTTCAATAAAAAAGTAACTAGTTATTAACTAGTTACTTCTAAGCTCTGCATTTAGTTCGCTTGTTACTTTAGAAATAATATTATTAAATACTTCCATAACTTCTTCATCAGATAAGGTTCTTGTTTCATCTTTAAATGTTAGGTTATAAGCCATAGATTTTTTACCTGGCTTAATATCTCTATAAATATCAAAGATATCTATAGTTTCAAGAAGTCTTCCACCAGCTTTTTTAATTGCATCTTCAATAGTTTTATTGGTAACGTCATTATCAACAATAAATGCTACATCTTTTTTAATAGATGGATATTTAGATGCTTCTTTAAATTTAAGTGGTTTAGTATTAAATTCATAAAGTTTTGATAGAGATAACTCACAAACATATACATCATCTTTAACTAATGATGGATTTATTTTTCCAATAACTCCTACTTCATTACGATCAATTAATATTTTAGCAGATACTCCAGGGTGAAGTTCTTTAACTTCAATTTTTTCAAATGAATATCTATTTTTAAAACCTAAATATTTAAGTAAGTTTTCAACAATACCTTTTACTAGATAAAAGTCTGTTTTAACTAAAACATTATTTACAACATTAGTAATATAATTACCAGATAAAAGCATTGCAACTTTATGATCTTCTTTATATTCTTTATCATATGTTTTAGCTATTTCATAGATATTAATGTTTTCAACTTTTCTAGATTTATTATATGTGTATGTTTGAAGTAAAGATGGAATAAGTGAAAGTCTAACAAATCCTTTATCAGAAGACATAGGATTTGGAAGTGCTAAAACTTCTTTATTATCGTAGTTAAACATATTTGCTGTTTCTTCACTTGTTAATGTGTAAGTTCTAACTTCAGTTAAACCAAGTGTTCTAAGTCTTTTAGAAATTGATTTTCTTAAAGCAACATCACCAACATATATACCTCTTTTAGTTCCAACCTCTGGTAAAGTGTCTTCTAAGTTATTATAACCATAAAGTCTGCCAATTTCTTCAGCTATATCAGCTTTGTTTGGTTCAACATCAAGTCTTCTTCTTGGAATAACAATATTAAATGTATCTCCACTTAACTCATATTTAAAATCAAGTTTATCAAGTTGAACCTCGATATCTTCATTTGTCATGTTCATTCCAAGAACACCATTAAGTTCTTTTGCAGTAACACTTATCTCTTTTTCTTTTTTATCAACATTATCGTGAATTAAAATTCCACTTAATACTTCGCCAGATGCATACTCTTCTAAAAGAGATAAACATCTATCCATTGCAGCAAGAGTATATTCATAGTTTAATCCTTTACCATATCTTTTTGATGCTTCTGATTTTAAATTTAATCTAGATGCAGTTTTAGTAATTGAGAAAGCATCAAAGATTGCTGCTTCAATAAAGATATTTTTTGTGTTTTCATCTACTTCAGTATTAAGTCCGCCCATAACACCAGCAATACATGTTGGATTAGTTCCATCTGTAATTACGATATCATTAGGTGTTAGCTCTCTTTCAACATTATCAAGAGTTGTTAATTTTTCACCTTCAGATGCATCCCTTACTAAAACTTTTTTACCAAGTTTATCAGCATCAAAAAAGTGTGTTGGTTGTCCATATTCTAACATTACAAAATTTGAAATATCAACAACATTATTAATAGGTCTCATACCAGCTGCAGTAATTCTCTTTTTAATCCATTCTGGTGATTCACCTATTTTTACATTTCTCACCATTCTACCTAAATAGTATGGGCATCTTTCTGTATTAACTTCTAGTGATACATAATTTTCTACATTATCACTTGTTTCATTATATTTTGCATCTGGATACTTAACTTTTTTACCAAGTACAGTACCTATTTCGTGAGCAAAACCAATATGATAATAACAGTCATTATTTCTATGTTTATGAACATCTAAATCATAAAGTGTATCATCACATCCAAGATACTCCATAGCATCCATACCAACAGGAGCATCAATAGCTAGTTCTTCAATACCTTTTGCGTATGTTTCATCATTTTTCTCTTCTAAACCAAGTTCAAATAATGCACATATCATACCATTAGATTCTACGCCTCTAATTTTACCAGCTTTTATTTCAAAATCACCAGGAAGAACAGCACCAGGTAAAGCAACAATAACTTTTATCCCTTTTTTAACATTAGGTGCACCGCACACTATTTGAATTGTTTCTTCTCCAACATTAACCTTGCAAACATGTAAATGATCTGAATCAGGATGATCTATACAATCTACAACTTCACCGATAACTAAATGATCAATGTGATTTGTTATAACTGCTTCAACATTAATACCGGCTTTAGTTATTTTTGTTGCAAGATCTTTTAAATCTATTCCATTTAAATCAATATAATCTTTAACCCAATTAAGTGATATCATATTAATTTTCCTCCTTTCTATCGAAAGTTTGGGATTCTCTTAAATCTACATTATAGAATGTTCTTATATCACTAATTCCGTATTTAAGCATTGCACAGCGTTCTGCACCAAAACCAAATGCAAATCCACTCCATTTTTCAGGATTATATCCACAACCTTTAAGTACATCGTAGTGAACAACGCCAGCACCACCTATTGTGATCCAACCAGTATTTTTACAAATATTACATCCTTCACCTTTACAGTTAAAACATGAAATATCCATTTCAACTGATGGCTCAGTAAATTGATAATAGCTTGGTCTAAATCTTGTTACTGTATCTGGGCCAAATAACTTTTTACAGATAACAGTAACTGTTCCTTTTAAATCTGATAATTTTATATCTTTATCTACTATTAAACCTTCAATTTGAGTAAATTGATGTGAGTGCGTTGCGTCATCATCATCTCTTCTATATGCTTTACCAGGACATATAATTCTAACAGGTTCTTTACCTTGTTTAGATAACATTACTCTTGCTTGAACTGGAGATGTATGACTTCTTAAAAGTAGTTCATCACCCTTAACATAGAATGTATCTTGAGCATCTCTTGCTGGGTGACCTTTAGGAAGACCCAAAAGTTCAAAGTTAAATCTATCTTCTTCAAGTTCTGGTCCATCAACAACATCATAGCCCATAGACATAAATACTTCTTCAAAGTCTTCAATAACTTTTTCGAGTATGCTTGGAGCACCATTATTAACTTGTGTTCCAGGAAGAGTTATATCAATTGCTTCTTTAGATAATTTTTCGTTTAAAATAGCATTATTAATCTCTTCTTCTTTCTTAGATATTTCTTCAGTTACATATTTTCTGATTTCATTAGATAGCATACCTAATTTTTTTCTTTCTTCTGGATTTATATCTTTCATACCTTTTGTCAGATCTGTGATACATCCGTTCTTGCCAATATATTTGGCTTTAATATCAACAATATCTTGAGTTGTTTTAATATTCACTAAGTCAGAATCAAAATCTGTTTTAATTTTTGTAATATATTCTTTCATATTTATATATTCCTTTCCTTTTTATAACAAAAAAAATCACAAACATAAGGGCGAATAATTAAATCCGTGGTACCACCTTAATTCATGATTTCATGCACTTTATTTATTTGTTAACGGTAATAAACCGATTTATTACTCCTATATATGAAATTCATTATATATTTTAATTTAGAACGCTCACAGCATTTAATCGTTCATTCTCTTTAAATACAATATATAACTACTTAGTATATGATCTTTATAATAAATATTATTAGTAATTTTCTGCTTTCATTTCCATGTATGATTGTTTATGATTACAAATAGGACATACTAGTGGAGCTTCTTTACCATAGTAAACATGTCCACAGTTTCTACATATCCATATAACTTCTTCATCTTTTTTAAAAACTAAATTATTATCAATGTTATCAATTAACTTAAGATATCTTTCTTCGTGATGTTTTTCAATTTCACCAACGCCTCTAAATAAACGAGCTATTTCAGTAAAACCCTCTTCTTCAGCTGTTTTAGCAAATTCTTCATACATTTCTGTCCATTCATAGTTTTCGCCATTAGCAGCATCTTTTAAATTATCAATTGTAGATGGAACATCTCCTCCATGAAGCTGTTTAAACCACATTTTAGCATGTTCTTTTTCATTATTTGCAGTTTCTTCAAAAATAGCAGCAATTTGTTCATAGCCTTCTTTTTTTGCTTTAGATGCATAGTAAGTATATTTATTTCTTGCTTGAGATTCTCCAGCAAAAGCAGCCATTAAATTAGCTTCAGTTTTACTTCCTTTTAACTCCATATTAATATCTCCTTTTTCCCTATTTATTATAATATAACGGCCCTTAATTGTAAACAAATAAATATATATGTAAAACTTATCTTTATCTATTGCATAAATGAAGACTTTTACCTTAAAATATAAATATAGAATACAAGGGTGATAAAGTTGATAAAGTACTTTAAAAATAAATTTAAAAGAGGTTTTACTTTAGTGGAACTTCTTGGTGTAATTGCTATTTTAGGAGTTTTAATTGTTATAGCAGTAACCAATGTATCTCATAAAATAAAAGTATCAAAGAAAAATGCTTTTATTGATAAAGTTTATCAATATATGAAAGCAACGGATTATGAAAACTTAATCGTTGATGATATTGATGATGATACAGATTATGATGAGGAAAGAATATATCGATTCCCTGATGATGAACTAGAAGCAGTTGATGAACAACCAGATGGTGGATATATTATTCATGAAAATGGTAAGGTTGCTGTTTCAATTTGGTCAGATACTTTAAAATCATGTGCTAAAAAAGGTTTTGATGATGCAAAGATCACAATTGATACAACAATAACTAAAAAAAGCAAATGTATAACTGTTCCTGGCGAAACTGAAATTGATGAAGATATATTAACAAGTAATCAATATCAAGTAGTTTTTTATAGTAACTACTACCATGGTCCACAAGCAACAATTCAAGTTATAGATTTTGGTGTTTATACTCCACTTAATGCTAATACTTTTACAAGAGATGGTTATGTTTTCTATAGATGGACAACTAAACCAAACGGTACTGGTACTAGATATAACGATGGTGATGAAATAAGGCAGTGGAATAGTGCTTCTGCTGAAAAAACAATTAGATTATATGCTCAGTGGAACGAAACAAGCACTACACTACTTTCAGGATCAGATCTTAACAAAAAATTAAAACAAATAGCTAATCCTAATTCTACTGTATCAGGTAATACATTTAATGATAATAATATTAAAACATTTGCAAAATCTGATACTCCACCTGATTCATCTATAATGGATGCAGCTCATACAATTTCTGTATCTGGAACAGAATATCCAGCATACGCATGGTTAGATTCAAGCGGAAATATGAAGTGGTGGTGTCAAACCAGTAATGTAAGTTTCAATCAAAATATGGGTCATATGTTTCAAAATATGAAAGGTCTTACAACAGTTGATTTATCTGGAATAAACTCTGGTAGTTTACGTGAGTTAACTGAATTCTTTGTTAATGACACTTCATTAACAACTATTAATTTTGGTTCTATTGATACATCTGGTGTTACAATGTTTACCAATATGTTTAGTGGATGCTCAAGTATTACATCTCTTGATCTTAGAAATATTGACACATCAAGTGCTCAATCAATGGACGGTATGTTTAAAGGATGCACTTCACTTTCAAATTTAAATGTATCAAACTGGCATGTTGAAAAAGTTCAAAATATGATTGGTATGTTCCAAAGTTGTACTAGCTTAACTACTCTTGATTTGTCATCATTCGAAACACTAGAACTTCAAAAATCAGGAAGTATGTTTAGTGGTTGTACAAATCTAAGAACACTTCTTCTTCCAAACTTTAACACAGCAAAAGCAACTAATATTTATGCAATGTTTAATGGATGTTCTAATCTCACTACATTAGACCTTAGAACATTTACTGCTGAAAAACTAACAACTGCAAATAACGTGTTCTATGGATGTTCTAATCTTACTTCAATTGATTTAAGAAACTTTAGACCCACTCAAACAATGAACATAGCAAATATGTTTAGTGGATGTGGATCACTTGTAACAGTTACTGTTCCTGCTGATTTCGATGAAACAAAATTATCAACTCAAAATGGTGTATTTACTAATGCTAAAAAGATAGTTGGTGGAGCTAACACACATTATGATTCATCACATACAAATACTGAATATGCTAGAGTCGATAATCCTAGTGCAAATAAGCCTGGATACTTTACTGCATATAGTGGTTAATTAAAATAAATTAAAAAAGAAATCTAATTAAATTATTAGATTTCTTTTTTTATAATTGTTCTTTAAATTGTTTAGTTAATTCATAAAGAAGATCTTTATCAATCACTTTTTCAACATAATAACCATTTCCATCTTTTGTTTCTTTAAGAATGATTACTTTAGATGAGTCATACTCATTATCACTAATTAAGCCCATTGTTAAATAGTATTTATTACCATCATAGTCTAGTTCGTTTAAAATAATATATTTTTCATCATTATTTAAACGAGCGATTTTATTAACCTCTAATTTCATATTAGTTTTCCTCCATTGATGATATTGCTGTATCTAAATCAATATATTCATCATCTTGAAAATCATTAACCATAAAGTTTTGATCATTATTTTCTTTTAAATTAGATGGTATTTCAGTAAGTTCAACAACTCTTAGTTTACTATCATTTTCTTCTGGTTTCTCTTCAACAAATTGTTCAAATGAGAATGGGTTTTCATTATCATTTATAACTGGTTCAAAAGTTGGTTCTAATGGTTTTTCTTCATCTACTTTTAAAGCAGAATTATCAAAAACATCTACTTTCTTTTCTTCTACTATAGGTTCTTCTTTTTCCTCATCTATAATTTCAGTTTCTTCAACTTCTTCAGAAGGAGTTTCTATAACTTCATTAGATGATTCTTTATTTTCTACTTTAGTTTCAGTTAAATCTTCTTTTTTGCTTTCTTTACCAAAGTCTTCATAAAGAAGTTTGCTTCTTGTTTTCTTATCAACGAATTCAAGTGATGATAATAACATGTTGAATTCATCAACAATAGTAGAAATAGATTTGCTAAATTCTTCTCGATCATTTAAATTAAGAATTAATTTATTAATTTTTTCTAATTTAATTTTATCTTTTTCTTCTTCTAAGATATTTGAAGATTTTGTGCTAAGTGCAGCTTTCTTTTCAAGATCATCTAATTCTTTTTCTTTGTCTTGAACCTCTTTATTTAATTTTTCTAAACGAGAATTAACAATATTTAATTCTTCTAATTTATTAATAACATCTTCACGATATTTATCAGCAATATTACTAATATTATCTTTTTCTTCTTTTAACTTATTATTAGCAGCTTGAACTACGGATTTAGGAATTTCTGTTTCTTCTTCATAATCATATGATTCATAATCAACTAAGCTTTTATCAATTTTACTTATTTGATCTTCTGCTTTATAAATTTTAGAACTTAATAAATCACTTGCTTCATTAATAGCACTTACTTTATCATTTAAACTAGCAATTTCACTATTGATTTTATCTATATTATCCTTTAAGTAAACAATTCTTTCTTCAATGAATTCTTTATCCATTGTTTGATATTCTTTTTGAGAAATTTCTGTATCATAGTTTTTAAGTTCCTCAGAAAGTTTATCTTTTTCATTTTTTATTTCATCTTGTTCAAGATTCATAAAAGGTATGCTACTTACAATATCAACTAAATGATTAAATTCTTCCTCAATTTTATCTTTTTCTTCGTTTGCAATATGTTCTTTAATGGAACCAGCAATATATACAGCATCATTAATTATTTCATTTTTATGATGCATTAAGTCATCTAATTGATTTTTAGCATCTAGATATTTATTTTCATCTTTTTCTTTAGTTTCTAAATCAATATATGATTTAATGTTTGAAAGATTGTCTTCTACTTCTTTTAAACGATCATTTTCTTTATTAATTTTATCAACAACTTCATTTAAAGAGTCTGCTAGATACTCAACTTTCTTTTGAACATCACTATATCTTTCTTCTAAATCTTTTTTCTTTTCTACCAGGTGTGATATTCTTTTATTTTCTGATTCAATCATTTGATTAAAGCTATCAGAATTTGATTTAGTGTCATTTATAACATCATTATATTTATTAGCTTCGTTAATTTTATCAATTAAATCATCAAGCTCTTTATGGAATGTAATTTCATCAGATTTAGCAGCATCTAAATCTTTTGAAATATCGTTTTTTACTTTATTTAATTTTTGAATTTTTTTAACTAAACTAATTCTAATGTTACGATCTACAATTTCACTTTGGGCATCAAAGTATTTATCATCTGACATTTCCTCATCTAAATTATCCAATTTTTTTTGCACTTTTAAAATTCTAGATTCAGTATCATCTAGATCAGCTTTAAGTTCGTCTAAATTAGATTTAGAACCTGACATTTTTACTAAAAGATCTATAAGTTCAAAAATATTTGATTGCATCTTTAACACACCCTTTTACTCTATTACAATACTAACATAATAAGGTTTTTATTTCAATAAAAAGACTGATAAATAAGTTAAAAAAAATCGAAATATAATTTCGATTTTTAAAACTTATTAACTAGCAACCCAATATGCATAAAGTGTTCTATCACCAAGGGTTCTATAGATATTATTTGTAAAACCACCAGATGCTGTTACATACTGAGTACCAGCTCCATTTGGTTCTGTATAGTATCCTTTAAATGTATATCCTGTTTTAGTAGGTCTTGTAATATAATATCCATTTGTTACGCAAGTTGTTAATTCTTTATCAAGATAATAGTAACATAATGTACCATCAATTGTAGCTGTTGTATTATATTGATAATAAACATCATCTATAGCTGGAGTTGTTGCATCTTGTGAATCTAAAGTTATCTTAAAGATATTAGTAAAGTTTGCTATATATTTTCTATTTCCTGTTGATCCGCGATATACTTTTGCATTTGTTGTTGGCGCCATGTATTCTTGATAATCGGATGCAGTAGTTCCTTCTTCTATTTGAACACCATAATATTTGTATTCAGTATTTAAAGTAGATGGTTTTAATACAACATTCAATGTTGCACAATTACTTGGCGTTGTTATTTTACCATATTTACCACTATTAGGAGCTGCAGCATAACTAATTAATTCACCTGAACTAGTAAAATATCCAAGGCCTATTCCACTTTGTGATTGATTAGATATATAATAATCAGTACTTGGTTTTACAGGTATCGGGAATGCAACACCATATCCAGCACCATTTGCATTAATAGTCCATGTTTTTCCATCTAAGCTATAACTATTTAAATATGATGGAAAATAATAATTGTTTGATGACATACCTGCATAATACTTAGTATAATCAAAATCTCTTGTAGAAGTATTATAAGATCCTACTAGTGTTCCAGGAGTCTTTTCATATATATCTAAAAGATTTACACTACTCCAACCTGTAAATACATAACCTGATTTAGTTGGATTATTTAAAGTAATTGTTGGCGTATTTGGGGTATATGAACTTGGATTTGCTGTTCCTAATGTTCCACCATTCAAATCATAAGTGATTGTATATGATTTGGATGTATCTGAACATGATTCAATAAAATCAGTTGGTTGAGTTTCTACAATATCAGATTCATAAGGAACATCATTTGCCTTCAAATAGTATTTGCCATTAGTGATATTTATACTTTTTCTACCATCATTATTTATATAGAGCGTTCCACTATATCCATCTTTTGTTTGTTCAACATAATCGCTCATATCAGATATGTTAAAACATTCTGTTTCTTCATTTGTTACTGCTACATCATCTATTGAATTCATATATATTAGTGCTTCATCAATAAATGCTTTCTTCTTAGCATTATTCATTCTTGGTATTACAGCTGTTACTGCTATTAAAATAACAACAGCTAAAATAACAATAACTGCAAGTAGTTCAACTAATGTAAAACCATTTTTATTTTTATAGTTCATAACTATCTCAACCCTTTAAGTATATACTCTTCTACTATACTAAAAGTATACCTTTTTAGTTACATTTATGTCAATTGAAAACCAGGAATAAAAATTCCTGGTTTACAAATATATTTTATCGTAAAATAAGATGTTTCGTCTTATCATGTCATTTATTGTTACTTTCAATTGAAATATATTTTTATTTGTATATAATTGCCTTGTTACCTGTGTCTGTGGGTCTACTTTTCACGACTTATGACTATCCATCAGTGCTGAAATAACCAGGGGGTTTTACAGAAGGGTGTGACGAGTATGACAAAAACTTTTATGTTATATGTTATTATAATTTTGTTAATAGTAGTTATTTTACGATTAATATAAAAAACGACGCCAGCCGAAAGGCGTGGCGCTGAAACTTAAGTAGGCGTCACCCGACCAGGTAACACTTACATATTTATTATATATTAAATATTAAAATATTATCAAGCAAAAAATTATAAAGCTTCCCAATTAGCTATAAATTTTTTATTTCCTGTTGAACCTCTATATACTTTTGCATTTGTAGTTGGAGCCATATATTCTTGATAGTCTGTTGCAGTAGTACCCTGTTCGATTTGAACATCAGTATTAGCCCATATTTCATCTAAATCACTTTGACCAACATAACTTCTTCCAATATATATGTAACCGTCGTCTCCTGTAGTATAAGATGCTGGACCAGCATAGGTTGGGTTAGTTCTATGTGCTACAGATGTCCACATATTAGAAACATTAAGATTATTATCTTGATTTAAAGTACTAATAAGCAAATATCCATGATCTTTTCCTGTAAAATTATTTTTTCTAATAATAGATACCTTGTAAGTAGTATTTGGTTTTAATTCTATTGGACTGTAAGTATAATTTGCTGAACGAACATAGTCTTGCATATTATAATATTTTGTTTCATCAAATTCATTTTTACTAGACCAGCCAACAAATTCATAACCAGCTTTAGTTGGATTATTTAGTGTGATAGTGTCTGTGTTAGGTGTGTAAGAAGTTGGATTAGCAGATGCTAGTGTTCCCCCACCTAAATCATAAGTTATTGTATAAGTTTTTGATGTATCAGTGCATGAATCAATAAAGTTGTTTGGTTTTGTATCGACAATATCATTTACTGTTGGAACACTATTATTTGCAACTATATAGTAATTACCATTAGTTATATTTATACTTTTTCTTCCATCATCACTTATATAAAGAGTACCAGTATAATTATCTTTTGTTTGTTCTACATAATCACTCATATCAGATATGTTAAAACATTCTGCTCCTTCATTAGTTACTGCTACATCATCTATTGAATTCAAATATATAAGTGCTTCATCAATGAATGCTTTTTTCTTAGCTTTGTTCATTCTTGGAATTACTGCAGTTACTGCTATTAAAATAACAACAGCTAAGATAACAATAACAGCAAGAAGTTCAACTAACGTGAAACCTTTTTTATTCTTGTTCATAACAATATCTATCCTTTTTATATATTCTTCTATTATAGATAAAGTATACATTGCAAGAAGTATTTATGTCAAGGAACCTATTAATTAAAATAATAAAAAAATACCAGGAATTTTATTCCTGGTATTTTATAATTATTTAACTAATTCTAGTTTTACCTCTAAAGCATCGTCACCAACACGTTCATTTAATTTAATAATACGTGTATAGCCACCATTTCTTGTTTCATAACGTTTAGCTAAGTCGTCAAATACTTTTTTAACAACTTCATTATCATTGTGAACGAATGCTAAAGCTTTACGACGAGCAACTAAAGTTCCTCTTTTTCCATAAGTGATCATTTTATCAACAAATTTTCTTACTTCTTTAGCTCTTGCTTCAGTTGTAACAACAGATTCATTTAAAATTACAGTTTTTGTAAGTCCAGCTAAAATGCTTCTTCTTTTTCTTGATTCTCTTCCTAATTTTCTGTACATAAAATATTCTCCTTACTAATCACGGAACTTAAGATCCATCTCATGAACTTTATCAATAACTTCTTTTAGAGATTTTTTACCTAAGTTTCTAATCTTAGTAACTTCAACTTCTCTTTTGTTAATTAAATCTTGAACTGTATGAATACCAGCTCTTTTTAAACAGTTATAAGCTCTTACTGAGAATTCTATTTCTTCAATAGGTGTTTCTAAAGTTTTAGTGATATTATCAACTTGTTTTTCTTGCATTAATCCAGTTACATTACTAATAGCATTTAAGTCAGCAACAATATTGAAGTGTTCAATTAAAATTCTTGCAGAAAGTGCCATAGCTTCTTCTGGAGTTATACTTCCGTTAGTATAAACATGCATTGTTAGTTTATCAAAGTTTTCATTTTGTCCAACACGAGTTTTTTCGTCTTCAACCTTAACTAATTCAATTGGTGAATATGATGAATCGATTGCAATAACTTCAGGTTTGTCTTCACAATAAAGTTTTTTGTTTTCTTTTGCATCAACATAACCTTTACCATTATTAACAGTTAGTTCCATATCAATTTTTCCACCTTTAACAAGTGTACAAATAACATGATCTGGATTAAAAATTTCAATATCTGCATCTTTATCAATGTCTCCAGCAGTTACAACGCCTTCTTTGTTTGCAGATAAATGAATTGTTTTTTGTTCTTGTGAATGATTTTTAACAACTACACCTTTTAAATTTAAAACGATAGTTGTAACGTCTTCAACAATACCTTCAATTTTTTGGAATTCATGTAAAACTCCATCAATTTTAACTGTAGTGATTGCACTACCAGGTAAACTTGATAGCATTACTCTTCTTAGAGCATTTCCAATAGTAATTGCAAATCCTCTTTCAAGAGGTTCTAGTTCAAACTTTCCATAGTGATTACTTTCAACATATTCTGCGATTTTATATTCTGGTTTTTCAAAACTTATCATATACTTTTAAACCCTTC
>JAFZWF010000003.1 GCA_017617435.1 Bacilli bacterium
ATTGAACAAATTATTAGTAATATTTATAATACAAATAATACTGATAATAATATGTACTAAATGCCCATAAAATAAGGCTAAAAGCTATAATACTATATGTACCAAATATAGTGAAAATATGCTCAAAAAGGGAGCATGTGGAAGTAGTAAAAAATATAAACAGTGTTGTGGTAAATAAAGCATAGATATGGCAATATATTTATATATGAGATATAATATAAAAAATTAATAAATCTTATTTGTAGGAGTCATTATGTTAGCAGGTATTATACAAGATGATAAGAATGATTATTATATTCATTTAAATAATGTTAACAATAAATATGAACTTGATATTGTAAAAATATCAGGTTTCAATGAAGTGCACTTAACTAAAGAAGAAATACATAAATTAGTTAAAGAAACATTTGCTTCCAAAATGACGTTTAAAAAAGAAACAAACAACTACAAAATATATATAGATGAAGCAGGAAATGAAAGATTTTTTAAAGATGGTGTAGAAGACTATAAACTATTATTTTTAAAAAATGGAAAAGATGCTGTTAGATATATTAAAAAAATATATAAAATTCCATATGATGATGAAATATTAGAATGCACTTTTATTAACTCAAATATCTCTAGAAGAATTATGATAAGTATTATATCTTTATGCATTATTATTGATGGGGTATTTATTTATACAAAAGGTGATTTTGAACCAATACATAGTAAGGTATATAACAAAGTATATGGCATGCTTGACACTGAAAAAATTGTTGATTTAATTAATAATTCATCATTAAGTGAAAAGTCAAAAAAAGTGTTAATTAATTATAATTTATTAAACGATGCTGTAGATTATAGTTTAACATCAAATGGTTCAAGTGAAGATGATGTATTACTTCGAAACTATGAATTGTATCAGAAATTTAACAATCTTCAAGTTAAATATTTTTCAATCATTGATGTTGAAGCTGCAGGTTATTATAATCCGACTAAACCAAATAATTTATACTTAATAGATTGTGTTGATGATGATAAATATAGTGATGTATTAGCTCATGAATATGCACATTTACTACAAGTTCCTACATCTTATCAATATTTATGTGAATCAATTGCTGAAGTCGTAAGTAGTGAATACTATAACACTATTGCCGACGGATACCCAGAAGAAGTAAAAAGGTTAAAAGTTTTAATGGAAATAATTGGGCCTGAACCAGTTCTAAATTTTAATTATAAACGAGGAGACACTTCATTAAGAGATGCAATAAGTTTATATTTAAATGAAAGTGAAACAGTTGATTTATTTAATCAATTTTCAACAGGTCCTAATGATTGGGGACACAAGGAAAGTGAAGACGCTATTAACCAAAGAATTGATGGGTTACTTGCAAAAATGTATTTTAACAAAACAGGTTTAAACATTGAAGATAACGAAATGATTAAGTTGATTTATAAAGGTAATAATGAAAGAAATGTAGATTTAGAAAGAGTCTATTTTAATAAACATAGTAAATATTATAATGAAGATTTCTGCGTTAGTGAAACAAGAGAAGATTTCGAATTTATTGATATAGATATGGCTGTTAATAGTGATTTGTTTAAATCATGCAGTTACTATACAATAAAAAGTTTTTATCCAAATGAAATATCAAACGACGTTACATTAAATAATGAAATATGGAAAAAAACTATATATGAACCAGATCCTGATGCAACAGTTATAGATAATGATGACTATATACTTATAAAAAGTTCTGGTGTCGAATACAATATTTCTGAAGCTATTGCTTGTGGAATACTAGTTGAAAAAACACATGTTTGTACATGTGAAAAACTAGATCATTTTGATTATATAAAGGGTCGTATTTGTAGATATGTAGAAGTGGAATTTAAAGATGGTTCTATAGCTAAATATGTCTATAATTCAGATAGTAGAGTGTTTGATTGTGTTGAATATTATAAATACACAAAAAATTACTATCCATCAATTAGTAAAGAGTTTACTAGTGATGTAAGAATAAGAACTATATAAAAAATATTGAACTAACATCTTGGTTGTGTTAAGATAACGATACTTTTAAATTTTTTAAACAGAGGGGAAAATATGAAAAAGTATACAATTGATACTTATAGAAATTATATTGAAGGTAATGATCCTGGATTTCCGCTTGAGGAACTAGAAAATGATTCATCATTTATGAAAGTAGTCATTAACATTACTAATGACCCAAACATGGTCAAAATGTGTTCTAAGGAATTATTAAAAGACTATGATTTTGTAAAATTTATAATAAATAAATTCAAAATCAATAAAAAACATCATGATTTTATATGTGGTGTTGCAGAAAATTTCTTTAAAAACACAAACAATTATGATGACATTTTTGATTTATCAGTAAGAATGTTAAACATCATTAAAGATGAAAATAATATTTTTCATCATATATATGCCGATATGTGTATAAAAAGTTATGAGAACGTAATGAATTCAATTAACAAATTTAAAAGAAAAAACAAAAACAAACGTGTTGATGTTGGTATGGGATTTTATATTGTTGAAGATGTATATGGAGAATATGATGAAATCAAAAAATTCTTTGCAAAAATATTTTTAGGTGAAATCTTCAACAAAGAAATTGTTAATATAGAAAATGACTTACATAGAAGTTATGCCAGTGCAGAAAAAGTTGAAGAAATAGGAATTAGCAATTATATATTAAACCGTGTACAAAAATATGATCTACCTTTAAAAAGTTATTTAGTTAGAAATATGGAATTAATCGAAAAAATAATTGATGAAATAAAAATTTATTTAAGACGTTGGAAATATTTCGAAGAATTTTATGAAGCAAAATTATATGATGCGATATTTGATCAAGTTCATTCTTACATGGATACATGTTCTGATAATTCACTTTTAAGTGAAGTAGAAATTTTATATTTTGTTGCAAAAAAACTAGGCATAGAAGAAAAAGTTATAAAATATGACTGTGTTAATAACTCAATATCTGGCGAACTTATGACTAGTATAAATGATGGATATGTTCAAAGTATTTTAAGTAAAAGTGTAACTGATTATGCTAACTATAAAAACGTGCTTGATATTGTAAAAGATGCAATTACATGCGATAATATAGATAGCTTATTATGTGAAACATATTCAAACGATAATAACGAAGAATATATTCACGGTGCAAGACATCATGTAATTCACTATGATTTTAAAAATAAAAGAATAATTGATAACCGAGGTTAATATGGGAAATACTGCACTACTATTAAAAAATAATTTAATGAAAAGTATGTTAATGAATAATGGATGTAGTGTTTTAAAAATTGATAAAAATATATAGGATTGATTTTTCAATTCTATATTTTTTTTATATATTAAATATGATATCATTTATAATGAAGGGTGGTTAAAAAATGGTAGAAGTAAAAAAAGAAAAAAACTATGTTAATTTTGATGCAATCAAAATTGTAACAGAGGAAGGACAATTCGAAATATCATACGAAGCAAACTATAACTTGTATATTGGTTTTTGTGTAAAAGATGAAGCTAAGTTACAAGATAGTGTAACATTCACAATAACTAATGAAGATGAATACTTATTTAACATAATTAATAAGTTATACAAAGCTTTAAAGAATAACAATCCTGATTCTGATATAATTCCAGAATCAGTTACTGATGAAATAATAAACAAGTCTCTTGAAATGAAGAACCCATATCATAACAATAGAATTGAAGTGTATTCAGATGATTTTGATATCGAAGATGCTAGTGTTATGAATATTGAATATCTTCCAAAAGAAGATGAATACAAATTTACTTTTAAAAGAAGTAAATCAAATACTAAAACTAATACATATTTTGTATGTATTTCTAATTTTGATAGTAAATACAAACCATTTAATAAATCATTTATGAATCTATATTTTGATCTAATCACATATTCACAAAATAAACAAATGGTTAGAACAAGATAAATAAGAAAGGAGAATAATTATGTTTGATATCATAATTGTAGGTGCAGGACCTGCAGGTCTAACGGCTGCACTATATGCACTTAGAGCAAATAAAAAAGTTTTAATATTAGAAGCATCTAATTATGGTGGAAAAATAATTAATGCTCATAAAATAGAAAACTATCCTGGAATTAATGAAATATCAGGTTATGACTTTGCAACAAATTTATATAATCAAGTAAAGAAATTTGGTGGACAAATAGTTACTGAAACTGTACTTATAATAAATGAAGACAAAACAGTTGTTACCAATAAAAACACTTACGAAGCAAAAGCTATTATTATTGCAACAGGTTTAACTGATAGAAGACTTAACATTGAAAATGAAAAAGAATTTATTGGTAAAGGAGTTTCATATTGTGCAACATGTGACGGAAACTTTTATAAGAATAAAACAGTTGCTGTAGTAGGTGGTGGAGATACTGCATTTGAAGATGCAATATATTTATCTGATATAGCATCTAAAGTTTATTTGATTCATCATAGTGAAAATTTTAGTGCTAGTGAAGTATTTATAGATAAATTAAAAGAAAAAAGTAATGTTGAATATATTTTAAATGCTAAAGTAGAAAAAATTAATGGAAGTAACACTTTAGAATCTATTGATATAAATGTAGATAACAACAAAAAAAATATTCAAATAGATGGTTTATTTATTGCAATAGGTAGAGAACCAAAAAATGAGATATTTTCAAATATAGTTGAATTAGATGAAAAAGGGTATATAATAAGTAATGACCTTAAAACAAAGGTTAAAGGAATATATACGGCTGGAGATGTAAGAAAAAAAGAACTAAGACAACTAACAACTGCTGTTAGCGATGGATCTCTTGCAGCAACACTAGCTATTAAAGAAATGAATTAATCTATATTGGGGGAATTAAAATGAGTTTAGAAATATTTGATAAACAAATAGATCAAAAGTTACATGCATTTATAACTGTATCAACATATTGCATGACTTATATATCTGTTGATGAAGCAAATAAATTAGGTATTGAGTATACTAATGAAGATGTTAAATGTGGAGTGCTTAAAGGAGTAAAATTTAAATATAATTCTGAAGAAGAAGATTTTTTACCACCATTTCTTGTTGATACTATAATGTCTTGGAAACTTTTAGGTTTTAAAGACGGTGAGTTTGTAACAGAAAGAAGATTTAATAGCATGTATATGGATTATGTTAATAATCAATCAAAAGGTGCTCAAAGAAATAGATAATTTAAAATACTAATAATACATATTAGTATTTTTTTTAATTATAATTAAATAATTTGTTATAATAAAATGTAGGTGAACTATTTATGAACAATAATTTAAGTGAAGAAATAGAATTAATAATTGAAAAAATAGAGCAAACTGGGAGGTCTCTTTGACATTTCTCAGAAAGAACAAGAAATTATAAAACTTGAAGCAGAAATATCTAAAGAAGATTTCTGGCAAAATCAAGAAAAAGCAAATAGCACTTGTAAACTTCTAAGTGATTTAAAAGAAGAAGTTAAAACATATAATAATTTAAGAGATAATTCGCTTATGATTAAAGAATTGTTAAGTGATATTAATGAAACTGATGCTTCATTAATAAATGAATTAAATCATTTAAAAGAAGAAGTTGATAAATATTCTAAAAAAATATATTTATCTGGAAAATATGATAGTTTAAATTGTTATTTAGAAATACATCCAGGAGCAGGTGGAACAGAAAGTTGTGACTGGTCTAGTATGCTTCTTGATATGTATATTAAGTATTGTGAAAAAAATAATCACACTTATGAAATAATTTCACTTCAAAAAGGTGATGAAGCTGGAATCAAAAGTGCTATTCTTTATATTAAAGGTTACTATGCTTATGGATATTTAAAAAATGAACAAGGAGTACATCGACTAGTAAGAATTTCTCCTTTTGATTCTAATAAAAGAAGACATACTTCTTTTGCATCCGTAAGTGTTACACCAGAATTTGATGATGATATAAATATAGAAATAAAAGATGAAGACTTAAAAATAGATGTATATCACTCAAGTGGTGCAGGTGGTCAATCAGTAAACACATCAAACTCAGCTGTTAGAATAACGCATCTACCATCCAAAATTGTTGTTACTTGCCAAACTGAAAGAAGTCAATTGTTAAATAAAGATAAAGCTTTAAAATTATTAAAAAATAAATTATATCAAATAGAACTTGATAAAAATAAAAAACTAATGGATGAGGTTAAAGATTCAAGTGACATAAATTTTGGAAGTCAAATCAGAAGTTATGTCTTAGAACCATATAAACTTGTTAAAGATCATAGAACAGGTTATGAATCAACATCACCAGATAAAGTGTTTTCTGGAGATTTAGATGGTTTTATTGAAAGCATGCTTGAAAAAAATTAATGATTGTCAAAATCATTAATATAATATAAAATACATACCTATATTGGTGATTAAATATGAAAGAAGAAAAAGAATACCTAGCAAAATTATTAAATAATAAAACAGTAATTGTTTCATGTAGTGGTGGGCCAGATTCAATGGCTCTTCTTTCAATTGTTAATGATATTAAAGATGATAACAACATTAAAGTTATTGTAGCTCATGTTAATCATAAAGTTAGGGTAGAATCAGATGAAGAGGCATTAATGGTAGAAACATATGCTGAAGAATTTCATGATATTTTTGAACTTCTTGAAATCAAAAACTATCATGAAAAAGTAAACTTTCATGAAGATGCTCGAAAAATTAGATACAAATTTTTAAAAGAATTAACAGATAAATATAATGCGGACTTTTTATTAACTGCACATCATGGTGATGATTTAACAGAAACTATTTTAATGAGAATAACAAGAGGAAGTTCTTTAAAAGGTTATATAGGCTTTAAACAACTATCAAATTGGGAAGGTATAAAATTAGTTAGACCTCTAATTAGAAGAACAAAGAAATATCTAGAAGAATACGATAAAGAAAATAATATTCCTTATCGTATTGATAACACAAATTTCTCTTCTGATTACACTAGAAATAGATATAGAAACAATATTATTCCCCTATTAAAAGAGGAAGATGAAAATATTCATCTAAAATACTTAAAATTTTCTAAAGAATTAGATAAATATTATGAATATGTTAAAAAAGAAGCAGATATGATTAAAAAAGATATATCTGATAAAAATGGAGAAATAATTGTTTCAAAATATATTAAAATCCCATCACTTTTAAAAGAAATGATAATCAGTGATTTAATTATTGAAAGACAACTAATTGATTATTTACCACTAAATGATGCTTTATTTACAGACATGTTAAAAATATTAGAAAGCGATAAAAGTAATGCTTTTATCAATCTTCCTAATAATTATCTTTTTGGAAAAGAATACGATAGAGTTGTATTTAAAAAGATTGAAGAAAAAGCAAATATTATTGATTATGAACTTGAAAAAGAATATGCAGGTGAAATTTTTGACATCTATTTTAGTGATAAATATGATTCAAGCAATAATTCTATTGCTTTAAATAAAGAAGAAATCAAACTACCATTAAAGGTGAGGTCCAAAAAAGATGGGGATTATATTGAAACATTAAATTTAAATGGTAAGAAAAAAATTAGTGATATATTTATTGATGCAAAAGTACCTAAAAATTTAAGAAATAAATACCCATTAGTTGTTGATGCGAATGATAATATTTTATGGGTACCAGGTTTAAAAAAATCAAAGTTTGCTAAAGCAAATGATGAAAAATATGATATAATACTAAATTGTAAGGAGAAAAAAGATGAAAGCAAAAAATAATAACGGAATATTAAAAAATCTTTATCCATATATTGTTATCGCTTTAGTTATACTAGGCGTTATGTATTTTTTAAATTATGGTAGTAAAGAAGTACATACTTTAACTAGTGGTCAATTAATTAAAGAAGTTGAAAAAGAAAACATAACTTCAATAAAAATTACCCCTAAAAGTAGTGAAAGTATCTATATTATTGAAGGTAAATTAAACAAATATGGCAAAGGAGAAAGTTTTAAAGCTAAGGTATTAGAAGAAGACTTATCAATTGTTACCGACTATGCTAACAAATTAGGAAAGAAATATAAAACAGAAAGTGATCCAGGATCAAGCAATATTTTATATATTGTTGTAAATATTCTTCCTATAGTAATTATAGTTGTAACAGCATATTTCTTATTTGGAAAACTTGCATCAACTAATAAAAATAGTATGGATTTTGGTAAATCTAAAGCCAAATTGAATGATGGAAATTTCCAAGTTAAGTTTAAAGATGTAGCTGGTTTAAAAGAAGAAAAAGAAGAAGTTGAAGAGCTTATTGATTTCTTAAGAAACCCAAAAAGATTCCAAAAACTAGGTGCTAGAATACCTAAAGGAGTACTTTTAGTAGGTCCTCCAGGAACAGGTAAAACTTTACTTGCTAAAGCTGTTGCTGGTGAAGCAAATGTACCATTTTATTATATAAGTGGTTCAGATTTTGTTGAACTATTTGTAGGTGTAGGTGCATCTCGCGTCAGAGATATGTTTAAAGAAGCAAAAAGAAACGCACCATGTTTAATATTTATTGATGAAATAGATGCTGTAGGTAGACAGCGTGGTACTGGTTTAGGTGGTGGACACGATGAACGTGAACAAACACTTAACCAACTTTTAACTGAAATGGACGGTTTTGGTGCTAATGAAGGTATAATTATTATCGCAGCAACAAATAGACCTGATGTTTTAGACCCAGCATTACTTAGACCTGGAAGATTTGATAGACAAGTTACAGTATCACTTCCTGATTCAAAAGAAAGAAAACAAATATTAGAAGTTCATGCAAGAAATAAAATCCTTGCTAAGGATGTTAACTTACAAAATATAGCTGAAAGAACTCCAGGATTTAGTGGAGCTGATATTGAAAATTTACTTAATGAAGCAGCCCTTCTTGCAGTAAGACGTAACAGATCAGATATCTCAATGGATGAAATTGATGAAGCAACAGATAGAGTATTAATGGGACCTGCAAAAACTTCTAGAAAAATAACTGATAATGAAAAAAGACTTGTTAGTTACCATGAAGCAGGTCATGCCGTTATTGGTATAAAGTTAGAAGATGCAAATGAAGTTCATAAAATAACTATTATTCCTCGTGGAGTTGCTGGTGGATATACTATGATGCTTCCTAAGGAAGAAAAAATAGGTATAGCAACAAAAAAAGAACTAGAAGCATCAATTACAGGTTTACTTGGTGGACGTGCTAGTGAAGAGATATTCTTAGGAGAAGTAACAACAGGTGCATCTGATGACTTTAAAAAAGCAACAAATATTGCAAGAAGCATGGTTACTGAATATGGTATGAGTGAACTTGGACCAATGCAATATGAACAAAAATCAGAAGGAGTTTTCTTAGGTCGTGACTATGGAAAACAAAAAAACTTCTCTGATCAAGTTGCTCTTGAAATAGATAAAGCAACAAGAGATATTATTGAAACTTGCTATGCTAAAGCAAAGAAAATTATTAATGAAAACAAAGATCTAGTTCATTTATTAAGTGAAGCATTAATTAAAAATGAAACACTTACTAAGGAACAAATAGAACAAATAGTTGCAACTAAATCTTTAGATTGTTTAAATGGAAACTATAATTCTGAAGAAGGTTTAACTTTGACTGAACTTAAAACTAAAGCAAAAGAACTAGGAATTAAAGGTTACTCAAAAATGAACAAAGAAGAATTAGAAGAAGCTATAAAAGATAATAAGTAATAAATGAAGTCATTTTATAAATGACTTCTTTATTTACATTAATATTGTTAAAGATGTTTGTTTTTCAAAAGTGTTTAAACTATAATTTAAGTATGGAGGATATATAAATGGAAATAGAAACTATAGGTTATAGAAATAATGGCATAAAAAGAGGTGACTTCTATACTTTAACAAATTCAATAAATAAGGTGCTTGATGCCATGATTAATGGTGTTGATGGTAAACCATTATCAGCTGAAGAATTTGAAAAACAGAACATAGCGTTAGATTCTTTTATTAATGATCTATTAACTAAAAGTAACGGATTTATTGATTGCGATAACATTGAAATTGCAAAAAGTTTTGATAGTGTATTTGAAAGCGTATCAACAATTAGAAGAGCAATAAGAAATTTGGCAAGATCAACTGAAATGCTATCTGGACCATTTATTACTGAAGAAGATAAAAAAAGTGCCGAGACAAGATATATAATAAGCAAAAAAATTCTCGATAGTGCATATAAGAATGCATTAGAAAAAACAGGCAATGCCGTAAAACTATTAACTAACAATAATGGCCGTACAATGTAATAATAAATTTAAGAAAAGTCATATAGAAATGACTTTTTTATTTTGTGAAAATTAAAGACAATTTTAAATATTTATGGTAAAATAACAAGTAGTTGAAATAATCTATAAAGAGGTGGCTGTTAATGGCAAAAATAATTTCATTAGTAAATCAAAAAGGCGGCGTTGGTAAAACAACAACTTCTATTAATTTAGCAGCTGCACTTGGAAAAGAAGGTAAGAAAACTTTACTTGTAGATTTAGATCCACAAAGAAATGCTACAACTGGTCTTGGTTACTCTAATGGTGACTTTGAACATGATATATATGAGGTAATATCTCATCAATGTGATATTAAAGAAGCAATTATTAAAACTAAGTTTGAGAATTTGTCACTTCTTCCCTCAACAATAAATTTGGCAGGTATTGATGTGGAATTTGTTAAAAAAATGTTACAAGATGGAACATTTAGACAAAATGAACAATTAAAAGTTGCATTAAACCAAATTAGAGATTATTTTGATTATATTATTATTGATTGTCAGCCAGCACTTGGAATTGCAACAATGAATGCTCTTGTTGCAAGTGACTCTGTTATAATTCCAGTTCAGTGTGAATACTATGCACTTGATGGTGTTAGTTTAATATTAAATTCAATAATAATGGTTCAATCAAGTTTGAATCCGAACCTAAGAATTGAGGGAGTACTCCTTACAATGCTTGATGGAAGAACCAATATTGGACTTAGTGTTATTGAGGAAGTAAGATCATATTTTAAAAATAAAACATTTAATACGATAATTCCAAGACTTGTAAGACTTGTAGAAGCGCCAAGTCATGGAAAACCAATAAACGTTTATGATCCTGAGAGCAGAGCAACTCAGGCATATGCAAATTTAGCAAAGGAAGTGATTGATAGAGATGGAAACGAATAATAAAAGAAAAGCTTTAGGAAAAGGTTTAGAACAGTTATTTTCAAATTCTGTAATTGATTTTGAAAAATTTGAAAACCAAATAGTTAATGATGCCAAAACAACTGGTGATGTTGTTGAAATTAATTTAGACGAAGTTAGGCCAAATCCTTATCAACCAAGAAAAGTATTTAATGAAGAATCACTAAATGAACTAGCTAAATCAATTTCTGAATATGGTGTTATTCAACCAATTATAGTTAAAAAATCAATTAAAGGTTATGAAATAGTTGCTGGTGAAAGAAGAACACGTGCTGCTAAAATGGCTGGTTTAAAAACAATACCTGCAATTATTAAAGAATTTGATGATAATGAAATGATGGAAATTGCTCTTATTGAAAATATTCAAAGAGAAAATTTAAATCCAATTGAAGAAGCATTATCATATGAAAACATTATAAGACTTAGAAATTTTACACAAGAAGAGGTTGCTGAAAAATTTGGAAAAAGTAGAAGTTATATTACTAATATTTTAGGACTACTTAGGCTTCCAAAATATACTACAGAGCTTGTGTCAAAAGGTGAACTTTCAATGGGCCATGCAAGAGTATTAAGTAAACTTGACGATGATGAACTAATTGATAGTTTAGCTGCAAAAATAGTTAAAGAAGGCATAAGTGTTAGAGAAACAGAAAATCTTGTAAAAGAAAAAGATTATGCAAAAAAAGTAAAAATTGTGAGAAATAATCCTCCAATGTTTAATATTTTTGAAAATGCTATGAGAGAAAAAATAGGAACTAAAGTAAAAATCAAAAGTAATAAGATAGAAATTCCCTTTGATTCTGAAAAAGATCTTGAAAGAATTCTTGAAATAATTAATATTTCAATAGATGGTGATTAATATGAAAGAATTCTTTGATTTATTAAAAGATAATGAATTTGTAAGATGTACTTTTGTAGTAGTTGTTGGAATTTTATCATATAGTTTAATTAAAATATTAATTAGATGTTTTATTAAATCGGGTAAAACAACATTTGAAAAAAAGAAAAGAAATACCATAGTTAAACTTCTTGAAAATGTTTTTAAATATATCATATTTATAATTGTAATTTTATTTATATTAGAAGCATACGGTGTAGATACTAAAAGTTTAATCGCTGGTATTGGAGTTGCTGGTGTCGTTCTTGGTTTAGCACTTCAAGATTTCTTAAAAGACTTAATTAGTGGACTATCAATTATGCTTGATAACTATTTTGTTATTGGCGATATAGTTGAATTCGAAGGATTTACTGGTGAAGTTGTAGAGTTTGGTTTAAAATCAACTAAAATAAGAAACTTTGGTGGTGAAACACTATCTGTTGCAAATAGAAACATTGATAAGATTAAAAACTTAAGTCAAAAATCATCAAATGTTTTCATTAAAGTTCCAACAGCTTACGAGGAAAAAGAAGAAAAAGTAAACAAAGTACTTAATGAAGCTATCAAAGATATCATTGAAAATACGGATGCTGATGAATCTTCATCTTATTTAGGTATTGATGATTTTGATTCAAGCGCAATAATTTACTTAGTAAAAATTCATTGCCCTCAAGATAAAAGATGGACTGTTAGAAGAGAATCATTAAACATAATTAAAAAATATTATGATAAAAATAATATCAAAATTCCTTATACTCAAATAGAGGTACACAATGGAAAATAATTATAAATTAAATGATAACGTTATTATGAAAAAACCACATGCATGCCAAAGTAATTTATGGAAAATTACTAGGGTTGGTGTAGATATTAAACTAAAATGTCTAAACTGTGGTCGAGAAATAATGTTAGATCGTTTAGAGTTTGAAAAAAAATTAAAGAAAGTAGTGAGAGATAATGTTCAAGTACAGGAATAAGTTTCATGAAAAAATGACACTTCATCCAATAATGACTTTATTAATACTTTGCGGTATTACCATTTTAATAAGTGGTATTTTATCATTTATTGGAGCACAAGTAACATATAACAAAATTGATCCAAACTTATATGAATATTCCCCAACAACAGTTCAAGTTAATTCACTATTAAGTTTAAGTGGACTTAAATATATTTTTACAAATACCGTACTAAACTTTGTATCTTTTACACCACTTAGTAGTTTAATAATCATATTAATCGGTTTTGGTATTATGGAAAAAAGTGGGTTTTTAAAAACTGCTATAACCCTATTAACAAAGAAAGCAAAAAAGAAAAATGTTACATTTGTTTTAGTTCTTTCTTGTATTTTATTAAGTTTAGTTGGAGATTTACCATATGTAGTTATGATTCCCCTTGCTGGCGTTTTATTTATGTATGGTAAGAGAAACCCAGCAATTGGTATTATTGCATCATTTGCAGCACTTACTTGTGGTTCTGGATTAAGTTTATTTTTAACAAGTATTGATAGTGCTGTATTAAGTCAAACCAAACTTGGAGCAATGATGCTTGACCAGAACTATAACATTACAACATTTGCATTTATCTTTATAATGACTGTAGCTATATTTGCAATTGCAATAGCAATTACAAAAATAACAGAAGATTATACAGCTAAAAAACTAGCTAAATATGACTTTGATTTAAATAGTGATGAAGAAGAGGAAGAATATAAAATTGGTAAACAAGAAAAAAGAGGTTTAATTATTGCTTTAATTGCAGGTTTTATCTATCTATTAATTTTTGTTTATAATATTATTCCTGGACTTCCATTTTCTGGAAATTTACTAGATTATAGTCAATCATTTTATATTGATAAACTATTTAGTTATAATTCATTCTTTAGTAATGGATTCGTATTTATCGTAACAATGTTATTTGTTATTTTAGGTTTCTTCTATGGTATTGGTGCAAAAACTATTAAAAATAACAAAGACTTTAGTGATGCATTAGGTCATTCACTTGATGGTACAGGTAAAATATTAGTTTTAATATTCTTTGCAGCAACATTTGTAAGTATTTTTAAACAAACAAATATTGGAACATATATAGTTGCAAGTTTCGCAAACTTTATAAGTAATGGCCATTTCTCAGGTTTTATGCTTATATTTATAATTTTTATAATAAGTATATTATCAACTATAGTAATGCCATCATCAATTACAAAATGGGCAATACTAGGTGGTGCTATAGTACCTCTTTGTATGAATGCAGGAATTTCTCCTGAATTCTCGCAAATTATTTACCGTTTTGGTGAATGTGCAACACTAGGTTTAACACCACTTTTTGCTTATTATGTAATTTACCTAGCTTATTTAGAAAAATATAATCAAAAAAGTAGACCAGTAAGTTTATTTACAACGCTTAAGTATCAATTACCATATAGTGTTGTAACTGCAATCGTACTTATTGTAATCATACTTGTTTGGTATGTAATTGGACTTCCAATTGGTATTGGAGGACATCCAGTTATTTAAGGTTAAGGAGGTTTAAAATGTCACTTAAAGCTGGCATTGTTGGTTTACCTAATGTTGGGAAATCAACATTATTTAATGCAATAACAAAGAAAAATATTTTAGCTGCAAATTATCCATTTGCAACAATAGATCCAAATGTTGGTGTTGTTACTGTTCCAGATTCAAGACTAGAGTTTCTAGAAAACTTATATCTTCCTAAAAGTACAGTTCCTACAACATTTGAATTTACCGATATTGCCGGTCTTGTAAAAGGTGCATCTTCTGGTGAAGGACTTGGTAATAAGTTCCTTTCTCATATTAGAGAAGTTGATGCAATAGTTGAAGTAGTGCGTTGCTTTGATGATGAAAATATAACGCATGTTGAGGGCAAAACAGATCCAATAAGAGATATTGAAATAATAAACGTTGAGTTGATTCTTTCTGATTTAGAAATAATTGAATCAAGAATAGAAAAGATTCAAAAGAAGGCAGAAACCACTAAAGATAAAGATACAATGTTTGAAGTTGAAACACTAAAAAAAGCACAAACTTCTCTTCTTGATAATAAACCACTTAGATTAGTTGGTTTTGATGAAGAAGAAACTTTAATTTTAAAACCATTTAATTTTATAACATTAAAGCCATTAATTTATGCTGCTAATGTAGATGAGGAAACAGCTGTTACCGGAAACAATAAGTACACAGATTTGGTTCATGAATACGCTGCAAAGGAAAACGCAGGAGTAATAATCATGTGTGCTAAAATGGAAAGTGAACTTGCTGAACTTCCTGATGAAGATAAGAAAGTTTTCCTAGCAGAAATGGGAATAAAAAATAGTGGTTTAGATAAGTTAATATTTGCAACATATGACCTACTTGGTCTTGCTACATATTTTACTGCAGGTCCTGATGAAGTTAGAGCATGGACATTTAAAAAAGGCATGAATGCAAAAAAATGTGCAGGAATTATTCACACTGACTTTGAAAAAGGATTTATTAAAGCTGAGGTAATGAGCTTTAATGATCTAGAAGAATTAGGTGATGAAAAGAAAGTAAAAGAAGCAGGCAAGTTAAGACTTGAAGGTAAAGATTATATCATGCAAGATGGAGACATTTGCTACTTTAGATTTAATGTTTAAAAATATAAAAAATATTAAGGCTCATGATTGAATAAATCATGAGTTTTTGATATCATTATGTATATCGTAGTTGGAGTTGAAGTAATGAAAAAAGCGTTAATTATTATTGGAAAAATTCTATCATTTATAGGTGTAACAATTTTAGGTCTAGTAGTTACACTATTAGTTCTTGTTTTCTTATTTTGTCATGGACCATCTCTTAAAGCAAGAGATATGTTTGTTACAACAATGCTAGAAACAGGTCAAGCTAAATTCGTTGTTAAAATATTCTTAAGTGATAAGAAAGTAAAAGAAATAGTTAAAAATAATTCACTTAAAGATATGGATGCTGAAGTTGATACAAGCTTAATTGAAGTTAATAATAGTGATAATAAAGAACCTATTATTATTGAAGAAGTTAACGGTGGAACTTTTAGAGGAAAAATGATGATTATTTCTGATCCATCAAAAGTATTCTTAGCAACAACTTATCCATGGAGTGAATATGGACAAGAACTAGATAAACTTGTAAAAAATAGTGGAGCCATTGGTGGAGTAAATGGTGGACTTTATGTATCAACAGCAAATAAAGGTGGATACCCTATTGGAGTTGTTGTTAGTAAAGGTGAAATTCAGTACAATAACACCGGTGGATATAATGGATTATATCTAATAGGTCTTGATAATAATAACTTGTTAAGAATAATTGAAATTACAGGTAAGAGTAAAACTGAAGTTGAAAATCTTGTAAAAACTGAAGGCATAAGAGATGCAGTTACTTTCCAAGATGAATACTCAGATAAAAATAATCACTTTGTTAAATTAATTATTAACGGTGAAAAAAGAGAACTTAATGGTTTAGGTAGTGGAAAAAATCCACGTACAGCAATTGGTCAAAGAAAAGATGGTACAATCTTGCTTTTAGTTACTGATGGTCGTGGTGATGGAGCTCACCTTGGAGCTTCTGCTGCAGATTTAATTAAAGTAATGAGTGATTACGGAGCAGTTAATGCAGCAAATCTTGATGGAGGTTCTTCAACATCAATGTACTATAATGGTGAATATTTAAAAACTAGTGTAACAATGTATTATTCAAATTCATCATGGCGTATACCAACAGCATTTGTAGTAAGAGGTGATGAATAATGGCAAAGAAAGATAAAAAACCTATGAGTTTATACAAAAAGATTTTTCTAGGTTATATAGCATTTTTAATTTTATTAATAATTGTTTTTGCTTTCTACATTATCATTGCTCTTAAAAACTACGAAAAATATGAAGTTGGAAACTTCGTTGTTAATAGTGTTGCAAAATTATCTAATAAAGATTTAATTGATGTAATAGATCAAGAAAAACTACAAATAAGTAAATATGATAAAGTTACAGATAAAAAAGCAGCTATTAAAGCTATTGATAAAACTTTAGAAGATAAGAAAAAAATAACTTATGAATTAAATAGTGAATCAAATGATCCCAAAAAACCTATATATGATGTTTTCTATGATAAGAAACTAGTTCTTACAGTTAAACTTGCAAATAAAGGTGATGTTACTAGAATTAAAATTCTAAACTACACTAAATGGGAAGTTGTAGATATTAAATCACATATTGAAGATGGATTATATAGTGTTAAAGCACAAATACCAGAAGATTATAAGTTATATATAAATGGTAAAGAAGTTACTGAGAAAAATGATTCAGAAAATAATATTACTTCTTTATATTCTAGGTATACTGATATTAAAAAAGAAGTATTATATGAAGTTACAGGTTTAATACAAAAGCCTAAAGTTGAAGTAAAAACAAGTGATGGAGCAACTGTTAAAACAGTAAAAGAAGATGGTGTAATTAAAGTTGACAATCCATACTTTAAAACTGATGATAATAGTGTAGCTCAGCAAAAATTAATTACAGAATTTAATGTTTTAGAGTTTGCTGAAAAATATAGTTTATTCTTAACTGCAGATTTACCAGGTTACTATCATGGTTTTAATACATTAAGTCAATATTTAATTGAAGATACAGAAATGTATAAAGTAGCTTATGACTGGGCTCATGGAATTGATATTACATTTACTTCAAGACATACACTTAAAAATCCAGCATTTACTGACGAAAAATTAAGCAATTTTGTTATTTATTCTGATAAAGCTTTCTCAGTAGATGTATCACTTAAGAAAAATATGATTGTAACAGGTCAAGATCGCGTAATGGAAATGAATGATAGAATGTATTTTGTATATTATAACGATTCTTGGAAACTTCTAAGTATGGAAGCTGTTTAGGGGGAATTTAAATGAAAAATAAGGATGTTGTTGTTGTAATTCCAACACTAAATCCTAACGAAAAAATCATGGATGAATTCATTAATAAATTAAAAAAATTATTTTCTAATATATTAATTGTTGATGATGGATGTCGTGAAAAATCCCGAAAATATTTACAAGGTTTAGAATCTAGTAATATTAAAGTAATAACAAATTATAAAAACTATGGTAAAGGAAGGGCACTTAAATATGCCCTTAACCATATTTTAAATAACTATAAAGATTGTAAAGCAATAGTTACAGCTGATTGTGATGGTCAACATAGTCCAGAAGATATTTTAAAAGTTGCAAATAAAACAAAAGAAAATCCAAAAGCTTATGTTCTAGGATGCAGAGACTTTAAAAAGAGTAACGTTCCATTTAAAAGTAGATATGGAAATATTATTACAAGAAACATATTTAAAATATTTATAGGTATTAAAATAACCGATACTCAAACAGGATTAAGAGGAATGAGCCCAAAGGTTGCTGAATACTTCCTAGATACTGCTGGTGAAAGATTTGAATATGAAACAAATACATTAATTGAATGTAAGGAAAAAGATATTCCAATAGTTGAAGAAACAATCGAAACAATTTATATAAATGATAATTCTGAAAGTCATTTTAATCCTTTAAAAGACTCTATAAGAATATACAAATTATTTATTAAATATATCTTTTCCGCAATTAGTTCTTTCGCTTTAGACATTTTGTTATTTGCAATATTTATGAAAGTCTTACCAAAAGACTTAAATAATAAAATTGTAATATCAACAATTATGGCGAGGGTTATATCAAGTTTATATAACTATCTTGTTAATTCAAAACTTGTATTTAAAAAGAGTAAAAGAAGTTCAATTATTAAATATTTTGTTTTAGTAATTGTTCAAATGTTTGCATCTGGATTCATTGTTGATGCATTATCTAAACATGTATTCTCATTTAGTCCAACAATTATTAAAATTATTGTTGATTCAATTATATTTGTTGTTAATTTCTTTATTCAAAGAGAATGGGTATTTAAAAATAATTAAACTTGCTTATTTAAGCAAGTTTTTTTATATATAAAAAAAGAAGAATTAAATTAATTCTTCTTTTTCTTTAATATTACAATAAGTATCATACCAATAATAACAGTACACCCAGAAATAATAATTAAGTGATCTTTGTATTTATCATAGAATTCTTTGCTTCTCTCAGTTTGCTCTATATTGTTATTAGTAGTATTATTTTCTTCCTTTTTTGGTTCCTCTTTTTTCTCTTCAACAATATTTTCAAATAAATCATTTTTATCTACATCTGGACCAACTTCAGTTTTATATAATCCCCAATAAGCAGGGTTATATTTAGTTATTTGAGTAGCAGATGTGTATGAATTATTTTTTCCGTTAAGCCATGCAGTAAACCATGTATATTGTTGAGATAAATGTTTAGAATATCCTTCTTTAGATACTTGATATGCAGTTTTACCATCGTACTTATCTAGTGGAATATCATAGTCTAGTGTAGTTTTATTATCTAAATCATATAAGTGAATGTAAAATTTAGGTACTTTATAAGGATTAGCAGATGCACCAGTATATTCAGGATTTGCAGCTTCTTCATATGCCTCTTTAAGTAAATATATATTAAGTCTATGTTGACCATGACCATATTCACCATTTTCATCGTGACCAAGTATTACCTTAGGTTTGTAACTACGAAGTATCATTACATAAAAGTTAATAATATCTTCATCTTTAAAACCAGCACTGTTCATCTGACTTCTAGCAACATCTATACTTTCTGAGTAAGCATCAGGAACAATTCCAAATGTTGGGTAATCGGTAACACCTAAAGTCCATAAACCGTCAAGTTGTTCATGAAGTCTGCTTGGTGCATAATATGCACCAACATCATGCCTTGCTAGATAAGTAACGTGTACTTTCTTTCCTTTATTGATATATGTTGGCATAACTCCAGCAAAGAATAATTGTTCATCATCAGCATGAGTTGAGAAGATCATTAAATCTGTTGTTTCATCTCTTGTCCACTTCTGAATATCTTTTGGAGTATCTCCGTCAGTAAATAATCTTATTTCACTTATAGTTACATCTTCATCAAATGTTAAAGTAATATCATTTGATGGTTTATCTATACTTACATATTCATGTAAGAATTCATTTTCACCAAGATTTATTTCTTCACCACTATCAGTAATTAATTTTCCGTGTTTACTTGATATTTCATACACGATATAAAGCTGTTTTATCTGATCGTTATCATTATGAATTACAAGATTTAAATCTTTTGCTATCTTACTATAAGTTTTAACGTTTCCATCATTAAATTTAGTATATTTATCATCAGCAATATAAAAAGAGGATTCTTTAGTAACTTCTTTTGCATCTATTGCATAGACTTTAAAAGGTATAAGCAAAATTATTAAAAGTAAATATTTTTTCATCATTTATTACTCCTTTAATTATTCTTGTATAATTATAGCAAAGAAGTAAAAAAACATAAATAAATTATTTACTTAAAATACTTTTTTTGATATACTACTAACCGAGTAAGAAATTACTCCTTGCTTCATATATAGATAATGAAGCCGAATAGACCATAAGGAGGTGTAAGCTATATGAGTAAATATGAAATCATGTTTATTGTTAAAGCAACTCAAGATTCATCTGAAGTTTCTAAAACTGCTGATGCTATGAAAGCTATTATCACTGATAATAAATCTAAAGTAGCAGAGTTTAAAGAACTTGGTGAAAAGAAACTAGCTTATCCAATTAAGAAAGAAATTAATGGATATTACTATGTAATGGTAGTTGAAGCAACACATGAAGCTGTATCTGAATTCAATCGTAAAGCTCAATTAGA
>JAFZWF010000012.1 GCA_017617435.1 Bacilli bacterium
AGGTGTTGGTCAATTAATTAAAATGGCTGCTGAAAAAGGTAAAGCAACAAGACCTGATATTCATTTAGGTGTTTGTGGTGAAACTGGTGGAGATCCTAAATCTATTGAATTCTATAATGCTGTTGGACTAGACTATGTATCTTGTTCTCCATTTAGAGTTCCAGTTGCTAGACTTGCTGCTGCTCAAGCTGCAATAGCACTTAAAAATAATAAATAATTACAATTAAATCATTAAAAACTAGGTAACTTCATACAACCTAGTTTTTTTTATGATATAATGTTTGTAGGTGATATAAATGGAAAAGAAGTATGAATTTTTTATTGCTGGTAAAACAAGAAATAAAGAAAATATTTTAAAAATATGTGATTTATTTGATAAATATAATATTTCATATTATTGTTTTTTAAAAAATGAAGAAACAATGAATAGTTACGGTGATCCAAATAAATCAGTTGAAGAAAATATGAAATTTTTTGAATCACTAAGCTTAAAAAGTGATGTAATACTTGATATATTTCACCAAGATTTAGATAATCAAAAAGTGTGTAAAAATTTCTTATTAGTTTTACCATCTGGAACATCAGGTCATATAGAAGCAGGTATATCTTATGGAATGGGTAAAAGATGTTTTGCAGTAGGAGAATATAGCGGAACAGATTCTTTATATAATATATTTGAAGAAATATTTCAAAATAGTGATGAACTAGAAAAATTTTTAAAAGAGTATAGCTTAACGCTTAATAACTAGGTAATTTTATGTTACCTAGTTTTTTTATGATATTTTATATAAATAAACATTTAATTTTTATTTAACTTTTACACTGTATCCTTTATTTGAAGGAGGAAAATGTTTAAAAGTTAGATTATAAGATTTATAATAAAATATATAATAAAGGAGTGATTTATAAATGAAAGATAATAAAATATTATTATTTGTTATAGGTTTATTACTTGGAGCTGTAATATCAACTGGAGCATTTTATATTTATTCCAAATCTAATAGTTGTGATTGCTCAAATAATAATACTAATCAAACAAATACAAATGGACAACCTCCAGAAATGCCTAGTGGACAAAATAATAATGGACAACCACCCGCAATGCCTGGCGAAAATAATCAAACATCTTCAAATCAAACAAACAGTTAATATAATAGAAAGGGTTTAGACTATGGAAGATAATAATTTAAATACTACTACTAAAAATAGTAATAAATTATATATATTAATTATTATTATACTTACGCTAGTACTTGGTTTACTTTGGTACTTAATAATAAGTAATGATAATAAATCTACATCAAGTAATAATAGTAGTAATAATAATTCAAATAATAATGGTAATCCAAACGGAAATAATGCTGGAACAATTTCTTATTCTTCAGTAAAAGAGATAACAAAAAGTGAAGATTTAATATCTGGTTCATATACATCTAAAACTGCAGATGAAAATGTTATATCTGTAACTGGTGATATTAAATCAACTTTATCAAATATTAAAGTAACTAAAACTGGTGATTCTGATGGTGGAGATAATACATCTTTTTACGGAACTAACTCAGCAATAATTGCAAAAGGTGGAGCAAACTTAACAATTAAAAATGCAACAATTGAAACAAATGCAACAGGTGCTAATGGTATATTTAGTTATGGCGGTTCTGCAACAACCAATAATACATCATCAGATAATACTACTATAAATATAAGTGATTCAACCATTACGACAAGTAAAGATAATTCCGGTGGAATTATGACTACTGGTGGTGGTGTAATGAATGCAACTAATTTAACAATTACAACATCTGGTATATCTAGTGCTGCTATTAGATCTGATAGAGGTGGCGGAACAGTAAATGTTGATAAAGGAACTTATAAAACAACAGGAAAAGGTTCACCAGCAATATATTCAACAGCAGATATTACAGTTAAAAATGCAACTTTAATAACAACTGCTTCTGAAGGAGCCATTATTGAAGGCAAAAATAGTATTACTCTTGAAAATGTTACTTTAACTGATACTAATAATGAACTTAATGGTCAATCAACTACTTATAAAAATATATTCTTATATCAATCTATGAGTGGTGATGCTGATCAAGGTGAAGCTGTATTTACATCTAAAAACTCAACAATAACAACAAATAAAGGAGATAGTTTTTATGTAACCAATACTACTGCAACTATTAATTTAGAAAATAATAAAATCATAAATAACGATTCAGCTAGTAACTTCTTAAGAATTCAAAAAGATTCATGGGGAAATACTGGAAATAATGGTGGAATAGTTACACTTAATTTAAGTAACCAAGAGGTAAGTGGCAACATAGTTGCTGATTCCATATCTAAACTTACTATGAGTTTAAAAAATGGTTCATCATTTGAAGGCATTATAAATAAAAATAATGAAGGTGAAGTTAATTTAATACTTGATTCAACAAGTAAAATTAAATTAACTGGTGATTCTTATATTAAATCTTTAACAAATGCTGATTCTTCAAATAGTAATATAGATTTAAATGGTTATAAACTATATGTTAATGGAACATTATTTACTAAATAATTAATATAAAAATAACTAGGTTGTATGATACAACCTAGTTATATGTTATAATAAATTAAGTTTGGTGGTATACAAAAAAAACGAAAGAAGGTAATAAGATGAAAAATAAAATAAGTATTTTAGTTTTAGTTATGTTAACATTTCTATGTGTTGGTTGTTCTAAAAAAGTTAAAAAACCTGATAATAAACCAAAACCAGAGATTCCTGATGTTGATTATACAGATAACTTTAACATTAATTTAATTAAAGTAACAAGAAGAAATAAGAATTATCTAGTTAGTCCATATTCAATTGAAATAGCTCTTAATATGTTAAAAGAAGGAGCAAGTGGAGAAACAAAAAAACAAATAGAAAAAGTTGTTCCTGAAAGAAAAATAAATGATGTGTCTATAAAAAATAAAGTAAAAATTGCAAATGCACTATTTATTAAAGATGAATACAAAAATAAAATTAAGAAAAGTTTTTCAAATAAATTAGTTCAAGGATATAACTCAGAAGTCTTATATGATAAGTTTAAAAATCCTGATGTAATTAACAACTGGGTTGATAAAAATACAGATGGAATGATTAAAAAAGTTGTTGATTATATTGATTCAGACTTTGTATTAGGTCTAGCTAATGCAATAGCAATTGATGTAAAATGGTATACTAAATTTGATTGTATGTCTACATTGAAAAATGAGTTTACAAAAGAAAATGGCGATAAAATCAATGTTGAAATGATGCATAATACATTTGATACAAGTGGTTTTAAATACTTAAAAAGTGATGATGCAGTAGGCGTTATTATGCCATATGAATCATATAACAAAAAAACTGGTAAAGAAGATTATGAAAATGGTGTTAATCTAGAATTTGTTGGTATTCTTCCTAATGAAGATGTTGACACATATATTAAAAATTTAACTGAAAAAAGTTTAAATAAATTACTTGATAGTGGAAAAAGTGCATCAAGTAAATTTGAAATTAATGTATCACTTCCAAGATTTAAATATTCTTATGAAGTTCCAAACTTTATAGAAGTGCTGCTTAATATGGGAATTAAAGATGCATTTGATGCTGAAAAAGCTGATTTTACAAATATTCTTGCAAAAGAAGATATGAAGACAAACTTATTTGTTGGTGAAGCTGTTCACAAAACTTATATTGATTTAAACGAAAGTGGAACAAAAGCAGCAGCAGTAACATATTTTGGACTTAAAGACATGGCAGCAGTAATTGAAGAAGATAAAGAAACCATAAATATTAATTTTAATAAACCTTTTGTTTACATGATTAGAGATAAAGAAACAAAAGAAATCTTATTCTTCGGTGCTGTTTATGAACCAAATTTATGGAATGGTTCTACATGTAGTGAAAAATAGAGAACAATATTTGTTCTCTTTTTTAATACCTAAATATAAAAGAAGATAAGTTGACATTTGTTCGATAAAAATGTATAATACATTCCGATATTATCAAAAAGGGGGGTATATATTATGAACGTAAATGATAAACATATGTACCATTTCCATGATCCAGCTTTATATGCCGAAATATGGGTTCCTGGAAACAGTTTTAATATTGATGAAAACTTTGAATCAAACATAAAAAATATTACATTAAATCATGACTTCCTTGTTCAAGGAAATGTAAGTAAATTTGCAGTATCAAAAATATTAAAACATGAATCTAAAACCAATTTTGAAGATATACCTATTAGTGATATAAAACATCTATTACATGATTTAAAAAAAATTATAGTAGCAGGTGAAATGGGTATTAGAGAACTTGCACTTGAAGAATATAGAAAAGATCATTATCCACATCTTCCAAGTCGTTTTTCATCACTATGGGTATCAAATAAGAAGTGTTTAAAATATTGGAATGGTATATTTAATAGTGAAAAAGATTATAGAAGAGATTTATATGAATTATTACTAAATGGCACACTATTTAAAACAAGTGATGAATTCTTACCAGACGATGGACTATCATATAAAGATGTATATAATAGTGCTGAAAAATATTGGAACCCCAATTTTAAAGAAATTCATGATCCATACAAAATTGAATACCTTTTTAAAGGTAATGTAAGAATATTAAAAAAATATAATGATATAAAAGAGATTAAATAATTTTTTATTTAATCTTTTTTTAATTCTTTATGTGATATAATATTTCATGTATATTAAAGGAGAATAGATATGAAGAAAAAAGATATTATAATTTTACTTATTGCACTACTATCAATCGGAGGAGTTATTTTATTTAGTAATTTATCAAATAAAAAAGAAGATAAAACTGAGGAAACTAAACCAGAAACTACAAATTTATTATCGGGTAAATATAATGTTGAAATAAAAGTAAAAAAATATGGAACAATAAAAGTAGAACTTGATGCCGATGAAGCTCCAATAACAGTAACTAATTTTATAAATTTAGTTAATGAAGGTTTTTATGATGGTTTAACATTCCATAGAATTATTGATAACTTCATGATTCAAGGTGGAGGTTATAAAGAAGATGGTTCATATAAAAATGCTGATACTATCAAGGGAGAATTTATAAATAATGGTTACGAAAATAATATTTCTCATAAAAGAGGAGTTATATCAATGGCAAGAGCAAATAGTTATGACTCAGGTTCTTCACAATTTTTTATAACTAATGCTGATTCATTTCATCTTGATGGAAATTACGCAGCATTTGGTTACGTAACAAAAGGAATGGATGTTGTTGATAAGATTGCTAAAGATGCAAAACCAACAGATAAAAATGGCTCAATAAAAATTGAAGAAAGACCAGTAATTGAATATATCAAAGTTATTGAATAATTTTTTATATTTTTTCAGTTTCGTTTAATATTTAAAATTTATATTATATCTAGGAGATGATTTAATTGAAAAATAATGTTGAAATTATAACTGATGAAGATGAAAAGAAAATAAAAAAAGAAAAAGAATTATATAGTGGATATAATGAAAAGAAGAAAAGTGGAATTCTTCCTTATATATTTATAGTTATATTATTACTAATAATTTTAGGTGGTTTATTATTTTTAATTTTTAAAACAGATGTTTTTAAAAATAAAAATAATAAAGATACAAGTTCTCAAAAAGAAAAGATTACTTTAAAACATAGTAAAACCTCTGAAGTTAAATCTGATGGTGTTTATATTACTGATGTATCAGATATAGTTGATGAAGTAATGCCATCAATTGTATCAATTACTAGTAAAACAATTATTGATTCTGGAAGATTTGGCCCATATTATTATGGTGGTCTGTATAAAAGTGAAGGTGCTGGTTCTGGAATAATAGTTTCTGAAAGTGATAAAGAAATCTATATTTTAACTAATAATCATGTTGTTAAAGAAACAGATGAATTATCAGTAAGTTTTATTGATGGAACATCTGCTGAGGGAAAAATAAAAGGTGTTTCAGATCGAAAAGATATTGCAATTGTATCAGTTGAAAAATCTAAACTTGATACAAAAACATTAGAAGAAATTAAGATTGCTACTTTAGGAAGTAGTGATGAACTTAAAGTAGGAAATGGAATAATTGCAATTGGTAATGCACTAGGTTATGGTCAATCAGTTACAACAGGTGTTGTAAGTGCTTTAAATAGAGAACTAACAACTTCAGAATCTTCACAAGATATGATTCAAATTGATGCTGCTATTAATGGAGGAAATAGTGGTGGAGCGCTACTTAATAGTAAAGGTGAAGTAGTAGGAATAAATACTGCTAAGTACTCATCTAACTCTCTTTCATCAAGTGCAAGTATCGAAGGAATGGGATTTGCAATTCCTATAAGTGATGTTGAAGATATAATTGAAAAGCTAATTAATGGTGAAGAAGATGATAGCGAACTTTACCTAGGCGTTGAAGGATATATGACAAATGGAAGTTATATTTCAGCATATAATCTACCAACTGGATTTTATATTTCATCCATTGTAAAAGATAGTAATGCATCAAGTTCTGATCTTGAAATAGGAAATATCATTACTAAAATTGATGGTAAAGAAGTTGATGAATTTAATGATATTAGAAAAGTTTTAGATAAAAAAGAAAAAGGTGACAGTGTTACCTTAACTGTTAAATATGTTAAAGGTAATGAATATAAAGAAAGAGAAGTTACAATAAAACTTGAAAAATAGTATATCAATTGACAATTAAATTAACTTGTGTTAGATTTTTAATTGGAGGATATGATATGGCGAAGTTTTGTGGTAAATGTGGTGCTGAATTAAATAGTGATTTTTGCACAAATTGTGGAACTAAAGCTACTGAAAGTAATGTAGCAAATAATACAAGTTCAGATGTAAACGAATATTTTCGTGAAAAACTAATGAACAAAAAGAAACATAACATGTATAGAGTTGTATGTGGATGTTTAATGCTTGTATTAGGCTTCTTAGTTATGATTGCAGGACTATGTTATGATAGTTTAGATATAACTACTTTTGATGGCTATAATATTGCGCTTGCACTAGTAATTCCTGGTATTTTCACTTTAGCTGGTGGAATCTTAAGTATTATTAGTAGAAAAGTAAACGTTTTATTATTAATATCTGGAATAGCATATATCTTAGCTGCAATATTTAATGCAATTGGAATCGAAAATATTTCACTATTGTTTATATTATGTTTAGCTTTTGCACCATGCAATATTGTTTATTATATTCAAACTGAAAAGCTTGAAAAGAAATAATATATAAACAAAAATAAATGGATCTATAATTTTAAATTATAGGTCTTTTTTATTTTCATCTAAATCGTGATATAATCATATTAATTTAATATTTGTTTAATATTGTTTTTATAAATTATTTATAGGTGATATTATGAAAATTTTAATTATTGAAGATGAATATAATCTAGCTGATGCTATTAAAACTATGCTTGAAAAGAAAAAGTATGACGTAGTAATAAAAACAGATGGTTCAGATGGCCTTGATGAAGCCTTAACTAATATATATGATTTAATCATTCTAGATGTCATGCTTCCATCAATCGATGGTTTTGAAATATTAAGTGAAATAAGACGGGAAGAAATTGATAGTAAAGTTTTAATGTTAACAGCAAAAGCAACAATTGAAGATAAATTAAATGGTCTTAATAATGGAGCAGATGATTATATTACAAAACCTTTTCACATGGATGAACTCTTAGCAAGAGTAAATATCCAGTTAAGAAAAAATGGAAAAGATAATATAATAACAATTGGTAACACAAGTTTAGATATCGATAAACTAATATTAACTAATAATGACACGATGGATTCTGTTAGTATTATTGGAAAAGAATTTCAACTTCTAGAAAATTTTATGCATAACTTGAACCAAGTTTTAGACAAAGAACAAATATTTAATAAGATTTGGGGTTACGATAGTGAAGTTGAAAGTAACTCACTTGAAGCATACTTATCATTTTTAAGAAAGAAATTGAAAGTAATAAATTCTAATTTAAATGTTAAATCAATTAGAAATATGGGTTACAAACTGGAGGTAATGGATGAAAAGACTAAAGATTAAGGTTTTTCTAACAATATTTATTATTTTATCAACTTTTTCATTTATGATTCTTTTTTTTAGTAACGTAAGAGAATATAAAAGAGAAAAAAGTGAAATAAAGAAAGTTTTAGAAAGAAGTTATAATTTTTTAAATGAAGATGAATTTAAAAATGTTAAGCCCTCAATAAACTTTGAAAAAAGAGAAGAAATATTTATCAATTTTAAAATTTACAATTTTCTTCTTGATGATGACGGTAACATTTATGGTTTAATAAATGGATTTCTAGACACCGATAATAATATGAGCAATAACACTAGTGATGCTGTTGCATATGCAAAAAAAATATCTTCTAAAAGTAATATAGAAGATGAAGAAATTAATATTATATTTGATAAGTATTCTTATTCAAAAACTGATAATATTCTAACTGTAATAGATAATTCACATCAAACATCAACAATCAGGACCTATATAATTTACTCTCTAGTTTTATTTATCTTAATAGAAATAATATCTCTAATAATCACATATTATCTAACTAAATGGATTACTAAACCTGTTATTGATAGTTTTGAAAGGGAAAGAAGATTTATTGGTGATGCATCCCATGAACTTAAAACACCAATAGCTGTAATTATGGCATCAACTGATGCTTATTCACAAGATAAAAACAAAAAATGGCTTGATAATATTAAATCAGAATCAGACCGTATGAATAAACTTGTTACTGAACTACTTGATTTAAATAGCTTAGAAAATAATAGTAAAAAATTTACTAAAGAAAATATTAATTTATCTAAATTAATTGAATCTTCATTACTTCCATATGAAAGTTTATTTTTTGAAAATAACTTAAAATTTGATTACAAAATTGATAAAGACATTTATTTTGATGTTAATGAAGAAAAAATTAAAGAATTAATAAGTATTCTTATTGATAATGCTATTAAATATAGTTGTGAAAAAGGCAAAGTTAACGTTTCCCTTTATAAAAACAAAGATATATATTTAACGGTATCTAACAAAGGTGAACCAATACCTATAGAAGAACGAAAAAAAATATTTGATCGTTTTTATAAACTTGATAAATCAAGAAACAGAAAATCAAACAATTATGGCCTTGGATTGTCAATTGCAAAAAAAATTGTTGAACTTCACAGTGGTGAAATAAGTGTTGATTGTGTTAAAGGAATAACAACATTTATTATAAAATTATAAAAAA
>JAFZWF010000013.1 GCA_017617435.1 Bacilli bacterium
GTGCCAATAAATCGTTATATTATGCATGATTTAACCGAATTTTTGTTTGAAAATTAAAACTTTTTTGATATAATACATGTGGACCTGAAAAAAGGAGGTTATTTACAAATGGCTAAAAATGAAAATCGTATTTACGTTACTTTAAAATGTACAGAATGTGGTTATCAATTACGTCCTACAGTTAAAAATAAGAAGAACACTACTGAAAGATTAGAAATCAAAAAGTTTTGTCCTAAATGCCGTAAGACTGTAACTGTTAAAGAAGCTAAATAATTAAAGTAAGGAGTCAAGTATATGAATATTAATATTAATGATATAAAAAATGGTATGACAATCATCATGGATGGAAACTTATCACAAATTGTTGAGTTCCAACATGTTAAACCTGGTAAAGGACCTGCTTTTGTTCGTATCAAACTTAAAAACTTAAGAACTGGTGCTATTGTTGAAGATACATATAACACAAACCTTAAAGTAGAAAAAGCTCATATTGATAAAATGCCAATGCAATATTTATATCAAGATGGAAATAAATATGTATTTATGAATTCTCAAACATATGATCAAATTGAAATACCTGAAGAAAAACTTGCTGATGAAAAGAAATTCTTAAAAGAAGGTATGGAAATTACTATTGATTTTTATGAAGGAGAAATTATTGGTATAACACTTCCAGAAAAAATTGAATTTGAAGTTATAGAAACTGAACCTGCAGTTAAAGGTAATACTACAAATAATGCAATGAAAGATGCAACAATTGAAACTGGATTTGTTGTTAAAGTTCCTTTATTTATTAATCAAGGAGAAAAGATTATTATTTCTACTAAAGATGGTAAATACTCATCTAGAGCTTAAAATAATTGATAATTAAATCAATTATTTTTTTTATTTGTTTTTCTACATAACTTGTCAAAACACTCTAAAATAATTCATATTTTGCTTTTAAAAATAATAAATTGTGATATAATTTTGTTTATAGAATGGAGTGAAAAAATGGACAATAATTTACCAGAAAATAATGAACCAAAAGTTGAAGAAATATCTTCAAAAAACAAAACTAAAAAAGGTAATGTTGCAATTAAAGCTACAATCATTACTTTAATAGTTGCTGCTCTTGCAGTTGGTGGTTTCTTTGCTTATAAAATGTTTCTAAGTAAAGATCCAGTTAAATTAACATCTAAAGCTATCAGAGGATTAAAAGATGGTATTTCTGATGTTAAAGAAGACAATTCTGCCGTTGCTAAAATCTTAGAAGGTGATGATGCTTTCGAAGTAAAAAGTAATATCAAAATTGACCTTCCAAAAGAACTAGGAAGTGACTATGTAATTAAATTACTTGCTCAAGCTGATACAGAAGGACAAGAAGTTAAATTTGATATAGTTGCTAAAGAAGATGGAAAGACTATCATTGATTTAAGTGCACTTGTTGATGCTGCTAAAGTTTATTTCAAATTAGATGGTATGAATAATTATTACTATACTAAACTTGAAGAAACTATTTCATCATTTGATATTGAAGAACTTCCAACTCTTCCAGATTATGATTATGAAAATATAATTGAATATCTTGCTGATGCTGTTGATAGCGTTTTATCTAATAAAGATTTCAGTAAAGATAAAGATGAACTTACTATTGGTAGTAAAGATGTAAAAGTTACAAGATATACTGCTGAAATAGACGAAGTTAAATTAAAAGCAATTGCTGATAAATTCTTAGATAAAGTTTCATCTGATAAAAAATTAATGAGTGTTCTTGCTGAACTTACTGAAGAAAGTGAAGCTGATATAAAAGATGCTATTAAAGAATTTAAGAAAGCTAAAGCATCTGATTTAGGTGAAATAAGTTTTGACTATTCAGTATTTGTAACATCTAGTGGTGATGTTATCGGTTATAGCTTTGGTGCTGAAGGCGTTGAAGTATTATTTGCTGATTACAAAGATGTTTTCTCAATTCAACTTCTTGCTCAAGGTATGAGAGGATCTTTAGAATTTGAAAAGAAAAGTGATGATCACTATGTAGCTACTTTAGATGTTATGGGTATGATTACAGGTGAACTTGATCTTAAAACTGGTTTTAAAGAAGTAGAAAAGAATGAAGAATATAATTATACTTTAGATGCAAATCTTAAAGTAAATGTTTCTGGACAAGATCCAATAAAGGGTTCATTAAATGTTGATACAACTATTAAGAAAATTGATAAAGTTGATACTTCTGCTAAAATAGGTGCTAAATCTTTAGATGATTTAACAACTGCTGAAGAAAATGAACTTTACTATCAACTACAAAAATCTAACACTTATAAATTCTTAGAAGGATTAATGAGTGGTGGATCTAGTTATATTGAAGATTATAGTACTTCAACATATTCATTAAATTAATAAAATAAAAAACTATCTTTTAAAGATAGTTTTTTTAATGCATAAAAAAATGGTGTCCCCGGAGTGATTCGAACACTCGACCGTACGCTTAGAAGGCGTATGCTCTATCCAGCTGAGCTACGGAGACATCAACTACTAATGATTATATAATAACTTTTAGATATAATCAAGAACTTTTAAGAGCATACGCCATAATTTCCCTTTGGTCAACTTCAAAGCGTACAGTCGAGATATTATAATTATCATATATAGATAGGGCAATTCCATACATTACTTCTTCATCTATTTCATTAAATCCATTAAAAATTTCGTTATTAAATTCTAGTTTTATTTCATTTTCTAATATTTCATAATTTTTAAGTATTACACCTGCGGAAATATATGTTGAGAGATTATCATCTATAAAATCTTTACCGCTTAATTCTTTTATAATAATTTCTATTTTTTCTTTTTCGCTATCTGTAGTGAAGGTAACAGGAACAAAGTAGTAGTCACCATTATTTTTTCCAATAAAATATGCTGTTACATCTTGGGTATTTTTAAGAGAATTAAATTTAGAAATTCTGTTGATTCCGATTGATCTATCTAAGTATTCTGGAATTATTTTATTTGATGATGGAAGTCTTTTTAAGACTTCATCATTGATTAATATTTTAATTTTTTTTATTCCTTCTATTTCTGTTAACGTGTAAACAATAGATTCGATAATTTTTTCTTCATTATTTTCATTATCTTTAAAAATGTTTCCATCAAAATTTACTGTTATTACATCATTTTCTATTTTTATTTCTTTAATTTTTACATCACCTAAAATAGTTGATGAAAAACCAAGTGGTAAATATTTACTTTTATTTGAATTATTTATTAGTGCCATAATAAGTTCATTTGCAAGTTGTTCTTTATCTGTTGAATCAACATTAATAAATGTTCTTGATATTAATTTGTTTTGATCTTCTAAATATATAGCATTTGTTTCAGCTTTTTTATAGATGATTTTTGATGGTATTTTAATTTCTTTTTGCGGAAAAATATAAAGAGATACAAGAACTATTAAAAGAGCAAATGATGCAACAACAATTCTTCTAATGGATGCTTTTTTTATCATGTTTTCACCTATATAATACTATGAATAAAATATAAAAAATATAACTAACATTATATTTTAGTTATATTTTGATTTCACCAATTTTTATTAATTCAATTAAAGCTTGACTTCTTCCTTTGGAACCTAGCTTTTGAATGGTATTTGATATATGATTTCTTACTGTTTTTTCACTAATTCCCAAATCTAAAGCTATTTCTTTTGTATTTTTATTTTTAACAAGGAGTTTAAAGATTTCTTGTTCTCTTTTAGTTAAAATGCTATTTTTCATTCTTTTTCTTCCTTTCAATTTTTATATCCATTTACTTTATAAATATGAAGAAAAGAATGTTTTGTGCATTATATTTAACTATCAAATTTTACCGTAATATATTTGTTATCAGTAAAATTTTCTTGTACTTTTTTTATAATTTTATTTGCTATTTCATTATTGTGAACTGAACTAGATACAACAATGCTTACTTGACTATCGTTTATTTTAACAAAATTATCAAGATCAAATTCTTTTTTTATTTTTCTTGATATATTTTCTTCTTTTGTTTTCATATTTGATATAACTTCAAGTTCATCATATGCATTATTTTTTTCTTCTAAAGTAGCTTCACTATCTAGAAGAATGTTTTCAAGTTCATCAATTTTACTAACTGTTGTCTCATCATCTGCAACTTTTAGAACACTAATATTGTTGTTTTTTGATGTATCTTTTGCAACGTATGATGAACTTGATTTATATTTTCCAACACTTAAACTTGTTTGATCTGTTGAAAAATAATATATTCCTAGAACAATAATTAATGAAAAAAGAGTTACAAACCATAAGCTTTGTTTATTAATCATATTATCCTCCTTTAGTATGCTAATATATATGATATGTTAAATAAAAATAGAAGTATTAATTGTTTTCTTTTAAACAATTTGATATAGTTTTATATATATATAGAAAGAAGATACAGATATGAAAAATAAATTTATTATTGTTTCCTTTTTAATAATAATTTATATTACTTTTTTCTTTGTCCCATTTAAGGAATTAATGATAAGATTACATGTTATTAACTATTATCCTTCTGATAACTGGGAAGTTGTAAAAAAAAGTAACGATAAAATATATGATAAAGTTATGACACTTGAAGCTTTTGTTAAAAATAGATATAACAACTATTTTCCTTTTTATAACAAAATTAATGAGGTTTATTATGGAAGCATTATAAACATAGATAAAACTTATTTAAATGATATTTATTTAAAAGATAATATTGATGATGAAAGAATTTTTTATAATAAAAATAATGACTTTTTTTATGTAGTAAATAAATACTCAGATGATGAACTTAATAAAAGACTTAATGAACAAGTTATATTTTATAATGATATAAAAGAGAAATATCCAGACGTTTGGTTAGGTTTATATATTCCACTTCGATATGAATCATTTTCTTTTATGAATATTAATAAACTAAATGATTTAGTTAATTTATTTATTAGTAAAATAAATAAAGACATTAAATATGATTTGTTTGATGTTGATAATATAAGTGACTATTTAAAGTATTACTATAAAACAGATCACCACTATAATTCTTATGGTGCTGAAATAGCTTATAACGATATATTAAAAATGCTTGATATAGAAGATAGTTTGGAGTTTAATCATAAAAATGTTTTTACACCATACTATGGTTCAATGGCAAAAAGTGTATTACTAAAAAAACAAAGTGATACTTTAACTGCCATTGATTATGATAATAAGTTAAACGTAAATATAACTGATGAAAATTTTAAACCTTTAGAAAAAAGAGACAGAAGTAATCCTTTTTATGATTATTATGTTGGTTATTTTAATGGAATGTATGATGAAATTATTTATGATTCAGGAAATAATAGTGGAAGGAATTTACTTTTAATAGGTGATTCTTATTCATGGCAAATTGATTATTTACTAGCAAATAATTTTGATAAAACTTATGTTGTTAATACTAAATATGGTAAATGGACAACTAATGATTTAGTTTTAAAAGATTATATTAAAGAAAATAATATAACGCACATTTTATTTTTAAGGGAAGCGAAAAATTTAATATTTGATGCTGATAACTTTAAATTAGATAAGAAGGTGATTAGATAATGGTTTTTTCATCTGTAATTTTCTTATTTGCATTTTTACCACTTTTTCTAATTTGCTATTTTGCATCAAAAAGAATTAGAACAAAAAATATATTTATGTTCTTATTTTCACTATTATTTTATGCATGGGGAGAGCCATACTATATATTCTTAATGTTATTTATGATTATTGTTAATTATTATTTAACGATAGTTATGAGTGAAAAAAAGAGTAAGAAAATATTTATTTTCTTAATCGTATTTAATTTACTTTCATTATTTTCGTTTAAATATTTGAATTTCTGCATTGATAATGTAAATAACATTTTTAACTTAAATGTAAGCAGAGTTAATTTATCTCTTCCAATTGGTATATCTTTTTATACTTTTCAAATACTTTCTTATGTTATTGATGTATATAAGGGTAAAGTTGATGTTCAAAGAAAGTTTATTAATCTAGCTTGCTACGTAAGTGCTTTTCCTCAGCTTATTGCAGGACCTATAGTGAGATATATTGATATTGAAAAAGAAATAAATGATCGCAAGACGACTGCTGATGATTTTGCTGATGGTATTAGAAGGTTTATAATCGGTTTATCTAAGAAAGTATTAATTGCAAATAATGTTTCTTATATATGCGATAGTATATTTAATATGGGAGCATCAAGTGCTGGTTTTATTGGTATATTAATAGCTACTATTTCATATACACTTCAAATATATTTTGATTTTTCTGGATATTCTGATATGGCTATTGGTCTTGGAAGAATGTGTGGTTTTCATTATAATGAAAACTTTAAGTATCCGTATATTGCAAAGACTGTAACTGAATTTTGGCAAAGATGGCATATATCTTTATCATCATTTTTTAAAGATTATGTTTATATTCCTCTTGGTGGTAATAGAAAAGGTGTTATTAAACATATTAGAAATATTTTAATTGTTTGGATACTTACAGGCTTATGGCATGGTGATTCATGGAATTTTATTATATGGGGACTTTATTATGCACTCATTTTAGTTTTTGAAAAGTATGTACTTAAAAAAGTTAAAATATCATCACATATTTATACAATGATTATTGTAATGATTGGTTGGCTAATTTTTAGACAAACTAATTTTAGTGAATTAGTTAGTTCATTTAAAGCACTATTTGGTGGTTATGGTTTAGGTAATTTTAAAAGCCTTTATTATCTTGGTATTTTTTCATCGAGATATATACTTTCATTTTTTATCGGAATATTTGCTTCGATCAATCTATTTAAACTTAAGGATGGATATGTAAAAGATATTTTATTAATAATTATTTTCTTATTATCAGTCATACTGATAGTTGTAAGTAGTTATAATCCATTTATATATTTTAGATTTTAAAAAAAGGAAAAAAAATTGCTTTCCTTTTTTTATTTTGACAAAATTAGATCTTTTTTTAAAAAAACTTTTAAAAAAAAGAAGGAAATTAGAAAAATTTCGGAAAAGTATATTAGTGAAGGGAGGGAAAATAATTTGAGAAAAATCGTTATTGTAAAACAGCATGATATAACTGATTGTGGACCAGCGTGTTTATCATCTATTATTAAATTTTATGACGGCTATGTTCCAATTGAAATGATAAGGCTTAAATGTATGACAACATCAGATGGAACAAGCGCCTACAATTTAGTTGAAGCTGCTAAATTTTATAATTTTAATGTATCAGCAATTAGGGTAAATAATTGTTTAAGTTTAAAAAACTCTGATCTTCCTTGTATTGTTCATTTAAAACTTAAAAATAATTTACATCATTTTGCTTGTTTATATGAGATTACAAAAGATAACGTTGTTTTAATGGATCCAGCACAAGGTAAAGTAAAAATGAAGATAAATGAATTTTCATCTATTTTCACGAATGTAGTAATTCTTTTAAAACCTCACTCAACCTTGGTAAAATACGAGAAGCCTAATTCCATATCAAAGATAATAATTTCTTTTTTTATGGATAATAAAATAATCTCAACAAAACTTTTGATCTATAGTATAAGTCTTGTGTTACTTTCACTTATAACAAATTATTTTTTAAAGTGTGGCAGCTTTTTTTCAGGCGGGGATTTTGGCCTAACGATTTTATTTTTACTAATGTTTATATATTTTTATATTTACATGGTAAAAAATTATCTTGATTATATAAAAAATAAATTGCTAGCTTACATGAATAAAAATATTAGTGCTGATTTATATAATAAATTTTCTCATCAACTATTTATTCTCCCTTTGAATTTTATTAAATCAAAAACTAGTGGTGAAATAATAAGTAGATATCAGGAATTATCTCAGATTAATCAAATGATACCTGATATTATTATATCTGTTAGTTTAGATTTAATAATGGCACTTATTACACTTATTTTTTCAAGTATAATTTCTATAAAACTTACAATTATAAGTATATTTGTAATGATAATCTATTTTATTACTAATCTTGCTTTTAAGAATCCGACATTGCAAAAGATTAATAGAAATATTAATTTATCAAGCAGTTTTAATACTGACATAATTGATAATGTTAATACTATTATTAGTACAAAATATATAAATAATGAAGAAAACATGGAAAGAAGACTAGAAAAAAGTGCAACTAACTATTTACTTGATAATATGAATATGGATTTGTATTTAAACAAATGTAATTTTATAAAAAACATTATTTTTGATATTGGAAGATGGTTTATTTTATCTTATGGTCTTTATTTATGTTGTATTCAAGAATTAAATATTATTAATTTATTTACATTTGAAATGGTCATTAATTATTTTTTTGATCCAATTAAAGATTTATCTTCGATGATACCGAAATACTGCTTTATGAAATCATCACTTTATAAGTTAAATGAATTTGCAATTATTAAAGAAGAAAATAATGGAAGATTTCGTTTTAAACCAGGTGAGATAAAGGTGTGCAATTTATCATTTTATTATGAAAATGATAATTATATTTTAAAGAATTTAAATTTAAATATAAAAGAAAAGGAAAAGATACTTTTCCAAGGAAAGTCAGGATCTGGAAAAAGCACCTTTTGTCAGATTTTAAGTAAGCAACTTGATTATAAAAATGGAGAAATCAAAATTGGTGATATTAATATAAATGATATTGATTTAAAAGACTTCAGAAGAAATGTAACCTATATTGGTCAAAAAGATTCGTTATTAGTTGATACAATTTTAAAAAATATTCTATTTGAAAGGAAAGTTGTAGATGAAAAATTAATGAACGTTTGCAAAATATGTGAGATTGATGAGATTGTGAATAAAAAAATAAATAATTATGAAACAATTATTAATGAATCTGCAATGAACATATCTGGTGGTGAAAGACAAAGAATCATACTAGCACGCGGACTAATTAACCCCGGAAAGATTATTATTTTAGATGAAGCTTTAAGTGAAGTTAACAAAGATATGGAAGAAAGAATTATTAAAAGAATTTTTAAATACTTTAAAGATAAAACAATAATTTATGTTTCACATAAAGAATATAATAATATTTTTAATAGAAAAGTAGTGTTTAATTCTTAATGATTGATTCATATATAAAGTTAAAAGAATTTAAAGATAAAAATAATAAATTTTTTCTTTTCATTTTAATATTAATTTTACTATTTATTATTATGTTTTCAATTTCTAAAATACCAACATATAGAAGCTTTAATTTGATTAAAACTAATGATAAAAATATTATTGTATGTGAAAAAAATTGTGATGATTTAATTAGTAACAATATATTTATAAGAGGAAAAGATAAAATTAATTATAAAATTCTAAACATCAATGATGACATTTATGAAATAAAACTTGAAAGTAATATAAAATTTAATGATTATATATCAGTAGGAGTTAGAAGCAAAAAAATTAGTGCCATAAGTTTTCTTATTAATATTTTTAAAAGAAGGGAGTAATTAATTTGGAAATATTAAAACAAGAAGAATTAAATTGTGTGAAAGGAGGAGGCATTACTTTAAAGGTTATAATGGGATTTATTACAGCTGGAACATTTATTGTTGGTTTGATTGACGGATTCTTAAGACCTTTAAAATGCCGTAATTATTAAGATGATACAAGAATCTGAACTTAAAAATGTTTATGGTGGACTTTTTAATTTTACTACCACATTCTTTAATTCAATATCAAGATATATAACTACTGTTAAAAGTATTGGAGAATCTATTGGAAGTTCAATTAGAAGACTTTTAAAAAAGAGTTATTGTTAATTTATAACCTCACAATTTTTATTGTGAGGTATTTCTATTATATAAATATTGATTTATCCCTTTATTTATCGATAAAACTGCTTGCACGTTTTAAATTCTAATGTTATAATACCTAGTAGTTGAAGTCGAAGGGAGGGAAATCATGACTAAGGTCGTTGTTCAAAATGGAAATATCGATGGTGCTTTAAAGAAATTTAAAGCTAAAGTTGCAAGAAGCGGTGTCCCTTCAGAACTTAAAAAAAGAAAACATTATGAAAAACCAGGGGTAAAAAGAAGAGAAGCTAAAAAAGAAATGATTAGAAACTCTCGTAAAGCAAATCGTAACAAAGGATATTAATAGAAACACTTTTTTATAAAAGTGTTTTTTATTTTCTTTTTTATTTCTGCATATACTTTTTTAGGTGATACCATGAAAATTGTTGATCGATTTAAAGAGCAGTTTTTAAATAAGAATTACTATATATCTTTTTACAGTAATCATATTTATGTTATAAATTATAAAAATATAATTTCATTTAGTGATAGTATTATAAAGGTTGAATTTAATGATTTTAATATTCTGATTAAGGGTCGTAATTTTTATATAACTAGAAAAAATGATAAAGAACTTGATATAGAAGGAATTTTCAGCTCTATGGAGATTATAAATGAATAAACTTTTGTATTTCAAAGTCTATAATAAAGATGTATATTTTGTTCAAAATAAAATTATTAAGTACAATATAAGTGTTATAAAATCTTATAAAAAGAATTTATATACCTACTATTTAGTTACACATGAAGATTATGATTATTTATGTAAGTTCGACTATAAGAATGTAATGATATTTGATCGAAATTATGGATTTTTTTATTTGTTAGATTTTTTTAAGAAAAATATTGAGAAAATTATAATTTCATTTTCAATTATTTTGCTTTTATTTTTATCAAAATTTTTTATTTATAAGGTTAATGTTAAAACTAATGATAACGAAATGAAAAAAATAATTGTTTATTTTTTAGAAGATGAAGGTGTTAGAAATTTTTCTACCACTAAGTCATTTAGAAAGTTAAATAGAATTAAAGACAAATTATTAAAAAAATATAACGATAAGATTGAATGGCTCGAAATTACTAAACGTGGTTATGAATATAACGTTGATATTATAAAGAGAAAAAAGAATAAAGAAAAAAACAATTTTAATAGATGTAATTATGTTGCGTTAAAATCTGGAACCATTAATTCAATTATTATTAGAAGAGGAGTACCTTTAGTTCAAGAAAACAATTTTGTAAATGCAGGTGATGTATTAATAAGTGGTGATGTCATTTATAATGATGAACTAAAAACTGAAGTATGCGCTGATGGGATAATTACAGGTGAAGTATGGTACAAAGTAAATGTATCTTATCCTTTAAAGAAAAGTAGTACGTATAAAAAAAATAATGGTAAATATAATTTTAAATTTAATATTTTTACTAAAGAATATTATTTATTTAAAAATAATAATAATGATAATAAAAATAAGTTAAAAATTGGTTTTGATTTTTTTAATATTTCACTTGTAAAATCCATTAATACATATAAAAAGACTATTATTTATACTGAAAAAGAAGCTATTAATAATGCCTTAAAATTATCGAGTAAAAAAGTTTTAAAAAAAGTTTCTCATAATTCGAAAATATTATCTCAAAATATTTTGAAGAAAGAAGCAAAAAATGATAAAATATATTTGGAAGTTCTTGTAACTGTAGAAGAGGAATTAGGGGTTGTAGAAAATTACTAGGTGAGGTGATTACTAATGGTTTTAGATATATTTGCAAAAACACTAAATAGTGTATGGCCAATGATAGCAATATTTCTTTGTGTACTTATTACAAGTCGCATTGCATATTTGATTTTACATCACAAAAAAATAACAATTTATAAAGAAATATTTGCACTTATTTTTATAATTTATATGCTTTTACTATTTGAACTTTTAACAGCAACTGATACAAATAGTATGCATGGTGTTAACTTAACTCCATTTGCTGAAATATCGAGGTATCAGTTTGGATCAAGATTATTTAATATTAATGTATTTGGTAATATTTTAATATTTATTCCTTTTGGAATGTTTATTGCAGCATATATAAATACAAAAAAAGTTTATCCAGTGTTTATGGTTGCTCTTTTTACAAGTACTGTAGTTGAACTTGTGCAACTTAGAATTGGAAGATCCTTTGATATTGATGATATTTTATTAAATGTTGTTGGATCAGTTCTTGGTTATATTTTGTATTCGTTATTAAAATCATTAAAAAGAAAAATGCCTCGAGCTTTAAAAAGTGATATTTTTTTAAATCTAATAAGCATTGTAATTTTCTTTTTATTAATTTACTGGTTATCAGTTAGAATAGGAATTATTTAATATGAATAAGTTTACTATTAATAATGAATATGGATATAAAAATTATAGTTATTTAAAAAAGGTACTTAATGCCACACTAAAACATGAAAAAATTAATAATGCAGTTTTTTCTATAATATTTGTTGATTTAGATGAAATAACTGAGATAAATCGTGAGTATAGAGGCCTTGATAAACCTACTGATGTTATATCTTTTGCATTTGAAGATAATGGAAAATTATTGTATAATAATGTTCGATTACTTGGGGAAATATATATATGTATTCCAAGAATGATAGAACAAGCAAAAGAATATGGACATAGTGAAAAAAGAGAATTATCATTTTTAGCAGTTCATGGTCTTTTACATTTACTTGGTTATGACCATATGAATAAAGATGATGAAAAAATTATGTTTGCATTACAGGAGTTGATTTTAGATGAGCAAAATATCAAGAGATGATATAAAAAAGAAAGGTATTAAAAGAACACTTAGAACATTTAAATATTCATGGCAAGGCTTAGCTTATGCTTATAAAAATGAGCAAAGCATGTGGGTTCATGCTATTGGTTCAGCAGTAACAATTATCTTAGGAATTATATTTCATTTATCATTAACTGAATGGGCAATTGTTTTTATTGCTTTAGGTGTTATCTTAGCTAGTGAACTTATAAATACAGCAATTGAAGCAGCTGTTGATTTATGTACATTGGAAATACATCCTCTAGCAAAAATTGCAAAAGATTGTGGATCTGCAGCAACATTTGTTCTTACAATTGTTTCTGTAATTATTTGTTTAATGGTGTTTGTTCCACATTTTATTGGTTAGATAAGGAAGTGAAGTTTTATGCGTAGTGGTTTTGTAAGTATTATTGGTCGCCCTAACGTTGGTAAATCGACACTTCTTAATGCAATCATTGATACTAAAGTTGCCATTACGTCGAATAAAGCACAAACAACAAGAAATATTATTCAGGGTATATATAATGAAGTTGATACACAAATAGTTTTTGTTGATACACCTGGTATTCATAAACCAGTTAATAAGTTAGGGAAGATACTTAATAAACAGTCCTATTCTTTAACTAAAGATGTTGATGCAATTTTATTAGTAGTTGATGCAAAAGAAGGATTAGGTAAAGGGGATAAATATATTATTAATTCTCTTGAAAAAAATAGTATTCCTGTAATTCTTGTTTTAAATAAAATTGATAGAATGACAACTGCTGAATTAATGAAGAGAATTAGTGAGTATAAAGATTTATTTGCTTTTGCTGATATAGTTCCTGTTTCAGCACTTAAAAAAGATAATATTGAACGTTTAATTAAAGTAGTTAAGGAATATTTAACTGATGATGTTAAATATTTTGATGATGACGTTTATACAAGTAGTTCAGTTAAATTTATGATTTCGGAAATTGTAAGAGAAAAACTTCTTGATATTACAAGTGAAGAAATTCCACATAGTTTCACTTGTTTTTGTACTAGTTATGATGATAAGGAAACTATAGTTCATATAAATGTAGATATTATAGTTGATCGTGAATCAATAAAGAAAATTATTATTGGTAAAAAAGGCGATCGCTTAAAAGAAGTTGGAACAAAATCTAGAATTGAAATTGAACATTTAATTGGTAAACAAGTTTATTTAGATTTATTTGTTAAAACTGTTAAGAACTGGAAAGACAAGGAAAAATATTTAAGTGAACTTGGTTTTACAGATTTTGAATAAAAATATTTTTTTATCACCATTATAATAGTAGGTGATAAAAATGAAGAAAAAAGAAAAAGTTGCATGGGAAAAATTTAAGTTTTCTGGAAAAATAGAAGATTATTTATATTATAAAGAAATAAAGAAAAGGAAGTAAAATGCAAACTGAAGTTGAAGGTATTATATTAAAAGAAACTTTATATGGTGAGACATCTAAAATACTCCAAGTGCTTACAAAAGAGTTTGGACTTATTAGTATAATTTCGAAAGGTGCTTCTTCATATAAAAGTAACCTTCGATTACTGTCACTTCCTTTTTTGTATGGAAAATTTTTAATAAATTATAAAAAAGATAAACTATCGACTTTAAAAGGTGGAAAGGCACTTAAATTATATGGATCTGGGTCTAATAATATAAATATTTATGCATATATGTCATATATTTGTGAGTTAACTTATAAGGTTTTGCAAGAAAATAACGATAAAAGTATTTTTGATATCTTAAAAAATAGTTTAGATAAAATAAATGATGGATTAAGTTGTAATGTTATAAAAAATATTGTTGAATTTAAATACCTTGATTATTTAGGTATTACACCTAACTTATCTATTTGTCAAAAATGTATGAAACCTATGGAAGCATTTGCTATAGATGGGAAAATAGGCGGATTTGTTTGCGTTAATTGTTATACTAATGAAAGAAAAGTCCCAAGTGATTTTTTAAAAGTATTAAATAGATATCAAAATGTTGATATTAGTGAAATAAAAGAGATTAAAATTTCAAAAGAAAATGAAGAAATTGTAAATGAATTTTTAAGGGAATATTATCAGACTTTTTCAGCAATTCATTTAAATAGTGAAAATTTATTAACAATTTTAGATAAATAAATTGACTTAATATTCTAAGCATGTTAACATAAATTTTAAACTTAAAAGAAGGTGTTAATAATGCTAGACTTTGAAAAACTAAAAGCAAACTATGAATCTAATCCATCAAATCGCTTAATGGAAAACTTATTAAGCAAGATATCTGTTATAGATTCACTTAAAACTAAAGATCTTTATAATGACGAAATGTTTAATATTGAACTTACACCTCATGGTATGACTGATCAATATGCAACAGGAAGATGCTGGATATTTAGTTATTTAAATTATTTAAGAGAAATTATTATTTATTTAACTAACATGTATGTTAACCCGATTAATCCTGAAAAAAATGCATCTTTTGAATTATCAGCAAATTATCTTGCTTATTATGATAAATTAGAAAAAATTAACTTTGCAATGGATAAACTTATTGAACACTTAACTAAGAATCAAAAAAAAGAAGTGGATAAAATTCTTGCTCAAGGTGTATTTGATGGTGGAGATTTTAACCATATGAATCAATTAATTAATAAATATGGAATAGTTCCTGCAAGAGCGTATAATGAAACCATAACATCTATTAGTACTTATGAAATAAATGCTGTACTTGATAGAATTTTAGGATCATTTTATTTACAACTTAAAAGTGGTAAGAATCCTGAAAACGTTAAAGAGACACATATTCAGGCTGCTTATAATTTATTAACATGTTTTTATGGTCAAATGCCTGAGAAATTTGATTTCAAATTTTTTACTAATAATGATGAATTTAAAATAATTAGAGATTTAACACCAAAAAGATTTTATGAAATATTAAAACTTGATGTTTTAAATGAATATGTTGAAATTTCTTCACTTCCTGAAAATAAAGAGAAAAAAATAGAGTATGGTAAATACTATGAAGAAAAAGATTCTACATGGATTTCTGGAGGTAGAAACAATCATTATTTAAATTTAAGAATAAATAGAGTAAAACAGTTAATGCTTCAACAGTTAAAAAACGATTTACCTGTGTGTTTTGATATTTATTATATTCCTAACTTCTATGAAGGAAAATGGAAAGATATTTATCAATTAATTGATGAGAATTATGCTTCTAATTTATCACTTGGTAATGCTAAAAAGCCATTTAAACTAGAACTTAACCGTGAACAAATTATTAAGTCTAAATCTATTCAAGAAGCTCATGCAATGCTTTTAACAGGTGCAAGTAAAATATCTAAAAATGTTGATTACTGGAAAGTTGAAAACAGCTGGGGTGAAGAATATGGGTATGATGGTTTTATAGCTATGTCTGATGATTTTATGACAAAATATTTTATGACAGCTTTAATAGATAAAACATTATTATCTAAAAAAGAGCAGGAAGCAATTAAAAAAAGAGCTATTAAAGTAAAAGATTGGGAATAAACCCAATTTTTTCTTTTCTTGATTTAAAGTGCTTTTTGTGGTAATATTTTTTTAGGTAAGTGATGACGAGGCTGGCAACCTTCGAGCTATGTAATAAAGAGAGATTCTTCCAAGAATAAGTAGGGTGGAACCGCGGGCTAATTATAGTTCGTCCCTATAAGTTATTGGAAGTTTTTTGTTTATAAGAAAGGAAATATTTATGGAAAATAAAATAACAATGGAAGATTTAGTAAATTACTGTAAACAATATGGATTTATATTTCAAGGAAGTGAAATATATGGTGGTCTTGCAAATACATGGGACTACGGACCACTAGGTTCTAGACTTAAAAATAATATTAAAGACGCATGGAGAAAAAGATTTATTCAAGAAAGACCTAATGCGTATGAGGTTGATGCTGATATTTTAATGCATCCAAGAGTTTGGGAGGCATCTGGTCATGTTGATTCATTTGCTGATCCACTAATTGATTGTAAATATTGTAAGGTAAGACATAGAGCTGATAATTTAGTTAATGATTATACCAAATCAAGTATTGGTGATAAATTAACAAACGATGAGTTATCAAAATATATTAAAGATAATAATATTCCATGTCCTAATTGTGGAAAATGTGACTTTACTGAAATAAGACAATTTAAACTAATGTTTGAAACTCACCGTGGTGTTGTTGAAGATGCAAAAAGTGTTGTTTATCTAAGACCAGAAAATGCACAAGGTGAATACGTTAACTTTCTAAATGTTCAAAGATCTATGAGAGCTAAAATACCTTTTAGTATTGGTCAAATTGGTAAAGCATTTAGAAATGAAATAACTCCAGGAAACTTTACTTTTAGAACTATTGAATTTGAACAAATGGAATATCAAACATTCTGTAAAGAAGGTCAAGATACCGATTTATATGAATATTTTAAAGATTATGGTAAAAAGTTTTTTATGGATTTAGGTTTACCAGAAGATAAATTAAGATTTCATGATCATGAAAAACTTGCACACTACGCTAAAGCTGCTTGTGATATTGAATATTTATTCCCTTTTGGTTGGGGTGAAATAAATGGAACACATAATAGAACCAATTTTGACTTAACTAGACACGAAGAATATAGTGGTGTATCACAAAGATATCTAGATCCTGAAACAAATGAAAAATTTATTCCATTTATTATAGAGTCAACTTATGGTCTTGATAGAACTGTTCTTGCTGTTTTGTTTGAAAGTTATCAAAAAGAAGCCCTTGAAGGTGGAGATGAAAGGGAAGTATTAAAAATAAGTCCTAAACTAGCTCCATATAAAGTTGCAGTTTTACCTTTAATTAAGAAAAACCATAGTGAAAAAGCAACTGAAATATATAATATGTTAAGTCAAAAATTTATGACTTCTTATGATGAAAGCGGAACTATTGGTAAAAGATATAGAAGAGCTGATGCAATAGGTACTCCATTTTGTATTACGATTGACGATAATACATTAAACGAAGGAACTGTTACTATTAGACATCGTGATACAATGACTCAAGAAACTTTAAAAATTGATGAACTTGTAAAATATATTGAAGATAAGGTAGTGCTATAATGAGTTAAAGTAATAAAAGTTGGTATGAAATATCAAAAAGTCATTTGGATAATATGAAAGAAAGAGAAAATAATGATAATGCATATTCTCATTATGATTCTCTAATAAATGATCATGTTTTAGATGTTGAAGTTGATAAGAATGAAATTTTATCAAATAAAGATGAACTTGATGAATTATTTAAAGAAGAAGAATCTTATGATAGAGAGTCTGAAGATAAAGGAAGAAACAGATAAAATAAACGAATTGTATAATTCGTTTATTTTTTTGTTTATCTTGTTGAAAATAAAGAATTTCTTTGATAAAATTATCTATAGAATACTATAGGAGGAATGCATATTATGGCATTAAAGAAAATAAAAAAATTATTCGTTGATGAAGACGAACAATTAAATAATAGTGGTGAAGATGATTTTTATTCAGTATCTGCAGAAGATGCAGTAAAAAATGCTGATAAAACTGGAAATAAAATGATACTTTTAGAACCAAGAGCATATTCTGAAAGTCAACAAATAGCTGATCACTTAAAAAATAGAAATAGTGTAGTTGTTAATTTAAAAAGAGTTACATCTGATCAAGCAAAAAGAATTATAGATTTTTTAAGTGGTTGTATTTATGCAATTGGGGGAACAATGCAAAAAATCGGTGTTGGTATATATCTATGTACACCTAAAAATGTTAATGTTTTAGGAAAAATTACTGATGATGCTGAAAAGTCTAAATCAAAAGATGATGATGAAGACTATGAATGGGAAAACTAATTAAAGAAAACATTTAGAATAAGAAAGCTTGGTGATAAGCGTGAAAAAATTTAATAATTCGCTTATGGGTTACGACAAAGCTGAAGTAAATGCATTTGTAAATGAAGTTACTACCGAATTTGAAAACATTCTAGATAAGCTTAAACAAAAAGATGCTGATATTTTGGCTTTAAAAAAAGAGCTTACTAAGTATGAAAACTTAGAAAGCACTTTAAATAAAACAATTCTTGCTGCAGAAGAAGTTTCAAATAATATGAGAAATGTTGCAAGAAGTGAATCTAAAAGTATTTTAGATGAAGCAAGAAAAAATGCATCAAGAATATTAAATGATGCACTAATGAAAGCAGAAAAAGCCCAAAGTGATGCAGATATGTTAAAACGTAGAATTATTAATTTTAAACGTCGTTTCCGTCAAGCTGTAGAAAATGAATTAGATGTAATTGATAGTTTAGATGAAAATTATTAATTATAAAGTTGAATTGTTTTTCATAAAAGAGCGCAAAATTTTAGTAAGTGCTCTTTTTTCTATGCGTGAAACATAACTTCTTGATATTTTCATTTCTTTTGCTATTTTCTTTTGTGTTTGTTCTTTTTGATTGAATAGTCCATATCTTTTAATTATTATTTCTTTTTCTCTTGATGATAAATCTTTTAAATATATTTTTAAATCATTTATATTATCTTTGTTATGAAGAATATCTGATATTTCTGGTGATTTATCAGGTATAACATCTATTAGATTTATTTCATTACCATCTTTGTCATAACCAATGGAATCATTCAAACTAATGACGTTATTATTTTTTTTGTTAGATCGAAAATACATAAGTATCTCATTTTCAATACACCTTGCAGCATATGTTGTAATTCTTGTTGATTTATCTAAATTATAACTATCTATTGCTTTTATTAAACCTATGGTTCCAATTGATATAAGATCATCTGAATCTAGTAATTTAGATTCGTATTTTTTACAAATATGGGCAACTAACCTTAAGTTATGTTCGATTAATTTATTTCTAGCATCCGTATCACCATCACACATCTTTTTAATAATAATATCTTCTTCGTTTATATCTAATGGTTCAGGAAATACTGTATTTGAGTAGCTGCCTGCCATTAAGAAAAAATTTTTAATTATATTTAAAATACCTATAAACATACCATCACTCCTATTAAAATCTATTTTTAATAGGTTTTAAATATGATATAATTAAGAAGGTGATATAAATGGATATATTTATACCTGATATATATCAGAAGAGTATTTACGATATTAATTATAAAAAATTAAAAAAAGCTGGTATTAAGTGTATTTTATTTGATTTAGATAATACTTTAGTTCCTTATACAACTAAGGAACCATCTAAAAAAATTAAGGATTTATTTGCTGAATTATCAAATGATTTTAAAATAATAATTATATCTAATAGTGGTAAAACAAGACTTAGACCTTTTAAAGAAAAGCTTAATGTTGATATTGCTTTTAATTCTCATAAACCCTTAAAGAAAAAATACAAAAAAATATTAGATGTATATAATTATAAACCTGAAGAAGTAGCTTCTATAGGGGATCAATTAATGACTGATATATTTGGTGGAAACAGAATGGGACTTACAACCATTTTAGTTAATCGAATTGGGCCAGTTGAACCTATCACAACTAGATTTAACAGAATTTGGGAGAGAAAACTTTTAAAGAAATTTAATAAAAAGGGAGTATTAATTCAAGGAGAGTATTATGATTAAAGTATGTCCTGGATGTGGTTCAACACTTCAATTTAAAGATAAAAATGCTATCGGTTATTCTCCCAAAAAAGATGCAAAGTTTTGTGAAAGATGTTTTAAACTAAAAAATTATAATGTTAAAGAAGTAGTTGATTTGAAATACACTAATGAAGATATTATTAATTTAATTAGTAATAAAGAAGGAGCTATTTTCTTTATTACTGATTTTTTAAATATATCAAATAAAGTTATTAATACTTATAAAAAGATTAATCATCATAATAAATATTTACTTATTAATAAAGTAGATTATATACCTAAAAGTATAAGTAAAAATAATTATATAGATTATATTAAAAGTACGTATAATGTTAATGGTAATGTAATCTTAATTAGCGCACTTAATAAATATCATTTAAATGAATTAATTAATTTAATTACTTCATACAAAAATTCTTATATTTGTGGTTATACAAATTCTGGTAAGAGTACAATAATTAATGAAATATGCAATTCATTTGGTAAAAAAAGTAATATTCTTACTAGTTTGATGCCTAATACAACTTTAGATTTAATAAAAATTAGATTAGATGAAAATATTCATATATATGACACACCTGGTTTTGTAAATGATTTTGAGTTTGATATAAATAGTTTTCCTAAAAAGTTTATTAAGCCAATAACTATTCAAACAAAACCTAATGATATTTTAAAACTAGGTAGTGGAATTTATATTAAATGTGATGATGAAACTAATAGTTTTACTTTTTATGTTAGCGATTTAATAAAGGTAAAAAAGGTATATGATGAAGAAGTAAGTATAACTAATAGATTTGATATTGACGAAAACTCTGATTTAGTTATATATGGTTATGGATTTATAAATATTAAAAATAAGTGTCAAATTTTAATAAATACTAACAACTGTGAAATAAGAAAATCTTATTTTTAAAAAAAGAAGGTGAAATTTTGGGAAGTATAAAAGTAATGAATGAAACTCTTGCTAATAAAATAGCAGCTGGTGAAGTTATAGAAAAATGTGCATCAATTGTAAAAGAACTTGTTGAAAACTCTATTGATGCTGGTTCAACTAAAATAGTTGTTAATTTAGTAAGTGGTGGTTTAAAAGGTATTAAAGTATCAGATAATGGTAAAGGTATGGATAAAGATGATGCCGTTTTAGCTTTCCAAAGACACGCAACTAGTAAACTTTATCGCGACGATGACTTATTTTTTATCAATACTTTAGGGTTTAGAGGTGAGGCACTTCCATCAATTGCAAGTGTTTCAGAAGTAACACTTGAAACAACTTTTAATGATGAAGGTTTTCTAGTTCACATTAAGGGTGGAAAAATTATCGATAAAGAAACCTGTCCAGCAACTCCTGGAACAAGAATAAATGTTGAAAATATTTTTTATAATACACCTGCTAGACTTAAGTATTTAAAAAGTGAATCAACAGAACTTCAAAATTGCACAAGTTATATTGAAAAACTTGCTTTATCAATGCCTAAGATTGCTTTTGAACTTTATAATAATGATCATAATATCATTAGAACTAGTGGATCTGGTAATCTTGCAAAAGTTATTCATGAGCTATATGGTTCAACTATATCAACAAGATTAATTAAATTTAATGTATCATCTGATGATTTTGATATTGATGGTTTTATTTGTAAACCAGATATTTTAAAATCAACAAGAAGTCACATTATAACATTTGTTAATAATAGAGTAGTTAAAAATATTGATATTAACAGAGCAATTAATGATGGATATTTTTTACATAAACCTGACAATAAGTATCCTGTAGTATTTTTAAATATATATACTGATCCTACACTTGTTGATGTTAATATACATCCAACAAAACAAGATATTAAGATAAGTAAAATAAATGAACTTTGTGAACTTCTTACAAGCAACATAAAAATATTTTTGGAAAAAGCTTTACTTGTTCCAGAAATAAATTTAGAAACTAAAGAAGAAGATAGAGAAATTGTTGTTAATAGTGATTTTATTAATACTAGAAACGCCTTTGAACTTGTGGATAATAATAATGTTGATAAAAATGATGATAACGAGCAAGTATCTTTTGATTTTACTGTTGATGAGGTTGATTTATCTAAAGATAAAAATGAAGATTTAAAAAAATTATATTTAGAACCTATTGGATCTATTCACGGAACATTCATAGTTGCTCAAAATGACGAAGGCATGTACTTAATTGATCAACATGCTGCTCATGAAAGAGTAAACTACGAAAAAGTTTTAAAGGCTTTAGAAGAAAAAGATGTTCATACAATGGCGATGTTATTTCCGATATCTATTGAACTTTCACCAAGTGAATATTTATCACTAAAAGATAATATTGATATTATTACTGGTCTTGGATTTGTTGTTGAAGACTTTGGAATTAACACAATAATATTTAAAGAAACTCCTACATGGCTTGGAGAAGGTCATGAAGAAGAGGTAATAAGAAAAATTGTTGATTTAATTGTTTCTGAAAATAAAATTGTTGATAGAGTAAAATTTAATGAAAATCTTGTAAGAACTATAGCTTGTAAGATGAGTATAAAAGGTAATACTCCAATGAGTTTAGAAGAAATGAATTCATTAATTGAACAACTATTTGAAACTAATAATCCTTACAACTGTGCTCATGGAAGGCCTACAATAGTTAAATTTTCAAGTTATGATTTAGATAAAATGTTTAAAAGAGCAATGACATAAAAAACTAACCAATTTGGTTAGTTTTCTTTTAATTCTTTCTCATAAAGTTCTTTGTATTCTTTTGATTTTTTAAGAAGATCAGTATGTTTTCCTTCTGCTTTTATAACACCATCTTCCATGAAGTAAATATTATCTGAATTAATAACTGTTGAGAATCTATGAGCAATAATTAATATAGTATATTCATTTTTCATATTATCAATTGCTTTTTGAATTTCTTCTTGTGTTTCATTATCAAGTGCTGATGTTGCTTCATCAAATAGAATAATTTCTGTTTTTTGAAGTAAAGCTCTTGCTATTGCTAGCCTTTGCTTTTGACCACCAGAAAGTGTAATACCACCTTCACCAACAACTGTGTCATATTTATCTGGTAAACTATCTATAAACTCATCTAGATTTGCAAGTCTACAAGCTTCTTTAATATCTTTATTAGTTGCATTTGGTGAAGTAATTTTAAGATTATCTTTAATGCTTAAATTAAAGATATAGGGTGATTGATTGATGATAGTCATATTTCCACGAATTGAATTTTCAGTAAGTTCGTTAATGTTTATATCATCCATTAATATTTCACCATCATCAATATCGTATAGTTTTGCAAGAAGGTTAAAGATAGTTGTTTTACCAGATCCACTTTTTCCAACAAAAGCTACTGTTGTATTTGCTTTTATTTTAAATGACAAATTTTTTAAAACTGGAATACCATCTTTGTAACTAAATTTGACGTTTTTAAATTCAAAGTTTCCTTTTGCTTTTTTTAGTTCTTTATTTCCAAATGATTCTCTTTCGTATCTATCTCCTTCAATAATATCAAGAACTCTTGTTGAAGATATTTCAAAATCTTTTAAGTATTCTTGTAAATTAGAGTAGGTGTTAAATATATAATAAATTCTGTTTTTATACATATATACTGTAATTAATGCTGTTATTGTAACTAAGTTATTTTTTAATAAATATACAGCAATTAAGATAAAACATAAATCAAGTAAATCTGATATTGAACCAATAAGTAGTCTAAATAGACCAAGAAATTTTCTACCTTTATATGTTATTTTGTTTTTTTCTTTTATTCTATTTTCTGCTTCATTTAAAAATGATTTATTTGCATTTAAAACTTTAATATCTCTAATTCCTCTAATAAGTTCACAAATAAAACTTGTGCTATATTCATTTGCTTTTCTTCTTTGTTTATCAAATTCAGCCCATTTTTTAATTTTAATTCTATTAAATATAAATATAATTACTGATGCAGTAATTAAATATAAAAATAAAATCTTGCTTAAAAAGAAAATTGTAACGATAATACCTACATTTGATAAAATCTCACTTAGATCTTCTATAATGTTTGGTATACAATCCGCTATTTTAGAGCAATCATTATTAACTCTTTCTATAACAACACCACTAGGCATAGAATCTAAATCTTTATTTTTAATACTAAGTAATGATTTTAACGCTTTAAGTTGAATAACTCTAACTGATTCTCTAAAGAATAATCCAATAGATAGGGAAGAAATTAGTCTTATAATATTTCTCATTATTTCAAAGAAGAAGATAATAAGCGCTGCAGTTATTAAACTATTATATGTTCCATTATTAATGAATATAATTTGTTTTGCTGTGTATATTGGAACAATAATTGATATAAGAGTAACTAGGGGAATACATAATGTGTACCTTACTATGTACTTTCTGAAACCTTTTGAATAACCATAGATCTTTCTAATATTTTTTAAAATAATAAAAACCACTCCTTTTCTTTATTTATGTAAACAGATTTAAGCAATTTAACTATATAATGAGTTATCTTATTTTACAAGTCTTGAAATACTAGTATTTTCGTGCTATAATTAAGACGTAAATAAGAAAAGTGGCTAGATTAATCTAGCTTTTTTTTATAGGTGATTTATATGATTATAGTTATTGGTGGACCAACAGGAGTTGGTAAAACTAAATTAAGTGTTGAACTTGCTAAAAAATATAATGGTGTAATTATTAATAGCGATGCTATGCAAGTTTATAAAGAAATGAATATAGCAACTGCCAAGATAAAAGAAGAAGAAAAAGAAAATATTCCTCATTATTTATTTGATATATGTGATTTAGAAGATGTTTATACAATCTATAACTATCAAAAAGATGCACGTAAGATTATAGATGAGAATAAAGATAAAACAATCATTATTGTTGGTGGATCAGGTCTTTATCAAAAAGCTGCACTTTATGACTATAAACTTGATGATGAAACAATTAATACTAATAAATCATTTGATGATTTAACAAATGAAGAGCTTTATCAACTTGCACTAAAAAAAGATCCTTTATGTGATGTTCATAAAAATAATCGTAAGCGATTAATAAGGGTGCTTAACAAAAAAGAAGTTAATCATGAAAAATCTAAACTTTTATATGATAATGCTATTTTTATAGGTTTAACTACTTCAAGAGAAAATCTATATAATATTATCAATAAAAGAGTAGATAAAATGGTTGATGAAGGACTAATTAATGAAGCTAAATATTTCTATGATAAAAATATCAAGTGCAAAGCACTTGATACTGTAATAGGTTATAAAGAGTTATTTAAATATTTTAGTGGTGAAATTTCTAAAGAAGAAGCACTTGATTTAATCAAAAAGAATTCTAGACATTATGCAAAAAGACAGTACACTTGGTATAATAATCAACTTCCGACAATATGGGTTGAAACCAACTATGATGATTTTAGTAAAACAGTAGATGAAGTTATAAAAATAATAGAAGAAAAAAGATCATAAACTTTTGTTTATGATCTTTTAAAATTCTTGGTAAACTTTTTTATCAAAATCATGTTCAATTACTTGGATGTTACCAGTATCGGCTTCTTTCATTTCTTCTGTGTTAACTAGAAAATATTTGTGATATAAATAATCTCTACCATCACCAACAGGGTCATCCCAAGTCAAATCTATATGAAGCCATGATCCATCAATGTAAGCTGCATTCCAAACGTGACCTTCTGTTTCTTTATTTTCTCCTGGATTATAAGCAATTTTATAATTATTAATATTTAGTTTACTTAATATTATAGCCATTAAATCACTATATCCATTACATGTTGCTAAGTGTTCTTTTAAAGCACCATATGCATTATATGTTTGAAGTGGTTTGTTTTTTTCATAATCAACATCATATTTTGTATTATTTATAATGTAGTCATGAATATTTTTAAGGTTTTCTTTGGTATTTAGCTCACTATTATAGTTTTCACTAATAATTCTATCTACTTCATTATTAATATAGTTTATTTGATCTTTTGTATATAAATAAGATACTTTAACAATTATTTCACCATTTGAATCAATTGTTGTTTTTATATTAGTAAAACTATTATATGGATGAACAAAGTTGTTTATATTTGACAATGTAAGTGATGAATCACTTAATTTTGTTATATCGTCGATACATGATGAATATTCACTAGGACAGTAAAATGTAAATGTATCCCAGTGGTTATTAATTATGCTGTAATAAATATTTAGTACATCTTGATAACCAAGTGGGGTATAGTCATTACTTCTTTGTACATATAAGTAATCATTACTTTTTGTGTATTCATTACCAGCTAGTATATTTAAGTGTTGTTTATTTGTAAAAACTTTAGTTGCAAAATCAACAAGTTTAGTATGATTTATTGCTACTAATACTATTATAAATAAACATAAAAATGGGACGATGAATTTTTTCATGGTTATATCACATCCTTAGAAATTATTTTAACATTAAAAAATGAAGTAAACAATTGTTTACTTCATGTTTTTAACTTTATTTGATAATCTTGATTTTTCTCTAGCAGCTGTGTTAGCTTTTACTAATCCTTTACTAACTGCTTTATCAATATTTTTTTGAGCTTCGTTTAGTTTAGTTTTAGCAGCATCAACATCTCCAGATGCAATAGCTTTATCACAATTTTTAATACAATTTTTTACTGTAGCTTTAAGTTCATGATTATTTTCAGTTCTTTTTGCTATAGTCTTAATAGCTTTTTTTGAACTTTTAATATTTGCCATTTTTGAACTCCTTCCTGTAATTCAGTAATAATTCTATCAAATTTGTCTAATATTTGCAAGAAAAAAGCATATTTTAAAAAACTTAATTATTTTTATATGTTTCGACATTTTTCTTTGCACTAATTAGTTATATTACTTTTAGAGGTGATAGTGGTGAAAATGAAACATAAAAAAAAGTATCATTTAAAAAATAATTATAAAAATATTTTGTTTATTTTATTTTCATCTATATTAGTTATTTTTATGCAAAATTCTAAATTTTTAAAACCTATTTTTAAAATTTATAATGAAAAATATTTAAAAAAAGAATTTATTAACGAAAGTAAGACATTAAATAAAAGCATTTCTCAAGCAGTTTTTAATGATGATATAAAACTTAGTGAAACAACTAATAAAGAAATAATTTATGATGATATGTTTTTTGTTAAAGAAATAAAAGATGATAAACCTATCATTTACTTATATAACACTCATCAAGGTGAAAATTATTTAAAAAAAGAAGGAACTGAGTATACACCTAACATTATGACTACAACGAGTTATTTAAATGAGAAATTAAATGATAAATCTCTTCCAACAATAATGGAAACTAAAAGTGTAAGTAAAGTTTTATCTGATAATAATTGGAAATATGGATATTCATATAGGGTTTCACGAAGTTTTATTAATGATGTTATAAATGAATATCCATCTATAAAATATTTGTTTGATATTCACCGTGATTCTGGGAAAAGAGAACATACAACACTTTGTGTAAACAATAAGTGTTATGCGAAACTTTTATTTTTAGTTGGCTTAGAAAATCCTAATTATGAGGAAAACCAAAAGTATGCTGAAGAATTAAGTAAGAGAGTTAATAATAAACTAGATGGTTTATCTAAAGGTATTCTTCAGAAAAAAGGAAAGAATGTAAACGGAGTTTATAATCAAGATTTTTCAAATAGAACAATCTTAATTGAAGTGGGTGGAGAGAATAATTATTTAGAGGAAGTATATAATTCTTTAGATATATTATCTGAAGTTATTTTTGAATTTATAAAGGAGGAATTAAATAATGGATTATGAAAAAGAAAAAATGCATCCGTTTTTTAAATTATTAATAATTTTATTTATTATTTTTATAGGTTTTTATATTGCACTTCAAAGTGGTTATTATCCTACTAGGGTTGAAAAAAAGACTATTATTACAAATAAAGAAATTGAAAATTTTGAAGATGTACTTAAAAGTGGTGAGAAGGTAAGTGTAAGTGGATATTTAGATGATGATGTAAATTATTCTAATTTTGTTACAAAAGCTGGTAACGGACTTACAATTACCATGGGAAAAGTAATAGAAGAAGGCATTAAAGGTGTATCTCATGCTATGAAAGTATTATTTTGGTAATATCTTTTAAAATTACTAATTTTAAGATATAATTATTTTGGTGTTAAATATGAAAAAAGATTTAATCAGAAATTTTTGTATCATTGCTCATATAGATCATGGTAAATCAACTTTAGCAGACAGAATTTTAGAGATTACTAATGCTGTTGATAAACATGATATGAAAGATCAATTACTTGATAATATGGATCTTGAAAGAGAACGTGGTATTACAATTAAATTAAATGCAGTTGCGCTTAAATATGAATATAATAATGATGAGTATTTGCTTAATTTAATTGATACTCCAGGTCATGTAGATTTTTCTTATGAAGTGTCTAGAAGCCTTGCTGCATGTGAAGGAGCAATTTTGGTTGTTGATGCTGCTCAAGGTATAGAAGCTCAAACATTAGCTAATCTTTATCTTGCACTAAATAATGATTTAAAAATAATTCCTGTTATTAATAAAATTGATTTACCCAATGCAAATGTTCCTAAGGTAAAAGAAGAGTTAAAAAAAGTTCTTGGTTTTAAGGATGAAGAAATTCTTTTATGTAGTGGAAAAACTGGTGAAGGTGTTAAAGAACTTTTAGATGCAATTGTTGAGAGAATAGATCCACCTAAAGCAGATGATAATAAAAAAACTAGAGCTTTAGTTTTTGATAGCTATTTTGATCCATATCGTGGTGTAATTTTACTTGTTAAAGTTGTGGATGGTTTAATTAAAGTAAAAGATCACATAACAATGATGGCAAGTAAAAGTGATTTTGAGATTATTGAACTTGGTGTTAGAACACCAAATGAAGTAAAAAAAGATTCTTTAGCATCAGGTGAAGTTGGTTGGATTTGTGCAAGTATAAAAGATATATCTAAAGTAGCTGTAGGTGATACAATTACGCTTACAGATGATATGGCTTTAGAACCACTATCTGGTTATAAACCCATGAAACCAATGGTTTATTCTGGTATTTTTCCAATAGAACCAAATTTATTTGAGGATTTAAAAGAAGCATTAAATAAATTAAAACTAAATGATGCTGCTTTAACATTTGAACCTGAAACTTCTGATGCACTAGGTTTTGGTTTTAGAACTGGTTTCTTAGGTCTACTTCATATGGAAATAATTATGAGTAGAATTGAAAGAGAATTTGGAATTGGCATTATTGCAACAAGTCCGTCTGTTATATATAAAGTTACTTTAACTGATGGCACTATAGAAGATATTGATTCACCAAATAAGATGCCAGATAGAACATATATTTCAAAAATAGAAGAGCCTTATATTTATACAAATATTATTGTTCCATCAGAATATATAGGACCAATAATGGAATTATGTCAAAATAAAAGAGGAATTTATAAATCACTTGAATATATTGATGAAGAAAGAGTAAATATTCACTATGAAATACCCCTTTCAGAAATTGTATATGACTTTTTTGATAAATTAAAATCATCAACTAAAGGTTATGCATCATTTGATTATGAAATATGTGGATACCTTGAATCTGATTTAGTAAAAATGGATATTTTACTAAACGGAGAAAAAGTTGATGCTTTAAGTATTATCGTTCATAAGGATTTTGCATATAATAGAGGTAGAGCAATAGTTGAAAAACTACGTGAACTTATTCCAAGACAGATGTTTCAAGTACCAATTCAAGCATCTATTGGAAGTAAAGTTATAGCAAGAGAAAATATATCTGCAATGAAAAAAAATGTACTAGCAAAATGTTATGGTGGAGACGTATCTAGAAAAAGAAAACTTCTTGAAAAACAAAAAGAAGGTAAAAAAAGAATGAAAATGGTTGGTAGTGTAGAGGTTCCTCAAGAAGCGTTCCTAGCCGTATTAAGTGGTGAGTAATTATGGCAAGAAGTGTATATATACATATTCCATTTTGTAAATCTATTTGTTCTTACTGTGATTTTTGCAAAGTTTTTTATGTTAAAAAATGGGCTGATAGATATTTAGAAGAACTATATAATGAAATAACTGATCGCTATGAAGGAGAACTTATTAAAACCCTTTATATTGGTGGTGGAAGCCCATCTCAGCTTAATGAACATGATCTTGAAAAACTAGAAAAAATTATTAATTTATTTCAATTTACTGAAGATTATGAATTTACTTTTGAAGCAAATATAAATGATTTAAATGATATATATTTAACTAGACTTAAAAATATGAAAGTTAATAGATTAAGTATTGGTATTGAATCATTTGATGAAAAAAAATTAAAACTTATGGGTCGTGATGCTGATTTTGATCAGGCAAGTAAAATAATAAAAATTGCACGTAGTAAAGGTTTTGATAATATAAACATTGATATGATATATGGTTTACCAAATGAATCTTTAAACACTTTAAAAGAAGATGTTAAAAAGGTTCTTAAGTTAAAACCTGATCATATTAGTTTTTACAGTTTAATTTTTGAACCTAATACTAAATTATTTTTACATTACAAAAAAGGTGTTAGTCAAGATGAAGAATATGAAATGTATTCATACATAAAAAGAACTTTATCTAAAGCTGGTTATGAACACTATGAAATTAGTAATTATGCCAAAAATGGAAAGTATGCTAAACATAATTTAGTATATTGGAATAATGATGAGTATTATGGATTTGGACTTGGTGCTGCTGGTTATTTACATGAAGTTAGATATGAAAATACAAGAAGTATTTCTAAATATTTAGATGGTAACTATATGTATAAAAGAGAACTTGTATCAATTGAAGATGAGAAAAAGAATAAACTTATGCTTGGTTTAAGATTAACTAAAGGTGTAAATTTAAATGAATGGTTTTTAAAATATGGAGATAATCTTGAAGCAGATGAGAATATTCAAAAATTAATAAAAGAAAAGCTATTAAAAGTTGAAAACAATTATCTTTTTATAAATCCTAAAAAGTTATATGTAATGAATGAAATTTTAATTAGAATAATATAAATTAAAGAACTAAATTTTTAGTTCTTTTTCTTTTTTTCATTGTAAAGAAAATAACTATTATGTTATAATGCTATTGATAATAGGAGTTGAGTCACATGCAAGGAAATAAACCAGAAAAAAACGATGGTATTGAGTCACTTGACGATACTATGATATTTAATGTGGAACCAGCTAAAAATACTAAAGAAATAAACGTTATTAAAGAAAAAAGTTTGGTAGTAGATTTTACATCACCAGTTGATGTTTTATCTGATGATTTAGATGATAAAAAGAAAAAGAAAAAAGGAAATAAGAAGAAAAACAAAAAATTAAAATTTAAACTTTTTTCTAATATAAAAAATTGGTGGTCTGGATTAACAAAATTAAAGAAGTTTGTTATATGTTTTATCACTTTTTTAGTTATTACTTTAATTGTTCTTTTAGTTTTAGTTTTAACTAAAAAGAAAGACGATAAAAAAGAAAAACTTCCAGATGTTGTTATTCAGCAAGAAAACTATACGTATAAAAATGGTGTTTTAATATTTACTGATGAAAGTAAAAAAGAAATTGGAAAATATGAATGTAAAAACAAAGATGAAAAGAAATGTTATATTGCATATAGAAATGAAGAAGATAATTTTATAGGTGATCAATACCTTGATCAAGATGGTAATAAGATTAAATCACGTGCGTCAATAATAAATGAAGATTATGTTTTTGTTGTTGATAATAAATCAGGATCTAATGACGATATTATCTTATACAGTATTAAATCTAAAAATAGTATTGATGAATATAAATTAGTTAAGCAATCTTCTATTAATAAAAATAATGTTATATTAAAAAATAAAGAAAATAAATATGGTATGCTTGATTTATCAGATACAACTCCAAGAACATTAATAAACTTTGTTTATGATTACGCTGGAGCTGTTGCTAATGAAAATTCTAATAAATATTTAGTTATAAATAAAAATAGAAAATATTATTTAATAGATTTTGAAGAAAATCTTTTAAGTAGTGGCTTTAATGATGAGATTGTTGATTATAATGATAATTTTATTGTTACCAAATCTTCTGATAATTATTATAAAATATTTAATTTTGAAGGTACAGAACTTACACCTAATACATATTTATTTATAAAAATAATGGGTGATTATTATGCTGCTCTTTTAGATAATGGCATAATTGTATACGATAAAACTGGTCTTAAATATAACGAGGTCCCTATAGGTTTAACTTCAACAAATTATAACCGTACATATGTTTTTGATGCTAATAATCAACTTATTTCTAATGATGTTGCTTTTGAAATGGAAGTTAATGAAGAATATATTTCTATTTCAAGAGGAAAAGCAAATGATTTACTTTCAATAAAAGAAGCACAAGAAAATAAAGATAGACCATTTGTTAGTTATTTTAATGGTATATTATATTTCTATGGTGATGATAAGAAAACTAATTTAATTGGAAAATACACATGTAAAAATAGAAATTCAACTGGAGTGCTAGATCACTGTACTGTTGCATCAACTACAAATATTTCTAATAACGATTTATCCTATGATATACAAACAGGAATTTTATCTATTTTAAATAATCGTTATGTATTTATAAATGATACAATAACAACTCCTTCAATTTATTTATATGATTTAAGTGTTAATAAAAAACTTGGACCATATACGGCAGTTGAAACATCAGGTTTAATTGGTCATAATTTTGATGCTAAAGTTTCTGATGGAGATTATATCGTTGTAAAAAATACTAAAGATCAATTTGGTCTTTTAAGAGTTACAAGCACAAGCGTTGATGTAGTTCTTAATTTCGAATTTAGTGAACTAGAAAAATCTGGAGATAACTTCATTGCTAAAAAATCTAATGGTAAATATGTAATCTTTGGTAAAGATGGAAAAGAAAAATGTAAAGATATACCTGAAAAAATTATGAGTTATACAGATAAATATATAACTGCTAAATCATCTAGTGGTTATAAAGTATATGATTATGAAGGTAAAGAAATAGACGGAAAAGGTTACACATATGTAAGACTATATGCTAATTGTTATGCTGCAGTTGTTGCTAATAAAACACTTGAAATTCATGAATACTCAAAACCAAATGCAGTTATAAAAATGGTAAAAGGTAATGAAACTACACCAACTGACATTCTTGTTAATGCTAGTGATTCATGGAAAACTGATAAATCATTTACTGTAACTAAAACAGGTGAAAAATACTATGTTAAAGTTAACGATGTAATGTATGAATCATATGTTGAAAACACAGTTCCAAAAAATGAGGAACAAAATAATAATGCTCAAGAAGATGCTAATAATAATGAGAATAATAATGGGGAAGGAAATTAGATATGAGAAAAGTTCAATTTGGAACAGCTATATTTATAACTTTTATCGTTGTTTTAATGGCTATTTTTGGAACAATGAATCATTTTAATCCATATTATGAAGTAACACCTTTAAAGCATAAATCAAAAAATAATAATAACAACAACAACAATAA